>CAKUUG010000024.1 GCA_934692665.1 uncultured Candidatus Melainabacteria bacterium | reverse complement strand
GGTCTAAGAAGCAAAATCGCATGGCATTTAGCTCCAAATACAAAAAATGTAGCTTCAGAAATTGCTCACCAAGACGGTTACATTGCAAAAATATTAGAAAAAGAAGCAAGAATAGATAAACAAGATGAAAATACCGAAAATCCGGAATATTTAACAAGAACAGAACAAATAACCTTAAACCGTTATAGAAAAAACTTCTGGCAAATGGCAGGAACTGAAGAATTTTCATCAGCTTCAAAAATAGCAAGCGACATTGTAAAAGCATATCAAACATCAGGAATTGATGCTATAGAAGATCCAGAAATTAAACAAATAATTGCAGACTACTTGTCATAAAATTTCCTTGTATGTAAAGTATTTTTGATATACATTAAAGTATGTAGAGGTATTTTATTTAAAGGATAAAAACTTATGACAGAAAGAAAATTAGTTGGAACAAACGAAATGTTCAAAAAAGCTCTTGCAGGCGGTTATGCAATCGGAGCTTACAATGTTAACAACATGGAAATTCTACAAGGTATTGCAGAAGCTGCTGAAGAAACTCAATCTCCTATCATTCTTCAAGTATCAGCAGGTGCTAGAAAATATGCTAACCAAACATATTTAATCAAATTAGTAGAAGCAGCATTAGCTACAACAACAGTTCCTATCGCTCTTCACCTTGACCATGGTGCAGATTTTGAAATTTGTAAAGCTTGTATCGATGGCGGTTTCTCTTCAGTTATGATAGACGGAAGCAGATTCCCATTCGAAGAAAACGTAGCTTTAACTAAAAAAGTTGTTGAATATGCTCACGAAAGAGGAGTTTCAGTAGAAGCTGAACTTGGTAAATTAGCCGGTGTTGAAGATGATGTAAATGTTGATGCTAAAGATGCTAAATATACAAACGTTAAAGAAGCTGTTGAATTTGTTAGACAAACCGGTTGTGATTCATTAGCAATTGCTATCGGAACTTCACACGGTGCATACAAATTCGCTGGCGAAGCTAAACTTGATTTCGACAGATTGAAAGAAATTAAAGATGCTCTAAAAGAAGCTGGTTTTGGTGATTATCCAATCGTTCTTCATGGTTCTTCTTCAGTTCCTGCAGAATTTGTTGCTAAATGTAACAAATATGGCGGAAATCTTCCAAACGCACAAGGTGTTCCTGAAGACATGTTAAACTATGCTTCTAAACACGGTGTAGCTAAAATCAACATCGATACAGATTTGAGATTGGCTATGACTTCTACTATCAGAGAATTCTTCATCGAACATCCTGAAAAATTCGACCCACGTGAATATATGGGACCTGGTAGAACTGCCGTTAAAGAAATGGTTATGCACAAAATGCGTGACGTTCTAGGTACAGCAGGACACGCAAAAGACTAATTACCCGAATCAAGTGAGTTTAGTCAGACTTGACTTAACGAACGAAGATGAGGGCAGAGGTGTGCGAAGTGCGAACGGGAAGACGTTGAGTCTTGCCGAAGCACATAGACCATACCCGAATCAAGTGAATTTAGTCAGACTTGACTTAATACAATAATAAATAAAACCCGAAATTTGTTAAAATTTCGGGTTTTATTCTTCTTCAATGCTAAGACTAAAATTGCTTCCCATATCTTTTTCCAAACACAAAATCAACTCAGAAAGCTTTATATTAAGAGCTTCTGAAATTTTCCACAAAGTTGTAAATTTGCAATCAATTAAACCGTTTTCAATTCTGCTCAAATTTCCTTTATCAATATCAAAACTATAAGCAAGCTCTGTGCAAGAAATCCCTCTATTATCACGCATCTTTTTTATAGTTTTTCCTAATTTTTTTATTAATTGTAAACTTTTCTTAGTTTTGTGTTGCATACATACATAATAAGTGTTAAATTTTTGTTTAGTTGCATACATACAACATGATTGGAGTGAATATGGCAAATACAAAGGCTTTTACCCTTGCTGAAGTAATGATAACCCTGACTGTGATTGGAATAATTACAGCTGTCATTATTCCTGTTGCAATAAATTCTAAACCTGATGAAAATATAATGAAATTTAAAAAAGCTCATGATACGCTGTATCAGACAATTTCCACTTTAATAAATTCTGATAAATATTATTTGAATGGAGATTTGGGGGTAAAACCTGATGGAAGCACAGTTGATTCTAATATAAATAGTGATGATGCCACTTATTTGTGCAAAACAATTGCCGATAATTTAACAACAAAAAAAGTTAACTGCTCAAAATACTTAACACAAACAGATACGCTTGCTTTTTATTGTTCAGATTGGGATAGTTTTCCGGATTCTACAGATGAAAAATGCAAACAAGAAGCAAAAAACATAGGTGAAGAAATAGTACTGTCTGATGGAGTCGTTTTTTACCAACTTTCTCCCGCTTTTACATTCGGATACACAGGAAAGTATGTCTCTTTCGATGGCACAAAAGAAGCTGCAAACTATTCACCATTTTATTGCAATGAAAACAAAAAACGAGGCGAAATTTATAGATGTTCAAAAGTAATCTGTATTGATATAGATGGTATTCCATCGGGTGGAAGCGAAAAATGTGATGATGTAAAAGATATTTGCCCTTTTGCATATTCGATTCGTGTTGATGGAAAATTAAATCCCCGCAAAAGAGCGAAAATTTGGCTTGAAAAATCAATCAAAGAGGAAAATTGAATTTAGTAAAATAATTTAATAAATATATTTAATTGTACGTCTATCGTGGTAATATAATAAGTATGACAAAGAACTACAGACAAGAATTTTCAATAAAATCAATACCAACAGATGATACAACATTATTGGAAAATACGCTAAATTCAATGGCATTTGCGGGATGGGAGTTGTATTCAATTTATGAAGCAGAACAAAATTCCAAAATTGTCTATAATTGCATTTTTGTTAAAGAAGTCGAAAATACACAAGAAGAAACCCAAGAAGATATCATTTCCTTCCGTTCTCAAGTAGAAAAAATGATGTATTCAAAAGAAGAGCCTTATGAATTGTGTATAAATTTGCAGAAAAAAATTGGCGACAAAAAAACAAAAATTGAAAAAATAAAAAAATTCTTAGAAACTTCAAAAGACACAGAACGTGAATTTTTAAATGAAGAAGTTAAAAAAGAGATTGATGAATTAAACGACTTAAAAAGAGATTTAAAAGAAATTTTAATCCCTTCTAAAATGACAAAATTACTAGGAGAAGAAAAACTCTCTATCAATCTGTCCTCAGAGATTTATTCTATTTGCGATCCGCAAAATGAAAAAAATCTTCTGTCCCAAACAGTAAAAGTTCGACAAGAACTAACAAAAGAACTGGGCTATATTATTCCAAAAGTTCAATTTATTGAGAATTCTTCTTTAGATGAATACGAGTTTACAATCAACATCCATGGTGTTGCCGTTGTAAATGGTTTTGTTTATCCTGATTGCCTTGCATTTTTTGAAGACGAATTAAATACAAGCGAACCAATCAAGCATTCGTACAAAACAAAAGATGTCTTAACAAAAAGAAAAATTGTCTGGATAAAAAAAGAAGACTGCAAAGATTTTTGGATCGAAGGGATTGAAGCTAGCGAATATATAGCAAATTATTTGAGCTATTATGCAATTGTTCATGTTGATGAAATTTTTGATTACAATGATTTGAATCGTTATATCGATATGGTTTCTGCACAAAATGAGCTTTTGGTGGATAATATTTTAGGCGATTACATTAGTGCCTCTGAACTAAAATATTTGTTAATTCAGCTTATTAGAGAAAGAGTAAGCATTAGAAATATAAATTATATTTTTGAAAAATTAAACGATTTTTCTGATGACCCAAACAAAGCAGATTTGCTTGACAGGTTGAGAATTGCTCTGTCTAGGCAGATTTCTGACAGCATTTCTACAAAAGATAAAGAAATTTTTGCTTATGAATTGGACGACGATACGATTGAATTGTTAGAAAAACAAACCAATAAAGACGAAAACAACATAAGAATTGATTTGTCTAAATTTTCAAAATTTAAAAAAATTCTCAAAGAAACCAAAAATGACATAATAAACCAAAATGCGGTTATTATTGTGCCGCAACAATTTAGGCAAATTATTTTTATATTGGTTTCTCAATTATTTATGGACGTTCCTGTTGTCTGTTTTGAAGAAATCGGACTCGATTACAAATTAAATATCTTGGGCAAAATATAGTCCTGTTGACCTAAGCAAGTTTAGGATTATTTTTTTCACTTTTTTAAAATATACTTAATTTGAATTTTAAAGGAGGAAAAAATGAACTTCACAAATATTTTCAAATGGATAACATATACAGTAGTTATTATAGGCGCACTAAACTGGGGGCTAATTGGGGCATTTGATTTTGATTTAATTGGATATTTGTTTGGCGATATGTCAGCAATTTCAAGAGCAATCTACACAATAGTTGGCTTGTGTGCGGTTGGTTACTTGGTATTCTCGATTAGAGATGAAATACAATGTTCTCATTACAATTGCTAAAAATAGCCTCTTAAATGAGGCTATTTTTATGGTTCTTTATTGAATCTATGATTGTATTTTTGACTTCTTGCACATATTCATTTGTAGGTGTTTGAATATCGTTTAGCTTGTATTCTATATTCAAACTTTTGTACTTTTGAGCAAAATTTCTAAACGGAATAACATCTAGCCCCTTTATATTTCGAAGAGTTGCCAAAAATTCACCCAAAGCAATTAAATATTTTTTGTTTGTATTGACATTAGGAATTGCTATGTATCTGATTCTTGTCGGTATATCTTTTTTTGATAAATGCATTGCAAATTGTTTTACTATAGAATTTGGCTGACCTGTAAGTTTTTTGTGCAATTCCAAATCTATGTGTTTGATATTTAACAAAACCAAATCAGTATACATCAGCATTTTGTCCAATTTTACATAATCTGTTGGGTTTGTTAAAATTCCTGATGTGTCAAGAGTTGTTTTTAATTTTAATTCTTTTGCTTTTTTAAATATCTCTGTAACAAAATCAATTTGCAACAACGGTTCGCCGCCTGAAATTACCACTCCGCCATTTTTTATAAAATTCTCTACTTGAAGTATTTTTGAAACAACTTCACCAACACTCATTTTTTTGTTTACAGCATGGCTAAATGTTTCAGGGGAACTGCAGTGTAGACAACGCATGTTGCAACCTTGAAGTTTGATTAGAAAATTTGTTTCATTAACAATAGAAGTAGAACAACGCTCTATTGAATTTATGTTTCCAAATATTTCAGCCAATATTTTACTCCTTGATGTTAATGAAGTTTGAGATTGATTTTACTTTTTCGTGAGTCGATGGAAAAATTCACAACCTCTGCAGTCACATTGTTTGAGGGCACATTCTATCTATCTGATAGATAAATAGATTAAAATGTCCGCGAGAGGATTCGAACCTCCGACATCCACCTTAGGAGGGTGGCGTTCTATCCATCTGAACTACGTGGACATTTGTTTATAATATTAGCATAAAAATGTATTTTTAAATAGCCTCTTGATTTTATTTGGCAATTATCATAAACTAGTAGTGATGTAGAGCCTGCTCTAGCAACTGAGCAGGGATATAGATTGAAAATTGAATACTTTTGGGTTTGTAGCTCCTGTTGGTGAACGAGAGTGAACCAAAATAAAATGTAGAGCCTGCTCTAGCAACTGAGCAGGGATACAGATTGAAAATTGAATACTTTTGGGTTTGTAGCTCCTGTTGGTGAACGAGAGTGAACCAAAATAAAATGTAGAGCCTGCTCTAGCAACTGAGCAGGGATACAGATTGAAAATTGAATACTTTTGGGTTTGTAGCTCAGTTGGTAGAGCAGGTGACTCTTAATCACTTGGTCGTGGGTTCGAGTCCCACCGGACCCAGATTTTTGTTTTTATTCAATGAGTAATTTGTAGCATTCCGGTGGGAGCAATCGCTTCGCTTATGCCCTCTCAGAAAATGCTCAATGGTTCGCATTTTCTTCGGCAGAGTCACCGGACCCAGATTTTTGTTTTTATTCAATGAGTAATTTGTAGCATTCCGGTGGGAGCAATCGCTTCTTTGTAGCAATAAAAAAGCACAAGGAAATTCCTTGTGCTTTTTATAAAATTTTAAAGATTATTAACCTTTAATTTGATTCATAACTTCTTCAGCAAAGTTATCTTGTCTTTTTTCAATACCTTCACCCAAAACGTATCTATCAAATTTAACGATTGACAATTTTCCTTCAATCAATTGAGCGATTGTCATATCAGGATTTTTAACAAATGGTTGTTCCAAAAGACATCTTTGGGCCATTAATTTGTTAACTCTGCCTTCGACGATTTTTTCTCTGATGTTTTCAGGTTTTTTAGCCAAATCTTCTTTGCCCATTTCGATTCTTTTTTCTTCTTCTATTACAGAAGCAGGAATTTCTTCTCTTGAAACAAATTCAGGAGCATTTGAAGCAATGTGTAAGCAAATATCTTTTGTAATTGCTTGAGTTTCTTCATTGCAATTTTCACATTTTGCTTCTAACAATACACCAATTTTTCCATTGTGGATATATGTATTTGTACAACATTGTGCATTATATTTAACAAATCTTCTGATTGTGATTTTTTCACCGATTTTTGCGATTTTTTCTTTAACGATGTCTTCAATTGTTTTTCCACATTTTGGACAAGTCATTGCCATAAATTCTTCAACAGAAGCCGGATTCATAGCCAAAATTGCTGCTGCCATTTCATTTGCAAATGCTTTGAAATCTTCATTTTTAGCAACGAAGTCTGTTTCGCAGTTGATTTCAACCATAACTGCATTTTTACCATCGATTACAGAAGCAATTGTACCTTCTGCAGCGATTCTGCCCATTTTTTTGTCAGCTGAAGCCATACCTTTTTGTCTAAGATATTCAACAGCTTTTTCCATGTCACCATTAGTTTCAACAAGAGCTTTTTTAGCATCCATCATGCCTGCACCTGTTTTATCTCTAAGTTCTTTTACCATAGAGGCTTTAATTTCCATAGTTTTTCTCCTAATTCTTTAACTATATTTTAACACTACGCTTCAACTTTTTCTTCTTGAGCATTTGCGTCAGATGCTTCAACTTTTTGGATTTTTCCGTTTGTTTTAGCATTGTTTGCTCTAAGTTCTTTTCCTTCTAAAACAGCATCAGCCATTTTTGAACAGATTAATTTGATTGAACGAAGTGCATCGTCATTACCCGGAATAATATAATCAATACCGTCTGTATCAGCATTTGTATCAGCCAAACATACAACAGGAATGCCTAGTTTATTTGCTTCTTTAATTGCAATCAATTCTTTCTTTTGGTCGATTACAACTAAAATATCCGGCATACCTTTCATTTCTTTAATACCGCCCAAAGTTTTTGACAATTTTGCTAATTGTCTGTTTAATTGAGCAACTTCTTTTTTAGGAAGTTTGTTTGCTGCACCAGATTCCAAGAATGATTCTAATTCTCTAAGTTTGTTTACTCTACCTCTGATAGTTTCAAAATTTGTCATCATACCACCCAACCAACGACGATTGATGTAGTATCCGCCACAACGTGCAGCTTCTTGAGCTACAACATCAGCAGCTTGTTTTTTTGTACCTACAAATAAAACATTTTTGCCTTGAGAAGCAAATTTGCGAACAACTTCGTACGCATTGTCCAACAAATCAGAAGTTTTTCTAAGGTCGATAATATAAATACCATTTTTTGCACCAAAAATGTATTGTTTCATTTTTGGGTTCCATTTTTGAGTTTGGTGACCAAAATGTACACCTGCATCTAATAATTCTACTAAAGTAGCTGTTGCCATAGTTTCTTTATCCTTTCATTTATTCGATATAGTCCGACCCCTATGGAACGGGCTGGCAAAAATGCCATGCGGAATGTAATTATCGAATATTTAGTATTAACAGGACAATTCTATTATGAACAAAACTCAAACACAAGAAAAATATTAAGTTTTGCGAATAAAAAAGGGCTTTTAAAAAAGCCCTTTTTATTTTATTTAATAATTGTTTAAATATGCATCAAGTTCCCACTGAGTGACATAGGTTCTATATTTATCCCATTCAATGTGTTTTGCTAAAACAAATTCGTTTACAATATGTTCTCCGAGTGCATCTTTGATTGCTTCATCTTTTTCTAATAAGTCAACTGCTGTAATCAAGCTATCAGGAAGCGAATCTATTTTTGCTTTTTTAAGTTCTACAGGTGTCATTTCGTAAATATTTTCTTCAACAGGAGTTGGTGGTTCGATTTTATTTTCAACACCATCAAGTATTGCACCCAATATTGCAGCAAGTGCCAAATATGGATTGCAAGAAGGATCCGGAGAACGAAGTTCAATTCTTGTTGCAACGCCACGTTTTGCAGGTACTCTGATTAGTGCAGAACGATTTGCTAAAGACCAAGCCAAATAAACAGGTGCTTCGTACCCTGGGACTATACGTTTGTAGCTATTTACAATTGGGTTTGTAACAGCTGTGAATGATTTTACATGTTTTAATACACCACCGATTGAATACAGTGCTTCTTTTGACAATTGATAAGGTTCTTCAGGTGCAAAAAACAGATTTTTACCATCTTTAAACAAAGATAAATTACAGTGCATACCGGACCCGTTGATACCAAAAATCGGTTTTGGCATAAAAGTAGCATGGACACCATATTCGTTTGCAATACTTTTTACAACATATTTGAAAGTAATAATATTATCAGCAGTAGTCAAAGCATCTGCGTATTTAAAATCTATTTCATGTTGTCCATCTGCTACTTCATGGTGGCTTGCTTCTATTTCAAAGTCCATTGCTTCCAATGTTCCAACGATATCACGACGAATATCTTCTCCCATATCTGTTGGAGCAGCATCATAATAACCACCTTTATCATGAGTGATTGTTGTCGCTTTTCCTTTTTCGTCTAATTCAAAAATGAAAAACTCTGCTTCAGGCCCTACATTCATTTTATAGCCCAATTTTTCCGCTCTTTTAATCATTCTTTTTAAATTGCAACGAGGACAACCTTCAAACGGTGTTCCATCTGCATTATGGATATCGCAAATAATTCTTGCTACGTTTTCGCCATCTCTTTCGCACCAAGGCAAAATGGTAAAAGTATCAAAATCAGGGAAGAAGTACATATCTGAAGTTTCTATACTGCGGAAACCTTTTATTGAAGAGCCATCGAGCATGATTTCATTATTCAATACTTTGTCTAACTGGCTAATCGGAAGCGAGAGATTCTTTATTGTACCATTAATATCGCAAAATTGAAGTCTTATAAAACAAACATTGTGCTCCTCACAAAGTTTAACGATTCTTTCTCTTTTTTCTTTTGAGCTTGTCATAAATGCCTCCTAGTAACTACCATTTTTATCCTATATATAATAAATGATAATTTTTAAAAATAAGAGAAATTTTATATATTTTTAATATCTTTTACAATAATTCATTTGCAAAATCATATCCACCAACACAACGGTACAAATTTATGTATGAAATTATTTGATTTATTTTATCATTTGTGAATTGTTTTTTTGCATTAAGTTGAATTTGTTTATACAATATTGTATCGATTATACTAGACAAACCAAAGTTTTTATTGTTTGTTTTTAAATTTAATTTTTTGTTTTGAATATCGAAAATATCTTTTGAATTTTTGTAATTTTGATTTTCGCTTTTCAAAACGGCAAGATTGTCATTAACTTCTTGTAAAGAAGCTAGAACCGCTTTTTCATATTGCGTTTGAGCTTCTTTTAATTCCAATTGTTTCAATTTCATGAAATTGTATTTTTTTCCGCCGTCAAAAATATTCAAATTTGGAGCGACAAAAACCTGTGCTATTCCGGTGTGGTTTTTAAATATACCTTTTAGATTGTTGTAACCGTTCCAACCAAATGTACCTGTAATTGTAAAAGATGGCAAAAGGTCTTTTTTTGCAATTCTTGCTTCGTAATTTGCTCTCGTTATATTTTCGAATGCCGAAACAACATCGGGACGGTTTAATATTATTTCTGATTTAAAATCTTGAGGAATAGTTGATATTTCAACAGTATCTTCAAAGCCATTTCTTTCAATTTCCGGTGCGAATTTTTCTCCCATCAAATAAGCGATTTGATTTTCTATAATTTGTTTTCTTGCATTAAGCTCATTTATATTTGAATTGATTTGAATAAGTTTTGCTTTTGTTTCTAAAACATCATCCAAAGTTGACAAGCCGATTTTTTCCCTTTTTTCAATCAAATCAAGAAGCGAAGAGGTTAATTCGTAGTTTTCGTTTTCCAATTTTAATAACTCATCAGTTCTGATAAGATTGTAATAATCACAAGCAATTGACGTGGTTAAGATGATATAGCTTGCTTTTTCGTCTTGTTGAAGGATTTTTTGGGTAACTTTTCTACTTTTTGTTCTTAAGTGATTTTTACCCCAAATGTCAATTTCGTAATTTACTTCAAACGGCAAAAGGAATCTCGTTTGAGTATAGCTTCTTATACTGTAGTTTCTATAACCTCTCAAAAGGTCAGAAGAAGAAAATATCTTTCCTGCTAACCCATTAAAATCAATAGATGGCAATTCTTGTGCCAAAGACATTTTAACTATTTTTTCACTTTCTTTTACTTTTAAGACAGCGATTTTTAAATCGACATTGTTTTCAACAGATTTTTGGATGTTGCTAACTAAAATTTCATCATTAAATTTTTTCCAAAAACCAAAATCTACATAGTCTTTGCTGTCCGTCGCAAAAGCTCCGACGGTGCAAAAGAAAGTTTGTAATAATATGATTGTTAAAATTTTTTTCATTTTTTGTTGTTAATGATGGATTTTTGTTTTTTATGTTATTATGATAACATAAAAATTGTATCAAAAGAAATTTTTTTTGTAAACTATGACAAATAATTCATCAAAAACAAATCTTCCAAACGAAATCGTTTCAACTTCAAAATTGGTTAAAGTTTTGACATTGAGGTGTTTTGATGAATATAATTTTGAAATCACACCCGAGCAGTTTGTAATATTGGATACTGTTTTTAAAAACAATTCAATTTACCAAAGGCAAATAGGTGAACTAATCGGAAAAGACAGACCCAATGTTGCCAGACTCATTAATATTCTGGAAGAAAAAAATCTCATTATACGCACAAAAGATTCAAACGGCAGACAAATAAACAGAATAAAATTGACAGAAAAAGGATTAAACACAAGAAACAAAATTCATCCCATAATAAATAGCGTTAGAAACAGTTATTTAAAAGACATTGATGAAGAAGAGTTAAATTTATGCTTTAATATATTAAACAAAATCAAAACAAATATTTCTCAAAATATAAAATTGAAAACTTAAAAGGAAACAATATGAAAGACAACAAAGACAAAAATTCAACATACTACAAAGAAGCCAGAAAAAAAGTCTTAGAAAAAAGAAAACCTTACCAAAAGAAAAGAGTAATAATACCTGTTATTACTGCTGTTATTTTTGTGTTTTTGGGAATTTTCGGAATCGTTTATTCAACTTTTTATCAATCAACCGACGACGCTTTTGTTGAGGCACATTTGACTTATTTGTCTCCAAAAGTTTCAGGTGAAATAATAGAACTAAATGTCAACGACAACACACCTGTTAAAAAAGGTGAAATCATAGCCCAAATCGACCCAAAAGACTATGAAATTGCACTGGAAAATGCACAAGCAAGACTAGAAAAAGCAAAAGAAGAGCTAAACATATCATCGAGTGATATTGAAAAAATGAATGCCGTTGTATCAAGCGACAAAAACAACATTGAAAGTGCAAAATCAAAACTTGAATATGCAAATTCAGACTACATCAGATACAAAAATGCTTTTCAAGATGGCTCTGTTACAAAACAGGATTTGGACAATGCAATAAAAAATCTGGAAGTTGCAAAAGCAAACTACAATTCGGCACAAAACAGTTTGAAAGCTGCGGCAAATTCTCTAAAATCAACAATTGCTAAAAAGAATTCGCAAAATTCTGAAATAAAAAGACTTTTGATGGAAGTTGAACAAGCGAAATTAAACTTGTCATACACTACATTAATTGCACCGGTAGATGGTACTATCACAAACAAAAACGTAGAAGTTGGAAATTATATCCAAACAGCACATCCTATATTATCTATTGTTCCTAATGATTTTTATATAATTGCAAACTTTAAAGAAACACAAATTGCAAACATGAAACCGGGACAAAAAGTAATTATTAAAATAGATACCCATGGAAGAAAAACTTTTATGGGAAAAGTTGACTCTATACAAAAAGCATCAGGAGCGAAGGCAAGCCTATTTCCGCCTGAAAACGCCGTTGGTTCTTATGTAAAAGTTGTACAAAGAATTCCCGTTAAAATTGTATTTACAGAAGATATTTCAAACTACAACATAGTTCCGGGTATGAGCGTCGTTCCAAAAGTACGCATTAAATAATTACTATGCAACCAAAAACTATATACGAAAAACTAAACATCCCATTATGGTTAATTACATTATCAATAATGTTGCCGACAGTATTTTCCATGCTTGCAACATCTTCTGTTAATGTTGCAATACCCTATATGGCAGGACAATTCGGCTCTACTCGTGATGAAGCAAACTGGGTAATAACCAGTTACATGATAGCTCATGCTATGATGTTACCTATATCAGGATGGTTGGAAGTCAAATTCACAAGAAGAAAGTTACTAAAGGTTATTTCTGTAATTTTTGCAATAGGGTCAGTTATTTGTTTTTTGGCACCTACTTTAAATGTATTGATTATCGGAAGAATAATACAAGGAATAGGTGGCGGACCGTTTATGCCTTTGTCACAAGCAATCTTAATGCAAACTTTTCCCAAAAAATTGCAAGCAGTGGCGATGGGGGTATTCGGTTTAGGGATGATGGTTTCAGCTATTATTGGCCCTGCAATAGGCGGGGTGTTAGTTGAGCATTTATCTTGGCAGTGGATTTTTATTATTAATATTCCTGTAATTGTAGCATCAGTTGTTATGATACATTGCAACGTAATGGATAACAAAACCACCCTAAAAGCAAATTCATTTGATGTGGTTGGTTTTGTGGCACTTGTTTTGTGGCTTTTACCTATGCAAACCGTTCTCGACAAAGGCAGCCAATATGGTTGGTTTGATTGCAATTGGATAGTCTGGTTGAGCGGATTTTCATTATTTTCAATGGTGTTTTTTATCGTTTGGGAATTAGAATTCAAAAATGCAATTACTGATTTTAGAGTCTTTAAAAATTTCAATTTTTCAATCGGAACAATTTTAGGCTCAGGCGTCAATATAATTGCTTATATGACTTTATCGGCTATTCCTGGGTTTTTGCAGAGTTTAATGGGCTATAATGCACAACTTGCAGGTATTAGTCTATCAGCACGTGCAATATCTTGTATAGTATTTATGATTATAGTATCTAAACTATGTGAATTTGTTGATAATAGAATAATTGCAGCAATCGGCTATACCTTTTTAGCAATAAGCACTTTTATGTTTACGCAATTGAATTTGCAAGTTTCTTTTGCATATTTTGTTTTGCCAAATATTTTGTTAGGTGCAGGAATAATGTTTGCTTTTATTCCAATTACAAAGCTTGCTCTTGCAACCATTCCAAAAGAAAAACTCGCAATTGCGGCAGGTCTGCATTCTTTATCAAAATGTGTTATGACTGCTTTTACAATTTCAATCACAAACGCTCTTGTTATCGCACTTTCACAAGTACATCAAAACTACCTTGTTTCTAATTTGTCAATTTTGAAAATGCCTTTTATTACAAAATTAGGTGCAGGTGTTTCAAAATTTTCTCACTACTTTCCAACAGCTATCGCAAGTGTTAAAGCAAATGGAATACTATATAAAAACACTCTGCAACAAGCGAAACTTATGGCGTATGTAGATGTATTTGCACTTTTTGCTTTAATTTGTTTGTTGTTTTTGCCTTTGTGTTTCATTTTGAAAACTGAAAACAAAAAAGTACAATCAGAAACTAAAAATCAAGAAGATTCTTCAAAGGAATTTTAAAAGCTCTTGACAACTTTAGCAAAGTCAGATACTTTGCTTCTACTATCCCTTTTTCAATTCTTGAAACAGTAGAAGGTTCAAGTCCATTTTTGTAACACAAATTTTCAAGAGTAAGCTTCTTTTGTTTTCTGATTGATTTTATGTGATTACCTAGTTTAACAAGTTCTTCATTATTTTCTTGCATGCATGCAATTTTAATATTATAATTGGATAAATTTTTTGCACGCATGCAAAAAATAAATTTTGGAGTTTGTTGTTTATGAAAAATTTAAAAGGTTTCACACTTGCAGAAACAATGATTACATTGGTAGTTATCGGGATAATTGTTGCAGTCATTATTCCTGTTATGAACAATTCAAAACCCGATAAAAATCTCATAAAATTTAAAAAAGCAAATGAAACTCTTTACCAAACGATACAAACGCTAATCACATCAAACAAATACTACCTAAATGGAGATTTGGGAATGAAACCTGATGGAAGTGCTGTCGATTTTAAAACCAAGACAAGTGATGCAACTTATTTGTGTCGCAGTCTTGCTGAAAATTTAACAGTTAAAAAAACGAACTGTTCAAGTTATTTTACAAAAAGTGATACTTCTGCTTTTTTCTGTACAGATTGGGTAGGGGTAGAAGGGCATGATGCTGACGTTTTTTGCAAAAAAGAAGCAAAAAATATAGGTGAAGAAATAGTATTAAGAGACGGCGTTGTTTTGTATCAGATGTCACCAGGATATACGTTTGGGTATTCAGGCGGATATCTTTATAATCAAGGCACAAAAGAATCTGCTAGAAACCCATTTTATCAAGCTGAAAACAAAAGCAGGGGCGAAATGTACAGATGTTCGAAAGTAATCTGTATTGATGTAGATGGTATTCCATCCGGAGGAAGCGAAAACTGTGACGATGTAAAAGATATTTGTCCTTTTGCATATTCGATTCGTATTGATGGCAAAATCTCTCCGCACCGACGTGCTTCTGAGTGGATTGAAAAATCACTTTCAAAATAATTGGTATTTTTAAGCTATAATATTTAAAACCATGCTTATAAATGCAAATTCAAACTCTCAAAAAACAGAAATTTTAATCCAAGAATATCTTAAGCTTTTAAAGACAAATAATAGCGAAGATATTCTTGTGCTTGTACAAAATTCTAAAAAAAAGTACGAGTGGCTAAACAAAATAAAAGAAAATTCAGATATAGGAAATATCGGAAATCTCAAGATTTATAGCTTTTTTGGATTGTGTTACAACTATATATTAGAAAATTGGGGTTATATAGAAGAATCTATCAAAAGCACCAACAATGCAAAAATTATCCCGAATTTGTGCGGGTTGGAAGTTAGTCAATATATTTTTAAACAATGTATAAAAGAAGTTGATTTTACCGGATACAATTCAAAAACCAGTCTTTTGCACCAGCTGTTAAGAAGAAATTCTTTGATTAATTTGAACAATTTAACCAAAGAAGAAATAAATACTCGCTCAAAAATTCTCAAAGAAACTTTTACAAAAGAGGTAGATTCGGCTCTCAACAAATACAAATTAAAAACAATTAATTTTAGAGCATTTGATTACATTAGGCAGTTAAATTTGTTTGAATTTTTGTACAAAAAATTAAAGAACAATTTTTTGTATGTTTTTGTTGATGATGCTGACGAAATAACCCCTGCGACACTAGAATACTTGAATTTCATTAAACCAGATATAAAAGAATTTTTTGTTGCTTATGATGAGTTGGGTTCTTCTAGGCTTGGGTATTTGGGTGCAATTAATGTTGATTTTGAAAAATTTTTGAATGAAAAAGCAATTAAACTAAATAACGAAGATTTAAAAACTAAAAATTCAATAAAAATATTCAATTCTTTAAAAAACGATGAACTGATTGACTTGAGTGAATTTTCAGACATAAAATCAAATTCTTTCTTAAAAAGAAATGAAATGATTGAGGGTTTAATTGCAGAAATTAAAAAATTAGTCAAAAAAGGCACGAGTTTGTCTGAAATTTGCATTGTTACGCCTATTTGCGATGATTTTTTAAAAACAAGTTTAAAAAAATCAGGATTTGAATTCAATTTTTTGACCAAAAACGAAAAACTAAACCAAAACAAATACATAGGCTACATTCTCGAATTGTTGAAAATGTTCAATGATGTAAAAAATACAGAAATTTCTTGCTTTACTTTGAAGGGTATTTTTATTGAATTGTTAAACTTTAACAAAATTGAAACTATAAAATTAATACAAGAATACAAAATCGAAAGACAAAATTCTTCTATTAATATCTTTGATTTAATAAGAAAAAAAGAAAATCCAAAATTCCAAAAGCTGATTGAGATTTTTGAAAAAACAAGATTTGAAAAATTGTCAGTACAGTTTTTTGAAATTGCAGAAAATTTCATTACTTTAGATAAAGAAATTTCAAAAGATATTATAAAAATAAACCAATTACTAAAACAAATCTACGATTTTGAAAATGTTTTTAAAGACAACGTTTCAAACAATGATTTATTGATTCAGCTGGAAAACACAATAATCTCGGAAAATCCTTTATCTGATGATGAAATAGATGAAAATTCCATTGTCGTATCTTCTGTACAGAAAATTATTGATTATTCTATAAAAACAAAATACCAGTTTTTGTTAGATATAACAAATGAAAATTGGCTAAAACAAGACATAGGCCCACTGTACAATGCTTGGGTAATGCAAAAAAGTTGGAAAAAAGATGTGTTTGAACTGGAAGATAATATAAATCTCACCAAAGACAGAACAGCAAGAACTCTGCATAAATTGTATCTTTTGGGTGAAAATAACATTCTGTATTCAAGCGTTTATGATTCTGTCGGATTGGAGAATTTTTCTGGAATAGATAAGTTCTTCAAATTTGTTGAAAATAAAACTACATCAAAAGATTTTAAACCAATAACTCCACGTCCAGACCAACAAGCGGTTTTGGATTACAAAGGCGGAAAAATGGCGGTCAGTGCAACGGCAGGCTCAGGAAAAACCACTATAATGCTACTTTTGGTAGATAAAATCTTAAATGGTGAAATACTAAAAAACATAGAAGCAAATGAAATATTTGTTTTGACTTTTATGGAATCAGCAGCAAGAAATTTTAAAGAAAGAATAAAAGCCAAATACCCAAATTTAAAAGAACTTCCAAACATTTCAACAATCCATGGACTGGCACTTCGTATAATAAAAGAAAACAACAACTACTCAAAGCTCAACCTCGATGATGATTTTGAGATAATTGACGAAATCAAAAAAACATCAACAATTAATGAAATTGTATATAGCCTAGGTTTGCCGATTGAAAAAGCGTCTTTGTATGATTCTATGATATCTACATACAAAAACGAGCTTGCTCAAGATGAAAATTACAAAACTGATAACAAGCTTTTTTTAAATGTTTTTGAAAGCTACCAAAAACGTTTAAAAGAAGAAAATCTAATCGATTATGACGATTTGCTTTGGTTAAGTTTAAAATTGTTAAGACAAAACAAAGATGTTTTATCATATTATCAAAATTTAGCAAAAGTAATAATAGAAGACGAAGCACAAGATTCCAGCTATATTCAGCAAAATTTGATTTTGCTTTTAGCGGGAAAATTCAACAATATTATACGTTGTGGCGATATAAACCAAGCAATCACTTCAACTTTTACAAATTCCGATGTCGAAGGTTTTAGAAATTATATGAAAACATCTGCATTAGTTGAAATGGACAGATGTCAAAGATGCGCAACAGGGGTTTTAGATTGTGCAAACAATACTGTTGAATATGCCAAAAAGCAGGGCATAGACGCTTTTTCTACTCTATTTATGAAACCCGTTGAAGGCAAAAATATAGTAGACAAAAATGCAAGCAGTCATTTTGTTTTCGAAAATGAAGAAGAAGAAAAAAAATTCATTATCAACAAAATTCAAGAAATTTTGAAACAAGACAAAAAAGCAACAATAGGACTGCTTTTGAGAAGCAATTTTGCAATAGAAAAATGGGATAAAGTATTTAAAAACTATTCTCTTAAAACTTTTAAAAACCAAGATTGTTTAATCAACAATGCCGTATATAAAGTTGTTTTGTTGATTTTAGAATACATAAAAGACCCTTATGATTTAAAATTAACAAAAAATATCATAAAAACACTGTTTGAGATGGGTTTTTATGATTTTGAAACGCTAAAATATGTTGAAGACCTGAAAATTCCTTTGTTTTTGGATAACAATTTTGATATCCAATTTGTCTGGGATATGAATTATTTTTTATACAAAAATTGCAACTCTATTTACGAATTAACGCAAGAAATCGGTGAATTTTATTTTGAAAATTCAAACAACAAAGAAAATATTCCTCTTGTTTCTATTATTGTTCATAAAATATTCCAAAGTCAAAAGACATTTGAAAAAACAGTCACAAAGCTTAGAGAAGTACAATACAAAAACAACTTTGCAAATATCAAATTTTTCAATAACGAAAACAAAGAAGACAAATCTTCTACAATCCAGATTATGACATTGCACAAATCAAAAGGTGATGAGTTTGATTATGTATTTATACCTGAACTCACACAAGACAATTTGTGCTTAAACCCAAATGAACTAAAATTGAAAGACAATACAAAATTTAGCCAAAAAATAAAAAAACACAAAAAATCCGACGAAGAATTAAAAACAGAAATCGTAGAAGAAAACTACAGGCTTATTTACGTTGGAATAACGAGAGCAAAGAAAAAACTATACTTAACGACTTCAAACACATACAAATTCTTTTCCAAAGTAAGAGAATTTAAAAATTCTGAAATTTTCAATTTATTTGAAAAGTAATTTTTATTTAAGAAATGTAAACGGCATATATTTTTTAAAAGCAATATATACAAACAATATGTTTTTTTATATATATCACCAAGGAGATTTATTAATGAACAATGCCTTCATTTCGTTTAACGATTTTCAAAAGAAAACACAAGGAAACACCACTGTTGCAAATTCAAATACAGAAACACAAAAAGCAACTCCACAATTGCCTTTGTCGAATGTAGATACAAAAATACAAGACACTGTCGAATTGCAAAGTAAAATTGACAAAGCAAAAAGACAAAATGGTCTTATTGAAAAATTGGCAGACAAAATAAAGAACTTAACCGGAATCGGATACAGTTCAAAAAAATTGGATTCGTCTTTAGAAAAAGTAAAAACAGGCGAAGTTTCGCAAGAAAAATTAGAAAACGACATTCACTTGTATCGTTTGGCACAAGAAAACACAGCACAAGCAACAGCTGATGTTGCTTCTTGCGGAGCTTCTATTTTTGGATTTTTTGCAATAAAACAATTTATAGAAAAAAAAGTTGCAAAAAATGTTACTGTCCCTGATATAAAAGATACAATAGTTAAAAATCTAGAAAATGAATCAAAAAATCTAGAAAAAGGTAAAATGCAAAATGTCATTAAATTTGCAAAGAACTTTGTAGAAAAACGTATTGATAAAAGATCAACTGCAATCTTTGCAGCCGCTACAGCTGCAGTATTTATCGGCGGTTTTGTAAAATCAAATCTACTAAAAGCAAACAGAATCGGAACAAAACAATACAAAGCAGAAATTGACAAAGAAAAAATGTCAAAAGAAGAAATAAAACTTGCAAAAAAACAAGCAAAAAAACAAAGAAAAAATGCAAATTTCAGAAACTTTACAACAGGTGCAATCAATGGTTTGATGACACCTATAGTATCTGTTTTGGGTGTAGCGGGTGCTCCGATTTATGCCGGATTGAATTCGCTTTCTAGGTATTTTATAGGTTCAAAAGAAGATGCTAAAAACAAATCAATAAAAGGATATATAGAAAACTTAAAATCATCAGCAATTATAAACGCAGCTTCGGCTGTTGCTATTGCTCTTCCTGCAATACAACAAGGCAAATACAACAAAGTTTTTGAAAAAAATATAAATGAAGCAATAGACAATCTAAAAAAAGCAAACTTACAAAAAACATCCGAAGGAAAAACTTCTTATCAACAATTGGAAGAAGTTTTATTCCAAGATGAAAGAATAAAAGCAATTATGAATGATTCAACATTATCAACATCTGAAAAAATTCAACAACTAAGCGAAGAAAATATATTCGCACTAAAATTCAAACAAATTGCCGTTAGCAACAATGATTCTTTAGCTCGTGCACTAAAAACAGATTGTCCTCCAACCAGAACCCTTGAAGAAGCACAAGACTTGATATCAAAAACATTTGGCAACAAATACACAGTAGAAAAATGTGTTGGTGTTGGTACGGTTGCTGAAACATATTTGGTAAAAGATGGCGAAAAAGAATACTGTATAAAAATGCTAAAAAATGGCATCAGTGCAGAAAAAATCAATGCCGATAAACAAAAATTCATTGATATTATTAATGGTTTAAATGACAAAACTCAAGAAGAAAAACAATTCTTGATTGACAATATCGAAAACATTGCTCAAGGTGTAGTTCAAGAAGTAGACTTTAACAATGAAATGAATGCGGCAAAAGAACTTGCAAAAGTAACAACAAAAGCAAAATTGGTTCAACCGGTCGAAGTAAAAAATGGCTTGTATGTAATGGAAAAAGCAGAAGGTATTCCATTAAGCGACCTTGGAAAACATATAGAATTAAAACGACATTTTACCGATTACAAAACAGGTAAAATAAAATCCAGATCCGAAATAGAAAAAGAACTAAAAGAATACGAAGATTACTACAAAGATATATTGGCCGAGCTAAGAAAAAATTTAAACGAGGCAAAAGCTGAGTTAAACGAATTTGAACCAGGTTCAATATCGAAAAAAATAAAAGAAAAAGGCGTAGAAGGTCCAGAAGAAATCATTAATAAAAGAAGCAAATCCGCAACAGATGAACTTAATAAATATAGAAAAGAACTAAAAGATTATGACAAATTTATCGAATTAGACAAAATGGTAGAAGGTTTAACAGAAGAAGAATCACAAAGAATGCTTGAAGCATACCAAGATATTTTTGTTGAACAATTCAGCAAAATTAGTAAAGAAGGAAAAATTATCCACGGTGATATTCACCCCGGTAATATATTTATTGATATAAAAGGACTAAAAGAAGGCAAAAAAGATTTCTTTACATTAATCGATACAGGTAATACAATCCACCAAAGCCAAGAAACAGCTATGAGATTTTTGAATCTGTCTAATTACATAAAAAATTGTGACTACGAAAATATAGCAGATTTTGTTTTAGAAGGTGCAAAATTACCTCAAAATATGGACAAAGCAAAAGCAAGAGAATTGTTAATTACAGAACTCAAAAAATCTTTCTTTGATAATGAAACATATTTGGGTAATGTTACTAATGACAATATCTTATCTATAACAGATGGAATCATGCAAAAACTTAATATCATTCCATCCGACACCCAAGGTAATTTGATAAAATCAAAAACATCCGCCCAACAATCAATGGCAGAATTTATGAGTAATTATGGGGAAAGTTTAGTAAGAAAAATTGACAACTCCAAAAACATAAAAGAAATTGGTGTTAATACACTTACTGCAGGTGGAAAAGGCTTAAAAATACTTCACAGACTATCTAATAATCAAAAACGACAAGAAAAAATGAATCTAGCCGCTCTTTCTCCTGCTGATAAAATGAAATTGAAAAAAAGCAAATCGACTCCAAAGAAAAACAGTCTTGAATTTTTGACTTATGAATTAAAACAAGGAGGAGGAATAGGAAACGTAGTTGATACTTTAGATGATTTATTATAAACAGTTATCCTAAGAAAGAAAATGCGAATAATATGATTGTTAATTTTAAGCAAAATTGAAACAATAATTTTTTAAATTTTTGTAAAATTACTATCAAAATAATTTATGTTTTTAATATAATTATTTTAATGAATACAAGAGTCAAAAAAACAAATATTTCTATAAAATAAAAAGAAGGCGATTTTGTCTTCTTTTTTTTATATGAAAAAGAGAAAAATATGAACGAATACAAAGGAAAAATTTTTAATATAGAAGCAATTGCAAAAGATACTTTTCGTTTGATTATCAAATCAAATCTACAAACAGCACGCTCAGGACAATTTGTTTCGATTTTATGCAACAACAAAACCTTAAGAAGACCTTTTAGCATTTCTGATTTTGAAAAAATATCTGAAAACGAAAGCCTTTTAACTGTGTTATTCAAAGTAAAAGGTGAAGGAACAGAGTTTTTGAAAAATTTAAAAATCGATGACAAGATTGATTTTTTAGCACCATTGGGCAATGGTTTTAACATAAAAAACAAAAATTCTCTACTTGTTGGTGCAGGAATAGGAATTGCACCGATGTTGTTTTTAAAAAAAGAATTAAATCAAAAAAGCATAAAAAACATTCTTTTGGCAGGTTTTAAAAATGAAGATGAAGTAATAACAGGCTATGACGAAGTCAAAATCGAAGGAAGCGTTGTCGATGATATAGAAAAAACAATAAAAGAAAAAAACATAGAAATAATATACGCTTGCGGGCCTTATGTGGTTTTGAAATTAATAAATGAAATCTCAAAAAAACTAAACATTGAATATCAAGTTGCAATGGAAAAAGTTATGGCATGTGGCATTGGTGTATGCAGAGGCTGTGTTATCAAAACAATAAAAAACAACAAAGAAACAATATCTTCAATTTGTAAAGACGGGCCTGTTTTTTTATCAAATGAAATAATATGGGAATAAGATGGAAATTTTAAAAACAATACTAAAAAATAAAACAAAAGAACTGATTCTGCCTTCGCCATTAATTGGAGCAAGTGGAACTTTCGGCTACGCCGATGAATATGAAAATTTTATTGACTTCAATTGCTTGGGTGCAATTTCTACAAAAGGGATAACTCTAGAAAAAAGGAACGGAAACGAAGGTGATAGAATTTTTGAAACATCTTGTGGAATGATTAATCGAATAGGGCTTGAAAACATTGGGATTGAAAAATTCATCGAAGAAAAACTTCCCATTCTAAAACAAAAAAATATCAACTTTTTACTAAACATTGCAGGCTCTACTATAGAAGATTACGAAAAATTGTCTTCTATTGCCGACAAAAACAACATAAAAGCAATAGAGGTCAATGTTTCTTGTCCAAATGTAAAATCAGGTTGTTTGGAATTTGGTTTAAATCCAGAAAGTTTATACAAATTAATATCAAAAATCAGAAAAAACTACAGCGGATTTTTGATTGTAAAATTGTCTCCAAATACTTCTGATATTTGTACTTTAGCACAAGCAGTGCAATCCGGTGGGGCTGATTGTATCAGCGCAATAAATACACTTCGTGGTCTAGGAGTCGAAGTCAAAAGAATAGGCAACAAATTTATCAAAAGAACTGTTCAAGGCGGTTTGTCCGGTGTTTGCATAAAACCTGTTGCTTTGTATATGATAAACCAAATCAAAAAAACAGTAGACCTTCCGATTATTGCAATGGGCGGAATTTCAAAATTAGAAGATTTGTTTGAATTTATTGCAGTTGGTGCTGATGCTTTTCAAATCGGAACAGCAAATTTTACGCACCCAAAAATATGTACAACTCTGGCATTAGAATTAAAAAATTACATAGAAAAAAATGGTTTCAAAGATTTTGAAAATCTAAAATTAAAAATCAAAGGAGAATAAAATGGAAAATATAGATATAAAAGAATTGTTGATAAAAGCGGATGGACTGTTGAAAGGTCACTTCTGTCTGACATCCGGACTTCATTCAGACACTTATTTTCAATGTGCAAAGTTGTATCAATATCCTGATATTGTAGAAACTTTGGCAAAAGAATTGGCAAAAAAACTATCCGATATAGAGTTTGATACTATTGTTGCACCTGCAATAGGAGCGGTTATATTTGGTTATGAAGTTGCAAAACAAACAAAAAAAAGAAATTTGTTTGTCGAAAGAAAAGATGGAATTATGCAATTAAGACGTGGTTACAGCTTAACAAAAAAAGAAAAAGTTGTTATAATTGAAGATGTAATTACAACAGCAAGAACGATTTTTGAAACAAAAGAAGCACTAAAGGAATTTGGAGTAGATGTAGTTGGAGTCGGTTGTATTGTGGATAGAACACAAGGCAAATTGGATAATGAATTCAAAATCTATTCATTATTACAATCTTCACCTGTTACGTATGACCCTTGCGATTGTCCTTTGTGCAAACAAGGAATTGAGCTTGTAAAACCAGGAAGCAGAGCAGGAAAATAATGAATCATTTAATAGATATAAAATCACTTTCAACAGATGATATAAATAAAATCTGTATTAGAGCTTCTGAATTTGAAAAGAAAATCAGACGCTCAAATCACGCAAACGGACATGTTGTTAATATGTTTTTTGAAAATTCAACAAGAACAAAGCTTTCTTTTGAGATGGCAGAAAACAAAATATCAGCAAACAAATACAACTTCGATGTTCAAACTTCTTCCATTAACAAAGGAGAGGATTTGTTTGATACAATAAATAATCTATCTGCAATAGGTATGAATGTTTTTGTAATGAGACATACAGATGACAAACTCATCAACGAACTAAAAGAACAGTCGTACTACAATCCGATTTCTTTTATAAACGCAGGCAGCGGAACTTCATCTCATCCGACTCAAGCACTTTTGGATTATTATACGCTTAAAAAACACTTTCTAGACTTAAGCGAAAAGAAAATTACAATCGTCGGCGATATTGTTCATTCTCGTGTTGCAAAATCAAATATTGAGCTGTTAAAGAAATTCAATGTAAAAGTAAGGTGTCTTGCACCAAAAGAATTTCAAGATGAAACAATTGAAGATGTAGAATATTTTACAAATCTTGAAGAATGTTTTGAAGATACTGATGTTGTAATGGCTTTAAGAATACAAAAAGAAAGAATACAAGAAAAAATTGATTTTGATAGCTACATAAAAAATTATCAAATCACAAAAGAAAATCTTCCTTATGCAGCTTTATTAATGCATCCGGGACCTGTTAACAAAGATGTCGAAATTGCATCAGATGTTATAAAAACTCAAAACGCAAGAACTATACTAAAACAGGCAGAAAACGGCGTATATATAAGAATGGCAATTTTAGATATGTTGCTTGCAGGACAAGGTGTTTAATGAACAAAAAAGAATTTAAAATAACACAAATTCCTTCATTAATTGATATGCATGTGCATTTTAGAGAACCGGGGTTTGAATACAAAGAAACAATCGAAACAGGCATAAAATCTGCTAAAAAAGGTGGTTTTAGCGGAGTTTGTACAATGCCAAACACAAATCCCGTTGCGGACAATCCCGAAATTATTAAATACATCTTAAAAAAAGCAAAAAAATACCGTTTTAATATTTATCCTATTGCAGCAGTCACAAAAAACCTAAATTCACTTGAACTTGTTGATTTTAAAGAACTTAAAAAAGCAGGAGCGGTAGGATTTTCTAATGATGGGCTTCCGATTTTAGATAAAGATGTTTTTTTAAATGCACTAAAATCAGAAGAATTGATTCTGTCGCATTGTGAAGATGAAGCAAACGAAATAAACTGGCAAATAGAAATGTTCAAAAAAGCAAATGAAGATGGTTTTCATCCCCGTCTTCATTTTTGTCATGTTTCAAAAAAAGAAAGCGTGGATTTAATTAGGAATGCAAAAAAACAAGGGTTGAAAAACCTAACCGCTGAAACAGCCCCTCACTATTTTACTTTTACAAAAGATGATATCGATACAACAGGCAGATACAAAATGAATCCGCCTTTGGGTACAGAAATAGATAGGCGTGCAATAATGGATGGGCTGATGGATGGAACGATAGATGTTATTGCAACAGACCATGCACCACATTCAAACACAGAAAAACTAAAACCTTATCCTGAAGCACCAAACGGAATAACAGGACTTGAGACTGCTTTTTCTCTGGCGTATGAGCTTTTGGGATTAGAAAAAACTCTAGAAAAAATGGCATACAACCCAAGAAGAATTTTGAGAATAGAAAATAAAAAATTCATAAAAGTCGCATTGGATGAAAGCTGGGTTGTTTTTCCAAATCACTTCAAAACAAAATGTACAATATCTCCTTATAAAGGAATGAAATTAAAAGGAATAATCATAGATGACTAATTTTTCAAGAGAACAAATAAAAGAAAAACTAACTCTAGCACTAGATGTAGAAACGATAGAAGAAGCAAAAAAACTCGTTGATGATTTTAGTCCATATATTGGGACTTTCAAAGTAGGACTCCAGCTGTTTTGCGGATATGGTTTGGAAATTGTTAATTATATAAAAGAAAAAAATTCAAATTTCTTTTTAGATGTAAAACTCCATGATATCCCAAACACAGTAGAGAAGGCTTCTTTTAACATAATTAAAAATGGAGCAAATTTCTTCAATGTCCATGCGACAGGCGGAATAGAAATGATGAAAGCAGCCAAAAGAGGAGCAATGGAAGCTTGTCAAAAATTCAACACAAAAAAACCTTTGATTTTAGCTGTAACTGTATTAACCAGTATTTCTGATGAAATTTTAAAAAACGAATTATCAAACAACTTAAATAGCGAAGAATTCGTTGTAAAATTGGCAAAAAACGCCAAAGAAGCAGGACTAGATGGAGTTGTAGCTTCTGCAAAAGAATTAAAAACAATTAAAAAAGAACTAGGGAAAGACTTTTTGGTTTTAACACCCGGAATAAGACCAAAATGGTCATCAAAAGACGACCAAAAACGTATAGTTACGCCGTCTGACGCTATAAAAGACGGAAGCGATTTTATTGTTTTAGGTAGAGCTGTCACAAAAGCAGAAAACAAAATTGAAGCAATAGAAAAGATTTATCAAGAAATTTTAGATATATAAAAGGAAACAAAAATGGGAACATTAATACTTCAAGACGGAAGCGTTATAAAAGGAGAATCGTATGGAGCAATAGGCGGTTATATGGGCGAAATTGTCTTTAATACTTCTATTGTGGGTTATCAAGAAGTATTAACAGACCCTTCATACGCAAAGCAAATTGTTGTTATGACATATCCTGAAATCGGCAACTACGGAATAAACGAATACGACTTTGAATCAGAAAAGCCTTTTCTCGTTGGTTTTGTTTCAAAAAATTATTGTTCAAAAGAAAGTCACTACCAATCAAAAATCTCGCTAAGAGAATATTTGATACAAAAAGGAATAGTAGCACTTTATGATATAGACACAAGAAGTTTAGTTAAAAAAATCAGAGAATATGGCACAATGAATGCTTTTATTACTTCTGCTGATGTTGATGAGTTGTTTATCAAACAAAAAATCAAAGAAATGCAAAAATTCAAAATCGATTCGCATATTTTAGATGAAGTTACAACAAAAAACAAAACTATCTACAACCCCCAAGGCAATATCAATGTTGCTGTTCTTGATTATGGAATCAAAAAAAATATCCTTGTTTCTTTAGCAAAAAGAGGGTGTAAATTAACGGTTTTTCCATCAAACACAAGTGCAGAAGAGATTTTAAAAGAAAAGTTTGATGCTTTATTTTTGTCAAATGGCCCAGGAGATCCTTCAGAATACATTTTTCAAATTGAACAAATAAAAAAACTTGCGGGAAATATCCCTATTTTTGGTATTTGCTTAGGGTATCAATTATTGGCACTTGCAACAGGTGCAAAAACATACAAGCTAAAATATGGTCACAGAGGCGGAAATCACCCTGTGATTAATTTGGAAAACAATAAAGTAATAATGACATCCCAAAACCACGGCTATGCGGTTGATACTTCCAGCTTGGAGCGTTGTATGAGAA
>CAKUUG010000023.1 GCA_934692665.1 uncultured Candidatus Melainabacteria bacterium | reverse complement strand
AGACAGCATTGGAAGTGTAAGACTATCATCACCTGAATAAACCGCAAAATTGTCAGGAGAAAGCATTTTTATTTCAGAAATTAAGTCTAAATTTGCATTAGATTGCTTAACAGCAACAATATTGTCAAATTCTTTTGCAAGAAAAGCAATTGTTGAAGGGGTCATATCAACTCCGGTTCTGCCTTGAATATTGTACAATATAATGGGAATATCGACGCTTTTTGCAATTGTAGAAAAATGTTCAATAATGCCCTGTTGATTAGGTTTGTTATAATATGGAACAACGGACAAAATAGCATCCGCACCCAATTCTTGAGCTTTTATTGATGATTTTACCGCAGTATCTGTACAGTTTGAACCTGCACCCATGATTACTTTTACTCTACCTGAATTTATTGATTTTACACAATATAGAATTTCTTGTTCTTCTTCATAAGTCAAAGTAGGGGATTCACCGGTTGTACCTGCAACAACAATTGCGTCAGTATTTTGTTCTTCAATTAAATATCTTATGATTTTTTCTAAAGATTCATAATCAACTGAGCTGTCTGCATTAAACGGTGTAACCATCGCAGTTATTAATTCACCTGGATTATATCTGAGTGTCATTTTTATCTCCTTTGTTAATATAGTTGCATTTCAATTACTTTTTGGGCAATTCTTACTGTGTTCAGTGCAGCACCAATCCTTAAATTATCTGCAACACAGAAAAAGTCTAATCCGTTATCAAAAGCAATTGAATTTCTGATTCTACCGACAAAAACGGGGTTTTTGCCTGCAGCGTCTTTTGGTGTTGGGTAAACAAAGTTATTAATATCATCAACAACTTCTACACCCCAAGTATTTTTTAGTATTTCACGTGCAGATTGGGCATCAACTTTGTTTTCAAATTCTACTGTTACTGCTTCAGAATGTCCTATATAAACAGGAACACGAACTGCAGTACATGAAATCTTTACATCATTTGAAAAATGAAGAATTTTTCTTGTTTCATTTGTAACTTTCATTTCTTCTTTTGTATAGCCGTTTTCACAAAATACATCAATTTGCGGAATAACATTAAATGCAATTTCGTACTTAAATGCAGAAGGTTCAAAAGGCATGCCAACAAGATTTGTTTTTGTGTTATCAGTAAGTTCATTTATTGCTTTTAAGCCGGCACCTGACACTGCTTGGTACGTAGATACAATAAGTCTTTTTACTTTAAATTTTTCATCAAGTGCTTTAAGTGGCAACATCAATTGCGAAGTTGAACAATTGGGATTTGCAATAATACCCTTATGCGTTTTTAAATCTTCATCATTTACCCCTGCAATAACCAATGGCACATCGTTTTCCATTCTAAAAGCAGAAGAATTATCAATAAACACACAACCTTTTTTAGCTGCAATCGGAGCAAAACGTTTACTCGTTTCACCACCTGCAGATGCAAGACAGATGTCTATGTTATCAAAAACATCATCAGTTGCTTCTATCACTGTATGTTTTTCACCCTTAAATTCGATAGTATTACCTGCACTTCTTTTTGAAGCCAAGAATTTTATTGAATTGTATTTTACATCGTTTTCTTCCAAGATACTTAAAATTTCTCTGCCAACAACTCCTGTTGCACCAAGAACAGCGATGTTTGGTAATTGTTTTGTCATAGTATATTCTCCAGTCCGTATATAAATTGATTGTTTTGATATAAGTGATTTATTGCCAAAGCGACGCCTGACATATAGCAACTTCTGTTTATTGTATCATGGTGAATCTTTAGCGTTTGACCATCAGAACCGAAAATAACCTCTTGTGAAGCAACAAACCCGGGCATTCTGACGGCATGAATTTGAATTTTGCCTTTGCCGTCTTCAATGTATTCGCCACCTCTTGCACCTTTTATTGTTTCTTTTTCCGTACAATTTCCCAATTTGAAATTGTCATTAGCTTCCATCATTAATTGTGCAGTTTTTATTGATGTACCCGATGGTGCATCTTTTTTTTGATTATGGTGAAATTCTATAATTTCAGCATTTGAAAAGTATTTTGAAGCCATTTTTGAAAATTGCATCATTAATATTGCTCCTATTGAAAAATTCGGTGCAATAATAATACCGGTTGAATTTTCTTTTGACATCTCTTTTATTTTTGAAATTTCTTCTAACGATAGACCCGTTGTTCCGATTACTGATTTTGTTTTTGATTCTTGATAAAATTTAATATTTTGAAATATGACGTCAGGTTGAGTAAAATCAACAACTATATCGGGTTTTATTTCTTTGATTGATAACAAATCAGGCTTTATTTCTATGTTTGAAATTTTTTCACCTGTACCAAATTTATCAACAGCCAAAACCAACTCAAACTCAGGGTTTTGAAGTACCATATTAACAACTTCTTTTCCCATTTTTCCATTTGCACCGACTACACCGACTCTAATCAAAATACCTCCTTTTTCTGTCAACAGACCAGAATATTATAGCATAAATTGTTTTCAATAGAAAAGATATCATGCAAAAAAAAATATTCACAAGTTTTATGTTTATGTTAGTATGGTGATACGCAAAATTTCGTGTTGTTATATATTAGAAAGGATAAAGTTGATGCAAATTAACGCAGTTAATGGCATTGGCAGTGCCAGAGTTGGTAATCAACCAAAAAATGCTTCAGTTCCAAAAACAATGGAATCTTTACAAAACCAAACCAGTTTTTCAAAATTATCAAGCATGGGTCTAAAATCAAATGCACTTAATTTTTCTAAACAAATCGCTTTTACAGCTGATTTGAATAGTGTATTTGGCGTATTAAACACACCAATGACCACATGTGACACAAAAGACAAAAGAGGTGAACCTGTAGGCTCAAGAGCAGCAATCAACGACATCGTAAATCGTTTTTCAAATGATTTTTGTCAAGTTGACGATACAATCAAAACAACCATTCCTGTTTCAGACAAAACAAATGCTCGTACACAATTGAAATATGCATCGGGTTCTAAAGTAATTGGTGCTAAAAACGTTGAATTTGATATAAAAGTTGCAGAAAAAGAAGCTGGAAAAGCAGGTGAATGTTTCAGCCGCAAAAACCCACTAAAACAAGATATAGGAATTACAATCACTGCTCTTAATTACAAAGGACAAGGTACAAAAGACGAAGATGCTTATATCTTAAATACAAAAGGCAACTTGATGGCTGTTGTTGAAGATAATAATAACGTAATTTTAACAAATGCCGCACGCATATCCAAAAAAGACGAAACAACAGGTACACTCAATATTAACGCTAAACAATACATACAAGATAAAAAATCAGGCGAGATAAAAGAAAACGTATTTACTCCTTTCGAACCTATTAATGTTGAAAAAATTCAACCAATCAAAAAAGGTCCATCAATCGGCGAAGGCGGTAAAATCGTAATAGCTATGGAAGAAGGCAGATTTACCGATGAATTAAAACAATCTTTAAAAACATTTAAAGAAAAAATTGACAATGGTGAAATCGAACTTCCACAATTTAAAGCAATGGACAATGCAAAAGAAACAATGCACTTTATGTTAGCAGGCGGTTTTGGTTCTCGTGCAGAATATACAAATGCTTCATCAGATGCTATTTTCCACGATATGCCAAATGGTGCTCAATCAACAAAAGGTGTATTTAGAACTCCAACAGGTTTAACACCAATGGAAACTACTTTGTTGTCATTACATGAATCCGGTGCGGTTGATTTGTCAAAAATCGAATTTAATGGCCCTGATGCAAACGTTCTTTTCTATGAAAACAGATCACATGTTAACAAAGGTAATGGTGGTTTTTCATTAGATGCTGTTAAGAAAATGGCAACTCCTGAAACAAAAACTGCAATGTTTTATGCAAACGACGCAATGAGCAGAACAACAAATGCAATCAAAAACACATGTGAAATTATGAACAACGGAAATTCTGCAATCACATTAATTGCAAAAGAAATTCCATCACAAGATTGCATAAAAACATTCGGTATCATGAAAACTGATGACGACAACAAAATATTAGAATTTGCCGAAAAACCTGAAAAAATTGAAGCAGGGTATGAAGTAGTTCACAAAGATAAAAATGGAAAAGACAAAGCATACTGCTTAACAAACGCTTTCCAATTTGGCGTAAACATTGATACATTCAAAGTATTGGATATGGTAGAACCATTCTTCTCTAAAAATTCAAAAGACAAAGAAACAAGAGACTGGTCAAAGCAATATATTCCAATTATCAAAACTCTAGCTCAAAACGACGACTATGAAAAAATAAGACAAGAACTAGCTCCAATATTCGGTACAGGTTCTACTCCAATTGACAATGAAACAATTGCAAAAGCTAAAGAATTGCTAAAAGGAAAAGATATTTACGCTGTTCCAACATCTGAACCATGGGCAGATTGCGGTTCATTAAACGCTCTTTACCACACAACAATGCAAATAGCTAGTGGTGATTTCCCTCTAGAACCGTTTGAAGTTAAAAACGTGCTAAAATGCGTTAATGCAAAAACAGGTCTTGTTGTTTCAAATCCTGAAATAAAAAAAGAAATTGAAGACAAATATGATATAAATGGACAAGTAATGGTTGTTCCACAAGCTCAAAAAGTAAATCCTGAAGATGTTGCAGATATCCCTGTAGTATATAATGAAAGACAAAAAGCATAGATATCATTTTGATTTCTTCATATAAAAATTTTAAACCCCTTGTAATCACAAGGGGTTTAAAATTTAAATCTATTGATTATTATCAGATTAAAATATTATAGAGAAGCCATTTCTTTTCTTGCGAATCGAAGTTCTCTATTGATAGAATTTTTGTATGATACAGAAGAAACAATAGACATGATCGTAGCACATATTTCAACTTCCGGCATTAAATTATTCAAGTTGTAATCGACATTTACAGCATTTGCTCCTGCAGAAAATATCGCTTTTGCACTATGAACATCAGGTGGAGAAAATGTCATTATAGGCAAAGTTGAATTCTTATACAATTCTTCTGTATACATCGTTGCAACATCCAGACTGTTTACGAATCTGTTTTCCCCGTTGTCCAAAACCGTAACTTCTTTTATTCCTTCTAATTGAATCAAATCAATACCTAAAATTTCAAATCTTTTTGCAAGTTCTATCTGTTCTTCGATTTTTATACAACCGGGAATTGTAACACAAACGAAAACGTCGTATTTGTTTATTAAACTCAATGTTTCTAAAACTATATTGTAAACATCTTCCATAGAAAATTTGCTGCCTTGTTTATACATGGCACTAAAGTCGCCGATTTCAATTGCATCAGCACCCCATTGAACAGCTTGCAACAATTCAAAAGGATGAATCGAAGAAACAAAAACAGGGAGCTTTGTGTTTTTTCTGGCAGCCGAAAATACTTCTTTTGAACATGCTACACCAACAGCACTAGCTTTTGCTTTTTGGCTTGCTCTACAAATTCGAGCAATGTTGTCTAAATTATAATTATCAATTCCGGAGTTGATTTTTATCGCTCTTTTTTCTCTTAAATGTTTTCTGAAAACTTCGATTCCCATTTTTTATTCCTTTTTTAAGGTATAGTTGAATTTTATCACAATTAGATATTATGTGCAATTACGGTCATATATTTAACATGTTAGCATTTTAATGTTAATAAGGACAAAATTATGCTTAAATGTATTAAAACAAAATTCAAAGTTTTATTGCTACTATTTTTTATGTTTTTTAACATTCCTCAAAGTTTCGCTTTTATTCCATCTTCTCAAGAAGAAAGAAACTTTATCGAAGTTTATGAAAAAATCTTACCTTCTATTGTTTCTATTGAAGCTGAACTCGATAGAGGAACATCTGGAGGAACAGGCTGTGTTGTAGGAAAAAGCGGAATTATTTTAACAAGCTCACATGTCATTGAACATGCAAAATCAATCACTGTTATTACAAATTCAGGCAAAAAATACGATGCAAGAATTTATGCAATTTTAAAAAACAAGTGTGATTTGGCACTAATCAAAATCGATACAAGTGAAGACTTGCAGCTTTCAAAATTTGGGGATTCTAACGATATAAAAGTCGGTCAACGTGTTCTTGCAATTGGTTGTCCGTTTGGTTTTAAAGACACTTTGACGACAGGGATAATATCTAGAATAGACAAAGAAAGAAACAAAATTCAAACCGATGCCGCAATAAACCCGGGGTGTTCAGGCGGGCCTTTGTTAAATATGCAAGGAGAAATTATCGGAATAAATCAATCTATCTACAATCCTGATAATAACCGCTCAAACATAGGAATAGGCTTTGCTCTTCCGTCTAATACAGCAGTGAATTTCATAAACAAAACAAACAAAAAACTTGCTAAAAATTAATATCTTTTTGTTTTAATATTGCATCCACAAAGCCTTTAAACAAAGGGTGCGGTTTTTGAGGACGAGATTTAAATTCCGGATGAAATTGACAAGCAATAAAAAAGTCGTTGTCAGGGATTTCAACGATTTCTGCAAGCGAACCATCCGGACTGGTACCTGAAATCACCAATCCATTGTCTTCTAGGATTTGTTTGTATTCATTATTAAATTCATATCTATGGCGGTGTCTTTCATTAATCAAATCAGCTCCATATAATTTTTGAGCTTTTGAACCAGCAAGAAGTTTACAAGGATACGAACCCAGTCTCATTGAACCGCCGTAACCAAGAATATTTTTTTGTTCTTCCATTAAATCAACAACTTTGTATTTTGTTGTTTTGTCAAATTCTGTTGAATTTGCTTTATCTAAATTTGCAACATTTCTGGCATACTCTATAACAGAACACTGCATGCCCAGACACAAACCAAGTAGCGGAATATTATTTTGCCTTGCGTATTTAATTACTCTAAGCTTTCCTTCGATACCCCTTATGCCAAATCCCCCCGGAATAACAACACCGTCAATGTTATTGAAAGAATTAATAACATCACCATCAGAAAGAATTTCTTCAGATGCGATACTAGTTATATTTGTTTTAATATTACGAGAAAATCCGGCATGCTTAATACTTTCGATAACAGAAATATATGCATCATTTAATTCGGTATATTTTCCAACAAGAGCAATATTTATTTCAGCTTTCGGGTGTTTTATATTTTTGACGAGATTTTCCCAATCGACAAGATTTGGGGTTTTATCTTCTAAATTTAGGGTTTTTAAAACTTGTTTTATAATATTTTGCTTTTCTAAATACAATGGAACTTCATATATAGAATCTAAGTCTTTGCATTCAATGACAGAATCTTTATTCACTGAACAAAAAAGTGCCAATTTTTCTTTTTCGCTATTAGATACAGGGATTTGTGTTCTTAATACAAGCATGTCCGGTTGTATTCCGTAACTTCTTAATACATTAACACTATGTTGAGATGGTTTTGTTTTTAATTCACCCGATGTAGGCAAATACGGAAGTAATGTCGTATGAATAGACATTGAATTTCCGATTCCGATTTCTGAGCGGAATTGTCTGATAGCTTCGACAAAAGGCAAACTTTCAATGTCACCTATTGTACCACCCGTTTCTACAATTAAGATGTCCGGAGTATCTTTTTTCGCAACAGAAATTATTCTTGATTTTATTTCACCGGTAATATGAGGTATCATCTGAACAGTAGCACCCAGATAATCGCCTTTTCTTTCTTTTTCTATTACAGTCAGATAGACTTTTCCTGAAGTCACATTATTTATTTTTGATAAATTTACATCAATAAATCTTTCATAATGCCCCAAATCAAGGTCGGTTTCAGCCCCGTCATCAGTAACAAAAACTTCGCCATGTTGAAAAGGACTCATCGTTCCAGGGTCAACATTAATATAAGGGTCGAATTTCAACACAGAAACCTTATAACCGCAAGAAACCAAAAGCCTGCCCAACGAGGCAGCAACAATTCCTTTTCCCAAGGAACTAACTACGCCGCCTGTAATAAAAATATATTTTGTCATTTAACCTCTTAGTTTATTTTTGGAACTTTGAAAAAATCTCCTTCAACATCAGGAGCATTGCTCATAAGTTCTTCTCTTGTATTGTCATAAATCTTCACATCTTCTCTCATAACATTCACAAAGTCGATTGGATGGTTCATAGGTTCAACACCTGTTGTATCAACTTCGTTCATTTTTTCTACATGAGCTAACACATCACCCAATTGGTGCGTGTATTTTTCTTTTTCTTCTTCTGTTAGTTCTAATCTTGCCAATTTTGCAACATGTTCAACGTCTTTTATTGTAATCATATTTTTTCCTCTTGGTATAAATTTATCAAAAAAATTTAACTATTGCAATTTTTTGTTAACTTAAATTATAATATAATCGATATGGATAAGAATGTAAACGTACTGATTGTAGAAGACCACGCTTTAACATTGTTTGCTCTGAAGACTTCACTTAGTAGTTCAAATTTTTTAAATGAAATATTTGAAGCTGATTGTGCAACTTTAGCATATAGTATTTTAGAAGAAAATAAAATTAATCTGGTGCTGATGGATTTGGGTTTGGGAGATGTAAACGGAATAGAAGCAATCAGAGAAATCAGAAAAAAATATAAAGACATAAAAATTATTATTTTAACTTCGCACTGCGAGAAAGAAGAAGTTGTTGAATGTTTGGAAGTCGGCATCAATGCATACTGCACAAAAGACATAAAACCGGACAAATTGATAGAAGTTGTAAAAGATGTATTAAATGGGTCTATGTATTTTGATTCAGCTGTTTCAAAATATGTAATGCAAACGACATCAAAGACTTCGAGCAATGATTTTGACAAAATTTCCGTAAAAGATTGTTACAATTTGACTCAACAAGAAAAAAGAGTATTAATATTATTATCTACCGGTTGTAATAATCAACAAATTGCACAAAAACTGAATATCTCAGTTAATACCACTAAAGTTCATGTTTGTTCAATTTTACAAAAAATGAATGTGGATGACAGGACGCAAGCTGCTATCAAAGCTATTAGGGAAGGTTTAATTGAATAAATGAATGGAATTGCCAGAATATTAATCGTAGACGATAATCCAAAACTGCTTTCTGATACTCTGCCTATGTACGGTTTTGAAGTCAGAACTGCAACGGATGGGCTTTTAGCTTTAAAAATTTTAGACGAAGATAAAAACTTCGATTTAATTTTACTAGATGTCGTAATGCCAAATTTAGACGGTTGGGAAACACTGAAAGCAATCAGAAAAAATTCCAATATTTCTAAAATTCCAATAATAATGTTGACTTCTGTAAATGAAGATTCCAAACAAATTTCAGGCCTAAAATTCGGTGCAGATGACTATATTGTAAAACCATACGTTTTACCTAATTTGCTTGCAAGAATCGAAGCGTTATTAAGACGTTCTTTGTGGAATAAAGATACAAAAGAAATAAAACCTCTACCTTTTGTTAAAGGTGAAAAAATTTCTCCACTGACACAAAGAGAGAAAGAAATCTTGACTCTGGTTTCAAAAGGAGCAACAAACTCTCAAATTGCAGAAAAATTGTTCGTAAGAGAAGTAACAATAAAAACGCACTTAAATAGTATATATAGAAAACTGAATGTTGACAACAGAGTCCAAGCGGTTTTACTTGCACAGCAGACTGAAATTATATAAAGGGTATTTTATGTCACAGGAAAACTTGATTAATTTGATTTTAAATGATTATGATTCTTTCGTAGAATATCACAGAGAAAACTCTGATATTGAAATTTCTGAGGCGGATTTTTCACATTCTACGCTTGAAAATGCAGATTTGGCGGGGATTGATTTTTCAGGAACATCATTTTCAGAAGCAAGCCTTGTTAACATTGATTTTTCAGATTGCGACCTGACTACTGTAGATTTTTCAAGAGCAACGCTAACTGAATGCAATTTTTCTAATGCTATTCTAAATGGCACAAACTTTAGCTATGCCGTTGTCAATTATTGTGATTTTGCTGATGCTGATTTAGCAGGTGCAAATTTTTCCGAAACAGACTTGACCGATAGTGATTTTTCCGGATGTGAAAATTTATCGGCAGTTAGATTTGACGATTCAACAATTTGGCCCGATGACGAAAAACTTCCGGAAGGGTTCGATTGTACATACAATTCTGATTTATCATCTTTGCAAGACGAAGAAGAAACAAGTGCAGAAGTTTATTGAAATGAGTGAAAACTATAACAAAAGTGAACTTTTAGACGATTTTAAAATTTATTTAAAAAGTGAAAAGAACTTCTCTCCTCACACAATCAGGGCTTATTGTGCCGATGTTTATACTTTTCTGTTATGGATAGGAGAGATAAACCCTCTTAATATTGAATCTCAAAAATTTAGCGAATATTTGTACTTTATTCAACAAATAAATTACACAAAAACGACAATTGCACGCAAAATCGCTTCAATTCGTGCTTTTTATAAATTTTTATATCAAGAAGAACTCATTGAATACAATCCCATTGATAGCATTTCTATCCCAAAACAAAACAAAAACTTGCCTGAATTTTTATCTGAAGACGAAGTCGAAAACATACTAAGAAACATCAACATAGACACACCTTGCGGATACAGAAACAGGATAATATTGGAATTGTTGTGGGTTTCCGGAATGAGAATTTCTGAATTATCCGGATTAAATTTTGAAAACTTAAATTTAGAACAAAACGAAATAAGAGTGTTCGGAAAAGGGGCAAAAGAAAGAATAGTACTTGTTCCGGACAAAACAAAAAACAATCTGAAAAATTACATTGACAATGTTTTTTCTTTAATAAATCCAAATACGGAAATTACTCCTCAAACTCCTTTGTTCATTAATTACAACGGATACAGACTTCAAAATCAAAGTATCAGAAAAGCCTTGAGACAATGTCTTGAAAACATTCATTTCACAAAACATGTAACACCACACGTTTTTCGACATTCTTTTGCAACAAAACTGTTAGAGCATGGAGCTGATTTGAGGATTGTGCAAGAATTACTCGGACATTCAAGCATTAAAAACACACAAATATACACCCATGTGTCAATTCAAAGATTAAAACAAGTATATGAAACAACTCATCCTCATAGCGTCAAATAGTTATTGAGCTGTTGGTTTTGAAATCATTTCGTATGTAATTTCTTTTGCATCTAAAACAAAATCACAAAGCTCTCTAACAGCCCCCCTGCCCCCATCTTTTACAGATACAAAATTGCATATTTCTTTTACTCTTTCTACTGCATCATTTGGACAACATTTCAAACCCACTTCCTTTAAAACACATATATCGGGTAAATCATCCCCCATATATGCAATTTCAGAGTGTTTTAAGTCGTATTTTTTAATTAGTTCATCAAGGGCTAAAACCTTATTTTTTTGACCCATATGCAATTCTTGAATATTTAATACTTCGGCCCTATGTTTTACTGTTCCGTTGGTTCTCGCTGTAATAATCGCTGTGATAATCCCTGCTTTTCTAAGCATTACAACACCCAAGCCGTCTTTTGCATTGTAGGTTTTTATTTCTTTACCATCTTCAATAAAAGTAAGAGACCCATCAGTCATCACGCCATCTACGTCAAATGCAACCATTTTAATGTTTTTTGCTATATTTTGCAGTTCTATTGTTCTTTCCATTCCAAACTCCTTTTTAAAAAATTATACAACAAATGGACTATAAATTTAAAACAAAGTTAAAATATTTTCTTTCGTTGCCGACATGAAAAATGTAGTTAAAAAGAAGTACCCATGAATCCAATTATTAGTATTGAAAATAAGAGTAATCTCTTTAAAATTAATTATCAAAATTCCTCATTAGAACTAAAAAGTTATTCAGATGAAACAAATGTTTACATTGACATCACCAGTTTTAATTTAATCAAGGCAATACAAGTCGCCATACTGACGTCTACTTATTGTTTTATAAACGACTTTAAAGAAGATATATGTTGGCTTGTTGAAGACGTAGAAATAAAAAAAGCTATTTCTATTTTGTGCCTGAAAAATACAAAATGCAAATTATTAAATAGAGAGAAAATGAAAGAAATAGCCTAAACAATGAACCTACTAGAATACTTGAAGCAAGAAAAAATCTTCGGAATCGTAAGACAAGACAACATCGATAAAGCATTAGAGACAGCTTATTCATATATTGAAGGTGGATTGAAGATAATTGAACTTAATTGCCCTTTGGCTGTCACAAAAGAGTTATCAAAAAATTCTAACATTATGCTTGCACAAGGTGGGATTATTACCTCTATGCAAGCAGGTGCAGCACTTGATGCCGGAGCTGATGTAATTTCGAGTCCGATTTTTCAACAAAATCTGGTTCATTATGCTTCTTGTCACGGAACATATCTGATTCCTGCCGTTACAACGCCAAATGAAGCTTATTGTGCTTGGAAAGCAAGAAGTATTCTTATAAAAATTTATCCGGTCGCAAGAATGGGCGGAGTTCAATACATAAAAGAACTCATAAAACCAATGCCATTTTTAAATGTTCTTCCTTGCGGATTTGTAAAATTAAATGAAATCAAAGAATATTTAGATGTTGGAGCGGTTGCAGTAGGTGTCGGAAGAGAGTTTTACAAAATTGAAAACACATCAGAGATGGTCGATGTAATCAAACAGACATTAAAAAAAATAAAAGAAGTTTAGGTCAACAGCAGGTATATTACCTGCTTTATTTTTTGATTGTGTTTAATGTGTTTTTTTGATAAAATTTTTAATAAAATTGTGTTATAAGATAAAATAGAAATTTGGAGGAACTTAATGCAAAAACGTGTATGGCTCTTTAGAGAAGGCAACGCTGACTTGAGAAACCTCCTTGGCGGTAAAGGTGCTAACTTAGCAGAAATGACAAACTTAGGTTTGCCTGTACCTCCAGGGTTAACAATTACCACCGAAGTTTGTATGGAATATATAAACGCAGGAAATAAAATGCCTGACGGCTTAATGGATGAAGTTAAAAAAGCACTTTTAGATATAGAAAACCAAACCGGCAAAAAATTTGGCGACAGCAAAAATCCACTGTTGGTTTCAGTAAGATCCGGTGCTAGAGTTTCTATGCCCGGTATGATGGAAACTATACTTAATTTGGGCTTAAATGACCAAACTGTAGAAGCTATGATTAATTTAACCAATAATCCAAGATTTTGCTATGATTCATACAGAAGATTTTTAACGATGTTTGGTTCAGTTGCTTGGGAAATGGATAGACAAAAATACTTTGAATCCGAAGTTGAAAAATTAAAAGAACGTGAAAACGTTAAAGAAGATACTCAAATCTCAGCCGAAGGATGGAAATCTTTGATTCCTATATACAAAAATATTATTAAAGAAGTAACAGGAAAAGATTTTCCACAAGACCCTTACATACAATTGCAAGAAGCAATCGAGGCTGTTTTCCGTTCTTGGAACATTCCTCGTGCAGTTGCATATAGAACAATGAACAAAATTGACCACAATTTTGGTACAGCAGTCAATGTTCAAACAATGGTATTTGGTAATATGGGTGATGATTGTGCTACAGGCGTATCATTCACAAGAAACCCCGCTACAGGCGAAAACAAATTTTATGGTGAATATTTGACAAACGCTCAAGGCGAAGACGTCGTTGCAGGTATCAGAACGCCAAAACCTATTGCTGAATTGGAAACAGAAATGCCTGACTTGTATCGTCAGTATGTTGATATTGCAAAAAAACTTGAATTAGGATATAAAGATGTTCAAGATATGGAATTTACGATAGAACGTGGCAAATTGTGGATTCTGCAAACAAGAAACGGTAAAAGAACAGCAACAGCTGCCGTAAAAATCGCAGTTGATTTACACAAAGAAGGCATAATCACAAAAGAACGTGCAATCCAATTAGTTGATCCTTATTCCGTAAATCAAATACTTCTTCCTTGTTTTGATGCTGATGCTCTAAAAAATGCTCATAAAATCGGTCAAGGTGTAGATGCTTCTCCGGGTGCTGCTGTCGGAAAAATCGTATTCGATACAGAAGAGGCAGCCGAACGTGGTGAAAAAGGCGAAAAAGTAATACTTGTTCGTGTTGAAACTTGTCCTGATGATATCCACGGTATGGCAGTATCTCAAGGCGTGTTGACCCTTCGTGGAGGTGCAACATCTCACGCTGCCGTTGTTGCAAAAGGTATGGGAAAACCTTGTGTTTCAGGTTGCGAAGATATCAAAATCGACTTAGTAAATGAAACTTTAACAGGTTGCGATGGCACAGTTTACCATAAAAATGACGTTATTTCTTTAGATGGCGGAAAAGGTATCGTAATGGAAGGTGCTGTTAAATTAGTCGATGCAAAAATCGATGAAAATTGGAACGAATTCTTCTCTTGGGTTGATGAAATCAGAACAATGGAAGTTGAAGCCAATGCAGACACCCCAAAAGATATCGAAAATGCATTAAAATTTGGTGCAGAAGGTGTAGGTTTGTGTAGAACCGAACACATGTTTATGGACCCTGATAGACTTCCTTGGGTACAAAAAATGATTATTGCAGGCACAAAAGAAGCTAGAAAAGAAGCGCTAGACAAGTTATTGCCTATGCAATATGCTGATTTTTACGCAATGTTTAAAGCACTTGGTTCTAACCACCACATGACAATCAGATTGCTTGACCCACCGCTTCATGAATTTTTACCTGATAAAGAAACCTTAATTGCAGAAGTTGCAGGTATGAAGGCTAGAGGCGAAGATGCAACAAAGAAAGAAGAATTGCTTCACATAGTAGAAACCCTATCTGAATCAAACCCAATGATGGGTCTTCGTGGTTGCAGATTAGGTTTGACTTATCCTGAAATAAATGAAATGCAAGTAAGAGCAATTTTTGAAGCTTGTTGTGACCTTAAAAAAGAAGGTTTAGATGTTAAACCTTGGGTTATGATTCCTTTAATTGGACATGTAAATGAATTAAAAGTTGCTAAAGAAATTCTTGTACGTGTTGCAAAACAAGTTATGCAAGAAAAAGGTGTCGAAGTTGAATACAAATTTGGTACAATGATTGAAATTCCTCGTGCAGCACTTACTGCTGATGAAATTGCACAATATGCAGAATTTTTCTCATTCGGCACGAATGACTTAACACAAATGACATTCGGTTTTTCTAGAGATGATGCAGAAGGTAAATTCTTAAACAAATACGTAGAAGATAAAATTCTTCCGTTTAATCCTTTTGCTTCATTAGATACAAAAGGCGTTGGTCAACTGGTTGAAATGTCTATGACCAAAGGTAAAGCAGTTAATTCATCTCTAGTTGGCGGTGTATGTGGCGAACACGGTGGTGACCCTGATTCTGTTAAATTCTGTTACAAAATCGGACTAGATTATGTTTCTTGTTCACCATTCAGAATTCCTCAAGCAAAACTTGCTGCAGCACAAGCAGTTGTTGAAAATAAATAACTTATTTAAAATATATTAAATAGCACTTCTATTATTGAAGTGCTATTTTTTAACAATTTATTTTTCTTAGGTGTTTTATATAAGTAGATAGTGTAGGAATTTTTTAATGAATATTGGTTTAGTAAATTTTTCAAATTTTAGACAACAAAATAAAATACCATCATACACAAGATGTTCGGATGTAAAATTTTGCGGCATTAATGAAGAAAAAAATATCAAAAATTTTTTAGACAAAAAGAGTTTTGAATTTACAAAAACAAATGGTGAAGTTTTTACAGGTACAATAAAAGAATTTTTTGAAAATTCAATTATCTCAACAAGACCCAGCAGATATTTATCTTTGATTCATTGCACTTCTACAAAAGAAGTTGCAAAAGATATTATTGCAAATGGTCTTGATTGGCAAAAAACATCCAGAATGAGATGTGGCCCAGGGGTATATTTTGCACCGACAGTCCAAGTAGGAATAGAACAAGGAGGAGGATCGGTTCCTATAGAAGGTACTTATATCGGAAATAAAGAAAAATTTCCCATTTTTGAAAATAGATTTTACGATTCTGTTTTAGGAAATGAAGAAATTTTAAACTCTGTTTCTAAATTGACTTCCGGCAATACAGAAAAAGCAATCAACAAATATTCTCACAACCTTTTGTGCAACGATATGGGTATAGATTTGTTGTATGCTTCTTCAGGGTATGGTACAGGTGCTTATGTTGTTTTAAATGATAAATGTATGGAATTAGCACCATATTACTGGTAAAAGGTATTTTCAATTTCATCCTTTGAAAGGGTGTCTGTTGTAATTCCGCTGCAGCCTAGTTCAAATAAATTTTCTAATTCATCAATATCATTAACTGTCCAAGATTCAAAATCGTAACCTGCATTATTTAACAATTCTACGCCTTCTTTTTTAACTTTTGAACTTTTTATATTAAGAAAAACTTCATTGTCATTTGTTTTCAAATTGTCCAAAGTATCTATAGTATCTTGAGTAATTTTCGACTCTGACAAATATCCAATTCTCGAATCATTTGATAGATTTTTTATAATTTCCAGATAATCATCATTAAAACTAATCCAAGTTACGTTGTTTTGAAGATTTTTTTCAGCGACGGAATTTATGAGCTTTTGTGCTTTTTCTATGTCAAAATCAACATTATCCTTTATCTCTACATAAACATTTAAATCATTTTCTTTACAGCAATCAAGCATTTCATCAAATGTAGGTATTTTGGTATCGGCATATTGTTTACTGAACCAAGAACCAAAATCGTATTTAGAAATTTCTTCATAGCTCAAATCAGAACAGTATTTTGGAAACATAAAACCAGAAAGCAAAGATTCACCAATTGTCCTGTTGATTGTACTATCATGCAAAAGTACCGGAACATCGTCATTTGTCCAAGAAATATCACACTCTACAAAATCATAGCCGTTTTCTTTTGCTAATTCAAAAGCAGGCAGTGTATTTTCAGGTGCGTCATCACTATCGCCTCTGTGTGCAACTGCTTTTACGCCGGCTATATCAAATATAGATTCATTTGTTGATAGTTTTTCAGTATTTGCACATGTTGGAGAGGTGATGTAGCTATTATATTCAAATTGATTTAACTTATACTCTTCCATTATAATTTCTCGATATATTAATAAAGTATTTTTTATCACAAAAATTGCTATTAGATTTTATAAATAAAAAAAATGTTTGAAACTTGTTCAAACATTTATAAACACGAGGATATCAAGAGAGAGTAAAATAATTCTTTTTTATTTTTATTTTTATTTTTATTTTTTTTAATTTCTTTTTGTTTCCTTACTCTTTAATAAAGTTTTTTTAAATTAAATAATTGCTTTTTGGTATTTAATTAATATATACGAAATTAACAATACTTTACAAAAAAATGCAAAAGCCTTGTACGAAAGCAATTAAAAAGTATTGTATTTAAAAAATTTCTATGATAGTATCAATTTATGACAGTTTTTAGAAAAAATATTATTTTACATCATCATTCTCATATTATCCTGAAGGGGTAATCTGGGATTTTGAAACGCAGGTAAATAATATTTCATAATTCTTTTTAATACCCTTTCAGGAACTGCGAAAGAGTATTATTTTTAACTTTAGGAGAAATTATGACTGTTACAAATATTTTATCTGCACTAGGCAACAACAATAGCATTTGGCCATTATTCGTCAGGGATTGCGGCATAGAAAATGTTGCAAAAGTTTCAATGACATACAAACAAAATGCAAAAGAATCAAAATTCATTGCAAAACAAGCAACAAGAGAAAGATTTATTGATGAATATGGAACATCGGCCGTGTGGCTCGGAGGAATACCGCTAATCGAAAAGCTCTCGGATACTTTTATTAAATCAAAAGGTTTTTCACCTGAAATAAGTACAAAATTGTTCAAAGAAACGCAAAACCAAGGTCTTGATACTAATATAAAAAAATTCAAAGATGTTGCAAAAAACGAAGTAGCTGAACTGGTTTATTTAAAAAACAATAAAAATAAATTTAAATCACTACAGATTGGAAAATTGGCTGCTTCTACCATTATTCCGATTGTAGTTATGGGTTTTATTCTTCCTAAAATTAATTTCAATTTTACAAAAAAGAAAATGGAAGAAAAAAAGAAAAAAGATACAAAAAACTTTATAAAAATGGATGATTTTTTGAAAAATACATCCAAATCACCATCTTTTACAGGGAAAGTAGATGTTTTAAATATTTCACAACTGCAAAAAATGTTACTTTTAGATGGAGGTTTGAGTCTGGGAAGAATAAAAACAGGCAGAAACAGAAATGAAAAAGAAGAATTAGCACTAAAGATGGCAGGAATGTGCTATCTGAATTATAGAGCACCAAAAAAAATAGAAAAATGTTTAAATGTGCTAACAAAAAAAATATTCAAAACCAATACACAACTAGACCCAAAAATTCTAAAAAATTCGACTTTTGTAAACGAAATAAAAGAGAATAAATTTATCCTACCAAAAGACACAACAGAAAAAGCAATAATCGATTTTTTTGACACAAACCCAAAGACAACTTTTTCACAAATTGCAAAAGAACAAGGGCTTGTTAATTATTTGGACAACAACGTACGTGATCCAAGAAAATTCGTCGATACCGAAAAAGTTAACGAGTTGATCAGTTCTATAAAAGAGTTTATCAACGATGCTAAAAAAACTGATTCTTTTGACGATTTTGTCAAAAAAGCATACAAAGCAAAAGCCTTCAATATTATCGCAAATGTCGCAATCAGCAGCATTTTACTTGCAGTTGTTTTACCTAAAATTCAATTTTTGTTTAGAAAATTAAGAACAGGTTCGAGCCTTGAACCTGGATTGAAAGATGCAAAATAAAGTATTGTGAAATATTAAGAAATTAGCACAAGAAAGAAAATATGCTAGAATCTAAAAATGAAGTATATTGATTTTGCAAAAGTTAAAGTATTTTTATTTTATTTACTATTGATTTTGATAACATACGGATTGTCAAATGCCTTTAACAATTTGGATTTTGATTTGTGGTCAAGATTGATTCAAGGAAAACATGTAATACAAACCGGAAGCGTGATGTATAAAGACATTTTATCTTTCACGCCAACGCACACTTGGTATGATCCTGAGTGGTTGTCGAGTGCATTTTTGTATTTGGTTATAAATAAGTTCGGTTTAATTTCTATAACAATTTTAAAATTCGTATTAATAGCATTATCTATAATATTTGTAACGGTAGGAGTTCATTACACATATAACTATAAATATTCGAAATTACATTTAGAATATTTTGTTCTTATATTAGCACTTCTTTTCCTTGGTGGAACTTCGGGAATGTTTTTGAGATGTCAATTATTTACATATGTTTTTATACCAATTTTAATATCTTTATTAGAATTAATCTCAAAAAACTATGACACAAAAAAATCTCTTCCTTATTTGATTTCTATTCCTTTTTTAATGTTATTATGGCTAAATACCCATGGAGGCTGCATTGCAGGAGTAGGGATTTTGGTTTTGTATGTAATTGGCAGAATATTAAACAAAAAACCCGTAAAAAAATTTTTGTATATCTTTTTATCGACCTTTTTGGTATTTTTTATAAACCCTTGGGGGTGCAAATACATACAGTTTTTATTGCACAGCGCAACTTTGGATAGAAGCTGGATTATTGAATGGCACTCAATAATCGGACACAATTTATTTTCTAAAAAAGAAGTTGTTATATTGCTAATTTTAACTATGGCATTGTATCTTTTTGTACTAATTTTAAAGAGATTTAAAAATATAAATTATTCAAAAATGTTGATTTTGCTTGTTACGTATTATTTGGGGTGGATGCACTACAAACACATTCCGATTTACGCAATTTGTGCAGGGATATACTTGTATAACGATTATATATTTTTATTTCAAAAAATATTCAGTTATATCTACAAAAAAGCAAATTTTGACGAAATAAGTAAAGAATATTTGCTATTAACAAAAGATATACTCGTTTATATTTTTGTTTTTGCGATATCATTTTATTTTATATTAACTTCTCCCATATCAAAATCTCTAAACAAAGCAACTATCAGAACTTTTCCAATGAGTGTAGTTGAATTTATAAAAGAAAACAACATAAAAGGTAATTTGTTTGCACCATACTTTTTTAGCTCGTATATATCATACAAAACCTATCCAAACATCAAGATATTTATCGATGGAAGACAAGAACAGGTTTGGGATTATGAAATATTTGATAGAGTAATGTTCTTTATGTATAAAATGGAATCCTCTAAACCAATCGTTGAGGAATATGAACCGGATTTGTATATGTTGGAAAACGGCTGGTTATATGAATTGTATATTGAAAAATCACCGAAATACAAATTAATCTACAATGACGGAAAATATAGATTATATATCAAGAAAAATTTAGCAAAAAACTACTACAAACTCATTAACATTAACTACGAATACGCAATGGATACAATATTGGATACAGATATAGATTTTAAGAAAAAATGAACAAAATATTATTAATCATACCTACATACAACGAAAACCAAAATATTTCAGCCCTTTTGGATGAAGTAGAAAAAGAAACATCAAAGTTTGATTTGAGCATATTAATTGTTGATGATTCTTCGACAGATGGAACAATAGAAACTGTAGAAAACAAAAAACAAATCTACAATAATATCCAAACACTCAAAAGACCTGCAAAACTAGGACTTGCAAGTGCTTATATCGATGGAATAAAATATGGCATAAAAAACAACTTTGAATACTTTATCGAAATGGATGCAGATTTTTCACACAATCCAAAATATCTTTCAACAATGATAGAAAACCTAAAAGAAAACGATGTAGTTATAGGATCGAGAAATATAAAAGGCGGTAGCGTTGTTAATTGGGGATTTTTGAGAAACTTAATTTCAAAAGGCGGCTCATTATATTCCAGATTAATACTCAACTGTCCAATTAATGATTTGACCGGCGGTTTTAATGGGTGGAGCAAAAAAATAATTGAAAAAATAGACTTAGATACCATAATTTCTAAAGGATATAGTTTTCAAATAGAAATGAAATACAAAGCTTACAAAAACAAAGCAAAAATAATAGAGTTTCCAATAGTTTTCGAAGACAGAAAATTTGGGAAATCAAAAATGAGCAAAACTATATTCTTTGAAGCCCTTTTAAATATTTTAAAAATCAGATTCAGTAAACAAAAACAAAACAATTAAAAACTTTTGACAAAAATATCGTCCAAATAATAAAACAAATCTTTGTTTGGAATTTTGTAATTTCTGTTAGAAAAATCTGAAGAATAAACTGAGTATAGTCCATATTCATAGATTTTTTTGTATTTTTTCGATTCTTTTACATAATTTTCAAAAGCCAGACCTTTTTGGCACAAAAAATAGTCAACAGGGGTATTTTCAACCAGTATGTTATTTTCTTGATACATGAAATCTACGTTATCTTGTAAAATTTTTCTAGAAAAAACTTGTTCTTGTCTTCCGTCAACAAAAGTCTTTAAATTTGGATATGTTTTGTAAGAAATATAACCTGAAATACCAAAAGGAGCATAGATATTGCCTTTTAACTCATTTAACTTTAAAAATTCAACAGGATAAAATGGAAATATGCGAGAAACAACTCTTATATGTGAATATTCAAAAGGAATACTATAAAATACAAATATTGAATAAACAAAAACAAAAGAATAAACACAAACATCAAAGATTTTTTTTGTCACCGGAATCTCGTTATACCTGATTAAACTAAAAATCAAAACCACCATATAAAGTGAAGAAAATTTATAATATACTAAAGAATAAAAAAAGAAAAATGTTATCAAAAACAAATGACTATATTCAATTTTGTTTACATTAATATTCTTTTTAAAAAAATAAATAAAACTGCAAAAAGCAAATGCAACATATATTTTTGCACCTTGTATATTATGTAAAAGCGGTGATTTCCACTCGGAAATATAGTTTCTATCAATAATAAAAGACTCGAACAAAAAACCATAATAATCAACTCCCCAAGGATTAATTAAAACAGTAAAAAATAAAATAGCAAACAAGATAAAATATTTTTTTACTGGTTTTTTATTAAACAAATCTCCGAATATATATAGAAAAATTATTACAAATGATATCAAAAAACCACCATGGCAATTTTGCCAGATTAAATTAAGTAAAGCAAGAAACAAAAAATACTTTGGTTTTGGAGAATTTTTAATTTTTTCTAAAAAATATAAAAATATGGGCAAAAATATAAAACTTATTATCTGACATCTCAAATAAAAAATTGAACCGCTGATTAAAAAAAGAATAGGAAACAAAAGATAGATAGAATAAGCTTTCTTTTTAGAAAAATAAAGAGGAAAAGAAATAGAAACAGAAGCAAGTAAAAACAAAAAACATTTTAAAAAATTCAATCCAACAGCATCAAATTTTTTTAATACATAAGAAAACAAAACATTTGTCATCCACTCAGGGTCAAAAGAATTGTGCGTCGGTAAACACGACAAAAAATCATTTTGCAATAATTTGTGATGAGAAATAAAATAGTCACCATTTATTAATCTATTAAATATATCAAAATCAATCATATTAAAGTTTGTCCCCAATGCAAAAACAAACACCGAGAACAAACAAAAATATAAAATTAATTTTAAAATATTAAGATAGTTTTTTGATAGTTTCATTAATCAAATTTATCTCAGAAACAAGTTCTTCTTTTCTTTCTTTTGTTTTGTTTACTACATCAGAAGGTGCAGAAGAAACAAATTTTTCATTGTTTAATCTTGCATCAATTGACTTCAACTCAATTTCTAATTTGTCAATTTTCTTCTGCTGACGTTTAATTTCTTGATTCAAATCAATCAAATCCTCTAAAGGCACAGTGATTTTTGTATCACCTACGACACAATATGCACTTTTTTTGATTTGAGATGTTTTATCAAATTTGATTTCATCAACTTTTGCCAATCTTTCTAAATAAGGTATGATTTGCGAGTACAAATCTTCGTTATTATCGATTATTATGTTTATTTTAGAACCTAGTGGAATATTGAATTCTGCACGCAAATTTCTAAGAGCTTTTATGGCATCAAATACTGTTTGCATTTTTTGAGCATCGTCTTTAAAATCATATTCACTCAAGTATTTTGGATAAGAAGCAGCTAAAATTCCAATTGTATCTTTTTTGATTGGCATTTTTTGCCAAATTGCTTCTGTAATATGAGGCATAATAGGATGAAGCAGTTTTAAGAATTGGTTTAATACGTAAACCAAAACTTCTTCATTTTTGTTTATTTTAGATAATTCAATATACCAATCACAATATTTGCTCCAGAAAAAGTCGTATAGTTCGCTTGCAACTTCGCCTATTCTGTAGTTTTGGAGGTTTTCATTAACAGATTTTACAGTAGAATTTAATTCATTCAAAATCCATTTGTCAGAAATAGTTAGGTTGTGTTCGTTTATATTTAAATCGTAATTTTCCTTCGACAAATTCATCAAAACGAATCTCGATGCATTCCAAATTTTGTTTGCAAAATTTCTGCCAAATTCAAATTTTTCATCACTGATTTTGATATCTTGGCCACCATACGTACACAAATATGTGAGTGTAAAACGCAAAGCGTCACAACCATATTTTTCAATCAAATCTACAGGGTCGATTGTATTGCCTTTTGATTTTGACATTTTTTGACCATGCTCATCTCTAATTAAGCCATGGATATACACAGTAGAAAATGGCGGTTTTTTAGTAAATTCAAGCCCCATTGTAATCATTCTTGCAACCCAGAAGAAAATAATATCAAAACCAGTCACAAGAGTAGTTGTAGGATAGAATTTTTTAAAATCAGGGTGGTTGACATCCGGCCAGCCCATAGTTTCAAACGGCCACAATCCGGAAGAAAACCAAGTATCTAAAACATCGGTTTCTTGTGTGTAATTTTTTGGATCCGGATTTTCAAGAGCAACAACCATTTCGCCTGTTTTGTTGTGATAATAAGCAGGAATTTGATGCCCCCACCACAATTGACGAGAAATACACCAATCTCTTATGTTTTCCATCCACATTAAATAATTTTTTTCCCAACGTTCGGGGATAAATTTTATTTTACCGGTTTTAACAGCCTCGATTGCAGGTTTTGCCAATGGTTCCATTTTTACAAACCACTGAGTAGACAATAGCGGTTCTATTGTCGTATTACATCTTTGACATTTTCCGACATTGTGAACATGAGGAGTGATTCTAACAAGTACTTGATTTTCTTCAAGCATTTTTACAGTTTGTTTTCTTGCTTCTTCTCTATTTAGGCCTTGAAGTTGAGGTGGAACATATTCATTGGATAACATACAACCTTTTTCATCAAGAACTTTTATTTGAGGCAGGTTGTGTCTTTTACCAACTTCAAAATCATTAGGGTCATGTGCAGGAGTAATTTTTACAGCACCTGTACCAAAAGTTTTGTCAACGTATTCATCAGCAATAATTGGAATCTTTCTGCCGGTTAAAGGCATAACGCATTCAGAACCTATTAAGTCTTTGTATTTGTAATCATCAGGATGAACAGCAATTGCAACATCACCAAACATTGTTTCCGGTCTTGTTGTTGCGACAACAATAGCACCCATTCTATCTTTTAGAGCATAAGATATTTCCCACAAATTTCCATCTTCAGTTTCATAATTTGTTTCAATATCAGAAATAGCACTTTGGCAACGAGGACACCAGTTTACAATATATGTACCTTTATAGATTAAGCCTTTGTTATACAAATCAACAAATACTTTCTTAACTGCATTTGAACAGCCTTCGTCTAGCGTAAATCTTTTTCTGGACAAATCAAAAGAAGCACCCAAAAGCTTAAATTGTTCTAAAATTCTATTTTTATGTTCATCAGCCCATTTCCACGTTGTTGCCAAAAACTTTTCTCTTCCTAAATCATGGCGAGTTTTGTTTTCTTTTGCTAATTGTTTTTCAACAACATTTTGCGTTGCAATACCTGCATGGTCACATCCCGGCATCCAGAGAACTTCTTTTCCAAGCATTCTATTGTATCTGATTAAAATATCTTGCAACGTACCATCTAGAGCATGACCCATATGCAAAACTCCTGTAACATTAGGAGGAGGAATTACTATTGAATAAGGTTCTTTGGAAGAAGTATTGTCTGCTTTGAAGCATTCATTTTCTTCCCAAAATTTGTAAATCTCGTTTTCAATTTCTCTTGCATTGTAGGTAGTTTGAAGTTCTGTATTTGCCATTTTTCAGATATCCTTTTTTTCTTACATAAATAATTTATCACAAAAGCATTAGCCGATAAAGATATTATTAACAATATTAGGATTATATAAAATATCTGAATGAAGTTTTTGTGCATGGTATTAATAATATTTATTTTAAATATGAATTTTTCACTTGCAAAAGATATTCTTCTCGAAAATCCGATAGATTTAAAAAGCACAGCTAAGTGCGATTTGAATGAATTTTGCAAAAAATTTATCGATAATATCGATATTGAAGCTTTTATAAAAGAACAAATCAAAGGAGAATTCGTACCTGTCAGTCTGGATGAATGTATTAGCGTTGCTATGCAAAATAACTTTGATATCCAAATAAAACACCATGAATTTCGAAGTGCAAAATACAACTATGAATATTCTCTTTCAAAATTTTTGCCAAACTTTGAAACAACCAGCTACATCGCACACTATGCTGGACAAATTCTTGTTGGAGGAGTTTTGAGTGACAATTTTGATGAGACTGCTGTTTCAATAAATTTAAATGTATATCACAGTTTAACAAAAGGCGGAAAGGAGATTTTTGAAGCAAAAGCAGCGAAGTACTTTTCAAAATCAAAAAACCACACACAAAATTTTACAAAATCACAAGTAATATATTTAACCTCAAAATACTATTATGAAACACTTCTTGCAAAAATTTATACAGAAATATACTTAAGAAATTTAATTGAAAGAAATGCTCAGTTAGAGCTAACAAAAAGCCAAGAAAAAGCCGGCTTTGGTACGCATTTCGATGTGATTCGTTCACAAAACGAATCATTAGATGCTAAAAACAAGGTTTTAGATGCATTGAACAATTTCAGAATTTCACAAACCAATCTGGCAAATATATTAGGTATAGAAGTCGAAACAAAACTAATGCCTTTTGAAGATGAAGTTAGCGAATTAGATTTGATTGATTATCAAAAACCGATTGAAGAATTGTATTTATTTGCAATAAACAATAGAGAAGACTTAAAAAGCGACAAAGCTTTAATCAACTATGAAAAACAGATAAAAAATACTTTTGTAACAGATTTTATACCAAAGCCCTACATCGGCTATCAACAACAATTTCAAGGAACAGCAAAGACTTCTTTTTACCCAAATTACATTGTAGCAGGATATTTGAGTTGGCAGCCCGGAGAGTATTTTGGGGTTGGAACAATGAAAAAGATTAAAGTTCAAAACGAAAAAATCAAAACGAAAAAATTAGAATACGAAAACAATCTAAGATTAATAAAAGAAAATTTAATAAAAGCACAATCCAGTTCATCTTTTAATAAAAAACAAATAGAAATAAACAAAGAGCGACTAAATTTTTCAAAAGAAAGTATAAAACTCGCAACATTGAGATTTAACAACGGAAAAGGAATTTTACTCGATATCATACAAGCACAAAATGAAGTAACGACAGCAAGAGTCCAATATGTCGCCTCAATCATAAACTATAATATTTCTCAATTAGAGCTATTATTCAACTGTGGGACAATTTCAAAAGAAAAAATACTGGAAAATTATAAACCATAATATCTATTGCAAAATTTTTTTTATTTAATATACTAAATGAAGTTAAAATATAAAGGAGATTAGATAATGAAAGTTACTATCGAAGAAGGTTGTATCGGATGCGGAGCTTGTGAATCATTTTGTTCAGACGTATTTAAAGTAGAAGACGTATGTACTATTGATGAAGCAAAAGTTGCTGGTAACGAAGATTCAATCAAAGACGCAGCAGATGCTTGTCCTGTTAGCGTAATTAATGTTACTGAATAATCTTAATAATATCAAAAAAAACACCTCTTTAGACTCAAAGAGGTGTTTTTTTATTTAATTTTATTGTTTTGTTTGTACATTTTCATTATTTTTGTTTAATTTTTTGTTAACAAGTTTCACACCTTGTTTTACAACTTGTCCAACTGCAAAACCTGCAATCATACCTTTAAATCCATTTAATATAGGGAATTTTAATCCGACAAGTGGCATTAAGAATGTTGGGAATAGTGGTACTCCCAAATTCAAAATCAAAGAATTTCGTTTTTCTTTTTCTTTTGTACCCGCAACAGCAGCTCCAAAACCAAATACAGGAATTGCGGCTGTAATTATATCTGTCGGAGCACAACCATTTACAATATCACCTGCTTTTGGAAGAAATTCTTTTTGAATTAATTCGTTACATTTTTTGATTTTATCAGGTGTTAATTCAAGTTTTTTGTTTTCCAATAATTCTTCAGCAGCTTTCAAGTTGACTATATCTTTGTATTTTTTAGTAACAATATTATCCCTAATACCAGAACCAGCTACTTTATTAAACAAATCTCTTGGTTTTAAACTGTCTAAAAGACCATTTACAGCTTTCCCGTTTTCAAATTCAGGAACCATATCAGACATAACTTTTGATAAATCAGAATTTAGGTTTATTTTTGACATGTATTGTTTATATGCATCTTCGCTACCCAATATCTTGATTAATCTATCTTTTGTACCGTTTGTTAATGTGTCTGCATAAAATTTTGTAAGCCTGTTGCTGCCTTTTTTTATAGAGCGAAGTACCGGAATATTAGCAAATCTATCTTCTACCTTCATCCACAATGCATCTTTTATTGTGGTAAAGTTAGCACAAGCATTTTGTACGTAACCAAATAATTTATCTGCACCTTCTTTATATTTGCCTTCTTTTAGGGAGTCTAGAGGTATTTTTTTGCCATAAGCAAAAGCACTAAGAATGGCACCCGCTCCAATCAAAGCAACTGAGCCAAAAATTAAAGCTTTATTTCTTTTTTTCTTTTTATTTTCAGAAAAATCAACTGTATCATTGTAGTATTGAATATCATGTCCATAGGCATTTTTCAAATACGTTCTATTAGAAGACATTTCATTTGCTTTTGAAAAATCTTTAAAGTAATTGTATGAAAAATTAGTATTAGGAACTTGATTCATCATAAATATATAAAAACAAAAAAGGCAAAAATATTGCCATTATTTTTTCTTTTTCTTTTTCTTATTTAGCTCTTTCAAGTCGCTTTTTGCATTGTCAATCGAATATTTTGCTAAAGGTTTTTTTGTTTTTCTATCATAAAAAACAAGCCAGTGTTTTGCTTTTTTATCAGAAACAGAAAAAGACAATTTACCAACGGTTCTATCCCCGGGTGAAATTGTTTTAAACCATAGAGAAGTATCTCCAAAAGGGCTTGGGAAAAACACTTGTTGAGTATTTGAAACAAGAGCTATATCGAAAGTCGAAAAAGAATAATTTGTATAGTTATCAATACCCAAAGAAAGAGTTATGGTATTTTCAACGCCAAAAGGGTCTTTTTCGTAGCTAACTGCATTTATTCTGACTTTCAAACCCTCTAAAAAGAGTTCTTCTTGTCTAAAAGCATCTTTGGTAAACACAGGCATCTCAAGAGCAGATTGAATTTTTATTTTCATTTCATCTCCCGGTTTTATCATAAAACCGGAGCCTTTTCTGATAATTGCACAAGTCAAACCGACAACACCACCAAGTGCAGCGCCACCTGCTACTGTATAG
>CAKUUG010000022.1 GCA_934692665.1 uncultured Candidatus Melainabacteria bacterium | reverse complement strand
CAGTAACAGATATTTCTTTTGTGTTTTCAATTTTGTATTCTTCTATGTTTATTTTTTTCTTTTCAATTGCTTTTCTTAGTCTTTCGGCTACAATTTTTGCTTCTTCTATGTTTGTGTGAGGTAAAAGAAAAATAAATTCTTCTCCACCATAACGAGAAGCTATATCTTCTTCTCTTAATTCTTTTTTTATTGTTTTTGCAACTGTTTTTAATACGCAATCACCAACAGAATGTCCATAAGTGTCATTTACTTTTTTAAAGAAGTCAATATCAGACATAATGCAGCACAGTGGCTGGTTTTGGCGTTTTGCAACCGCAGTTGTTTCTTTTAATCTTTTTTCAAATTGATGACGATTGTTATAACCTGTAAGAGCATCTAATGTCGCATATTCCAACACTTCTACGTAAGATTTTGCACGTGTTATTGTGGTTTGGGCTTGTGTTGTTATTTCTTTCAGGTATTCAATTTCTTTTGATGTGATTTTGTCAAAGTGATTGTATGCAACAATCGCTCCGTAAGCTTTATTTTCTACGATTAAGGGGAATATTCCCATTTTTCCGTCTTGTTCTATGAGAGTCGTTGTTTTTGGAGTTATTTTTTCCAGATATTTGTATATTCTATCATCAGAACAGTTGTTCGGCCAGATGAGTTTGTATTCTTTTTTGTTTTTGTTTTTCAAAAATATGTAAATCAAATGTTCAGAAATAAATCCATCAATCATTTCTCCCATAATCGGAAGAATATAATCCAGTTCGTATTGGGTTTGGGTGATTTGTGCTATGTTTTTAATTATTTGATGGAATTTTGAACTTAGTTTTATTTGTTCTCTATCTTTTAATGTAGTGCAAAACAAAGAAATCTGAGCCTTTATAAGTGGCAAAATCTCAAAAAAATCATTATCGGGATTTATTTTTTCTTTTGCATTCAACTCTACAATCCCCAGTGTTTTGTGCTTTTGGCTCAAAGGAAAATAAAGCGTTTTTTCATTGAGTTCGTAGATGCTTTTTTGTGTTAAAAAATTGTCGAAGTAATTTTGTATTTTGTTATCTATTGAATAATTTTCCCAAGGTTTTATAAAATCTTTCAGAACAAAAGAATATTCATCCATTAAATAAATTTTTATATCTTCAAGAGCAAAGAAATTATTCATTGCATTTTTGAAACTTTCAATCAATTGTTCTCTTGAACTTGTTTGTTCAAAGTTTTTTGTAAATTCATATATAAAATTGTAAAGCGTTTGAAATTGCACTATTTTTCATCCCCCATAAACAACTCTCTTTTTGCACAAGTTTTGAAATCTTTTATGAACGCTTCATCGACTTCTTCTTTGTCATCTATAATGATTTTTCCTGCTTTGTACTTTAGTCCGAGATTTTCATCTTCTTGTTGCGAGAGTTTTTTAAAATATTCTTTGTCATTGTTTATTGCAATTCTTTGGTTAACATCACTTAAGATATTGTATATATAGCGTGTTTTATCTGTATCTCCATCAGAATCCAACAACAAACCTGCTTTTCTAAATTCTTCAGCTGCTGCTGTGTATTCTTTCATACTGTTTAATAAAATTGCATAATTGTAGTGAGCTTCATATTCTAAAGGCGAAATTTCCATCGCTTTGCAATAAAAATAACCTGCTCTATTGGTATTTTTTAGCAATTGATTCACCAGACCCATATTATAGTTTGAATTATAGCTTTTTAAAATATCGAGAGCTTTTTCATACGAAGTTGATGCTTCTGTCATGTAATAACGGCTTGTTGTGTCGTCGAGTCCTGTTAATAAAGATTTTGTTCTATAAGCTATTCCCATGTTGTAATATGCAACGCCTCTATTGTAGTTGTAAGATTTTTTGTTATCGACAATAAAAGGAATTTTATAGAATTTTGGGATATTTTCGATTACTTTTTTGTACTCTTCTATTGCTTGGTCTGTTTTGTAAACTTCAGACAAAATGATTGCATAGTCTATTCTTGCGACTTCATATTCCGGTTTTACTTTTAGTGCTTTTTCATAGTTTTTTATAGCAGAATAATAATCTTCATACACTACATAAATATTTGCCAAATTATACATTGCTCTATAATGACGTGGATGAAGAACGATACCTTTTTCGTAATAGTATATTGCTTTTTGGAGGTCGTGTTTTTTAAATGCTTTGTCGCCTTTGTAGACTAAATAATAGCCTCTTACTTCGTTAATTTTTCTTTCGTAAAAATCAAAAAACAAAAAAATACTCAAAATAAATGCAACAAAAAGTGCTGCACTTATCGCTCTTGCAAGAGTAGATTCAAATATTTTTTTTATTTTTTTCATGGTGATGTTTTATTTTTTTATGCGTCAAACAATCTGTACAATCTTTCTTCAATCAATTTGAAATCCAGTTCGTTTGTTTGTCTGTTTATATTTAAGGCTTTTTGGTATTGTTTTGCTGCTGCAATTTTTTCTCCCATCATTTCATGGCTTCTTGCAAGATTGAAATGAGCAAGAGCATACCCGGGGTTTATTTCTGTTGCAGTTTTGAAATATTCAATAGCACGAGTTGCATCTCCCAGACCATCCAAAAATACAACGCCAAGATTGTTGTATGCGATGTCGTAGCTGGAATCGAGCTCTATTGCTCTTGAATAATAAATTATTGCTTTTTCTATGCAGTCTTTTTCCCAATATGCCATAGCAAGACGAGAATATATTTTTGGATTGTTGTCGTCTTCTTTAAGAGCTGTTTGGTAGTATTCTATTGCATTGTCAAGATTTTCATTGTCATAATAAATATCTGCAATTGCCTCATGGATTTGGGATTTGTTTTTTGTTAATAACAAACTGTTTTGAAGCATTGAAATTGCTGCATCCGAATTTCCTTTTACTTGGTGATAAATTGCAGCTAATGCTTGTGCTACAACTGCTGACCATTCGTCATTCGGATTTGTTTCTAGAGCTTTTTTGTATAATTCTATAGCGTTGTCATATTGTTCTAATTGAACATAAACATAAGCTAGCGAATTTTGGTAATAAGGGTTGTTCGCTTCATATTTTAGAGCCAATTTGAAAGCCGATAAAGCGTTTATTTTTTCATCTTTTTTAATGTACAAATGTCCCAACTCGTAATAGCATTTTGAAAATTCAGGGTATTTGTTTACTAAAATCGTATAATAATCAATCAATGTATCCGTTTTGTCTGCTTGATATTCTTCTACAAATTCAATAGCATTAGCGACTTTCATTGGGTCATTATTTGACAAAATGACAACATTGTTAAAACAATCAAATGCAATATCAAGACGATTTTTCTTTATTGCAATTTTTGCCATTCTTTCATACAGTGAAATTGATTTTTTAGAATTGTCTACAGCACTCAAATACAAATTGTATGCTTGTTTTTCTGAGTTTACTTTTTCTAAAATAGAACCTACTGTTTTGTATTTTGCAAAATTAAAATCATCAGCTATATTCTGACAAACCATCTTTATGCTTGTTTTGTCAAAAAAGCTCATAACAGCACCGCTAACACCATAATAAACAGCATTTGTGTAGTCTTTTAGAGATTTTGATTTGTTTACGCTTTTTATTTTTTCTAGCATAGTTAAAGCAAGAACTAACCTTGTTCTTGCAGAAGCCGGTTTTAATTTTATCGCAGTTTCAAACTCTTTTTTTGCTTCGTCGAAATTTGAATTTAGTGACAAAAAGTATCCCAAATAAATATGGGCGTTAGCATCTTTGGGGCTTAGTTTGACAGCCTTTCTGCATTGCTCTATAGCACTTTCTATGCCTATTTGACCATTTTTATGCAAAAGTGTCGCAAGTCTGTAGTAAGCGCTTGTTTGCGATGGGTCTTGACTTATTGTTTCTATGTAGCCATTTATTGCAGAAGTTAAATCTTCATTATTTGCTTTTAATAGATACCTTTGATGAGCGGTTGTTGCTCTTTGCATTGTGTCTTGTGCATTTGTCATTTTCGTATCGTCTTTTCTCTCTTGGGGAATTGTTTTACTTTCTAGCATTTGATATCCTTGTCTTGACAAAATATGTTATTAAAGAATATCGATTTTATAAAATTATGCTTTAACAATATCGAAATTAAATCATACATTTAGAGGAATATAAAAGAATACTAAAAAACAAAAAAACTGACCGCTATTGCAATAACAGTCAGTTTTTATAATATAAAATTATTTATTTTGAACGAGATAGTTTGAATTTGTGATTGTCTAGTTCTTCTTTTTTGTTTCCTAACATTATTTTTTCTGCTTCTTCTAAGATTTTTACTATCGTATAACCGTTTTCGCCATCTGAACGTGGAGTTTTATCGTTTTTGATACAATTTAAGAAATGTTGGCACTCTAGTTTTAGTGGTTCAATTTCTAAATAATCAAACACTTCTATGTCTTTTTGAGAATTCTTTTTGTTGTCGAAAACTTTCAATTTGCCTTCTTGAATTGTATCGTCCAAAATTGCTGTCGCTTTTTCGCCACGAACAAGTAATGTAACACGTTTTTGCGGATGAATCCAAGAATCAGAAACATGACCTATAACACCATCTTCAAATTGAATTGTAATATGTGTAATATCGCAAATATTTTCAAATTCGCAACAAGCACCTACCGCATTTAATACTTTGATTGGTTTTTTGCCTGTAACATGAGCAATCATAGAAACATCATGAGGAGCTAAATCCCACATTACGCTTCTGTCGTTTTTGAAGTAGTTTATGTTTAGTCTATCAGATTGGACGTATTTTACTTCACCCAAAACACCTTCTGCAATAAGCATTTTTAAGCGGTTTACGGCAGGATGATACAACAACAAATGCCCAACGAGAAGTTTTACATTCATTTTTTCAGCAAGCTCTTTTAAAATTAAAGTTTCATTTGCTGAAGTTGAAATAGGTTTTTCTACGTAAACATGTTTTCCTTTTTCAAGAGCCATTTTAACAAGTTTGAAATGCGTATGCGAAGGTGTCACGATGCAGAGTGCTTTGATTTCCGGATTGTTTAGAATTTCATTAAAATCACTCACGGTATTTACGTCTTCATAGAGTTCTTTTACCATTTTGAGATTTTCTTCATCCAAATCGCATACGCTATGCAAAGCATTCAAATTATAAAAATTGCGGACTATGTTTCTGCCCCAAAGACCGCAACCTACAACGGCTACACACTTTTTCATTTAAACTTCCTTATTAACTTCTTTTCTTAATTTTAATAAATACATATTTCTTAGTCAATCAATGAGTTGAAAATTCAAAACTTTATATAGTAACTTTTTGAAATTGTTGCTTGTGTTTTGATTGGTTCAAAATACTTGTTTCTGTCATTTGAAATTTTGAAATTTACCCCGTATTCTTTCATTCTTTCGAGTATTGTTTCGTCATCTTCGTCTATGTAGTTTGTGTCTTTGTATATTTCCAGCGGGTGTTTTTGTGAAAATCTATACAAATAATCATAATACTCGTTCATAATGTAGGTTTTATATGCACTTGCGAAGTAATTTTCTCTTAGTGTCATAAAGCCATTTAAAAGAAGCAAAACAACAAACAAATAAAATATAATGTTGTTTTTTCTAAAATAATAACAAACCATACAAGGTAAAAGGTGTAATTGAACAACAAATCTTGCCCACCAGCAAATAGGGTTTAAAAATGTTGTTAAATAAATAATTCCAAAAGGTAAAAAGCTTTTTTTCTTTTTTGCCATTAAATAAATAGACAAAATAAAACTCAACAAAAATATTCCTGAAAATAAATGCCCAAACCCTGAGATTCTGAGTTCTTCTTGTACAAAAGGCATATCGAAATGTGTTGTAAATGGAATTTTCCAGAATATAGGGGGAGTTTCGGGGTTGTTTATTCTTGCATCAGAAGTTGATGAGAACATTGAGCGAACAAATTTGTACAGATATGGTTTGTTTAAAAATTCTTTTGGATTTTGTCCTGTCATAAAATCCAGTTTGTTATAGCCAACAGATGGGTAAAAAGGGTTTTTGAATTTTATGATATTTGTTCCATAAGGTTGAAAACACAATATTAAAGACGAAACAACAGTAATTAGGGCTAATTTCAAAAATTCTTTATTTCTTTTTAAAATTAAATAAAAAACAATAATAACAACAGTATTTAACAAACCTGTATATTTTATTCCGATAGCAAAAATGCTGGATAGTACAAAAACAACAGAATTTTTGAACACATCTTTCTTTTTGTCTATCAAAATCAAAGAAAACATTTGCAAAACAAAAATACAATACAAACTAAAATCAGCCATTTTTGTATTGATTTGGGTGATTAAAACTGTCAGGGTAAAAATACAAACCCCAAGTAATAAAGTTTTTGTGATAGATAATTTTCTTCTTAAAAAATAAAGGCTATAAAAAAACGAACAAAAACTTAAAAGATAATTTATGGATTTTGTTATTTCCATGTTATTAAAAATAAGATAAAAATTGCTCCTCAATAGCTCAATTGCGTTTGGGTAACTGCTTGCAAATACGAGATTGTAGTATATGTGGTGATTTTTTGAAAAATCGATTATTTTATCAAAAATGGGATTATATCCTAATCGAAACAAATTTTCTAAAGTAAAGTGATAACATCTTCCATCAAAAGATACATCAATAAAACACATAGAAAATACAAAAGCTAAAGCAAAAAATATAAATAAAAGAATATTTTTTTGAAAAAAATTTCCGCTTTTGAACAAATAAATTTCTGAAATCAAAAAAGAAATTAGAACATAAAAATAATTAACGCTCAAATGAAAAATAAAGCCGATATTTGTTAAAGCAAAAATTGAAAAAAGAAACAATAAAATTGCAAAACTCAAATCAAAACAGTATTTTTTCATTTTTCATCCTCTTTTAAAACTTTATGATAGAATTTGTGTATGAATAAAATTATTTTAGCACAATTAAATCCGATTTCAGGTGATATCGAATACAACAAAAACAAAGCTCTTGAAACTATCGAAAAAGCAATAGAAAAAAACGCAAGTCTGGTTGTTTTTCCTGAGTTGTTCCTTTTGGGTTATCCTATCGGAGATATTTTAGAAAGATATCCTTATTTGTCGGAACAGTCAGAAACCGCACTGGATGAAATAAGAGAAAAATCAAAAAATATTGCACTTTTAATCGGATATCCTGAAAAAAATAAAGAAAAATTTGGAAAACCGTATTACAATTCTGTAGCATTAATAAAAAATCAAAAAATAGAAAAAATCTTCAGAAAAACCCTTATGCCGAATTATTCTGAACACAATGATTATCGTTATTTTGAATCTGTTGAAACAACAAAAGAAAATAAAACATTTGAATTGAATGGCAAAAAATTCGGTGTAATAATTTGTGAAGACGGATGGAATGATTTTGAGTTTTTCAAAAGAAATTTATACAAAAATGACCCTATTTCAGAAATAGCAGATGATGTTGATGTAATTTTGTGCCCCAGTGCTTCTTGTTCTAGGGCTAAAAAAGAACAACTAAAGCACAATATGATGTCATTTGTTTCAAAAAAACACAAAGTAAAATATATCTACGTAAACCAAGTTGGTGCAAATGATGAACTTGTTTATGATGGAACAAGCAGAATGTATGATGAAAATGGAATACTCTGTGCAATGGCAAAGAGTTTTGAAGAAGAATTGTACGAGCTTGATTTAGAAAACAAAAACAAAATAAACCCCTTGCCAAAAGGATTGGAACTTACTTTAAATTCGCAAAAAGAATTTTCACTAGACCACAAGCCTGATTTAGAAAGAACATATTATGCGATAAAAACAGCGATTGCTGATTATTTTTCTAAAAATGGTTTCAAAAGAGCAGTTCTCGGTTTGTCCGGCGGTTTGGATTCTACTGTTTGTGCGGTATTGTTGGTAGATGCATTAGGAAAAGAAAACGTGCTTGGTGTTTCTATGCCATCAAAATTAACCAGTGCAGAAAGCAAAACCGATGCAGAAAATCTTGCAAACAACTTGGGGATAAATTTCTTAACAGTTCCTATCAAAGATTCTGTTGAATTGTTAAAAGAAAAATACAATACGATTTTTTCAAATGTAGAAAAAAACTGGCAAAATCGTTACAAAACGACTTTTACTATAGACAATATTCAAGTAAGAAGCAGAAGTATGATACTTTGGGGAATTGCAAATGAATTTGGACAAACATTGCCTATCGCAACTTCTGACAAATCAGAACTATATATGGGCTATGCAACAATAAACGGTGATATGTCGGGTGGATATGCTCCGATTGCAGATGTTGTAAAAACAAAATTGTTTGCACTTGCTCGTTGGATGAACGAAAACAGAAAAATAAAAAATGCAATTCCTGAAAGCATAATCCTAAAACCTCCGGGGGCAGAGCTTGCGATAGATCCAAAAACAGGAAAGACTTTGCTTGCTGAAGATGCTCTTATGCCTTATGAATTTTTAGATGAGGTCATTTGGAGGATTGAAAATTTAGGTCAATCAATAGAAGATATGTTAAAGGCGGAGTTTTTGTACGAAAAGAAAAAATCTCTTGATATAGAAACAAAAACAATTTGGCTTAATAAGTTCTTCAAAAGACTAAATACTGCACTCTACAAATGGTACATTGTTCCACCTTCGCCTGTTATTGATGCACATTCGATAAACAAAATAGAATTCAAACAACCAATTATTTCTAATATAAATTATTTTAAATAAGGAGAAAATATGAAAAAAAATCTTTTAGCTCTAACAATGTGTTTTGTTATGTTTGGTTTGGGTTTTGGAGTAAACAGTATTGCAATGAGTGAAAATACTACTCAAAAAGTAGCTTATGTTAATGTTGCAAAACTTCTTTCTTCTTCAAAAGTTCTAAAAGCTGCAGAAGATACTAAAACAAAACAAACAAAAGAAATGTTGAATTGGTATGATACAGCAAGTGCAGATATCCAAAAACAATCTACACCTGAATTAAGACAACAAGCAATAAAAAAATACGAAGCACAATTGACTCAAAAGAAAAAGAATATAAAAGATGCGTATGCAAAGAAAGTAAACGAAGTTGATGCACAATTGAGCAACATTATTTCTCAAAAAGCAAAAGAAATGGGCTATGATATTGTGTTTAGATCAGATGCTGTTTTGTATGGTGGAAACGATATAACTTCTTCAGTTGTGCCTCTTGTAAAATAGAATGAATTAAAAATCGGAGTTTATGACTCCGATTTTTTTGAGTTTAAATTTTTATCCATTTTGTCTGCAAAATAAGTTGTTGCAATAGGCAATATCCCATAATACACAAAAGCGAAAACAACAGTTGGTCTTAGGATGTTTATTCCTTCGATGTATTTATTTAGTTTTGGATTGTTTTTGTTTAAAGCTTTAAAATTTTCGATAGATTTTTTCGTGCTTGTTTGGATTAGTTTGTCTAATGCGCAACCAAACAATATGCTGGCTGTTGTTGATAAGATGTTGTTGTATATAAGAGGATTTTTTCTTTCTTGTTTTATTTTTTTTGAATTTTTTGTATGAAAAATAGATGCCCCTGTTAATAAGATGTCACTAATAACAGAAAAATCTCTTGCAATGTTGTTGCTATTTGGACTGTGTTTTTTGGAAAAATTTTGCAAAGTTTCATTGTTTAGTATTTTTGATATTCCGCTTTCAAACAGCCCTATTTTTTTACCTGTAAAAGAAATGTTTTGAAAAGAAGAAAATTTTTCCATTCCTTTGAAAATAGCAGGATTTATTATGTCTTTTTTTTCTTCTTCTTTTTTATTGAAAAATTTGTTCGCAATAACAGGTATCAAAGCCACTGTTAAATAGGATTTTGGTATAGCAGTTAACAAATTTGTACTTTGTTTGATTGTTTGAGTTAAAAAACTATAGCTTTTTTTGTCAGGGTAAAAATTTTTCAATGTGTTTTCGTTTAAAAAATCTTTTGGATTTTTATTTATTTTTTTGATGGCATTTTCAACGGGCAAAGCTATAGTTTCTGCAAGCAACAATTTTGCTGCAGCTGAAGAAATTGAATTTATTGAAGCATACTTTTTGTTTTCTTTGTCTGTTTTTGGTGTCAAAGAAATAGCCAGAGGTCTTAATGCCATAGCACCAACAAAAGAAGCACCCAAAGAAAAGCTTGCACCATGGTCTGCAATTTTCTCTAGAGCATTCAGTGTTATTTTGTTATTCAAAAAACCGCCAAAATTCGGTCTATTTTTTGGGGATGGATTTATTTTCATTATATTTATTTTATAATAAACACTAATGGAAGTTATCAATTTTGTAAAAAATGAAATAAAAAGTTTCAAAAAGAACGAATTAATTTTATTTTTTTTGGTTATTTTGACAACGTGCGTTGTATCAATATATTCAAAAGACTCAAAAATAGCACTAATAAATGCGATATGCGGAATGAGTTATACATTTTTTTCAGGATATGGAAAAGTATATTGTTTCTTAATTGGGCTTGTGGGGACTTTTTGTTATTGCTATTTGTCATATAAAAATGCTTTTTTTGGAAATTTGCTTTTGTATGGCTGCTATTATTTTCCAATGCAAATTTTGGGTGTTTTTAAGTGGAAGAATAATCTTAAAAAAGACAAAAACGAAATAATAAAAACAAAATTGTCAAAAAAAGAAAGAATACTTTATTTGTCTTTTGGCATTTTGTTTTCTATCCTATGTTATTTTGTTTTGAAATTTGTTGGCGATAAAAATCCTTTTATGGATAGTTTTTCTACAATTTTTTCAATTATTGGAATGCTTCTCACTGTAAAAAGATGCATAGAACAGTGGTATGTGTGGTTTTTTGTTAATTTGATTTCTTTTTTGATGTGGCTATATGCAGTATTAAATGGAGTAAACTGTATTGCAACCGTTGTTATGTGGGGGGTTTATTTGTTTTTGTCTGTGTATTTTTTAAAAATGTGGGAAAAAGAATTAAAGTTGCTACATTTACCAGAAAAAACCTAAAAAACGATAATTTAATTGTAGCAGTTCAAGAAACTGCAAGAAAAATTCAAACTGCAGCTCAAAATATTCAAAATAACGTCCAAAAATTTCAAGACTCATTTAAAGATATTAAAATTTTCAGCAAAAACAATCGATGAAGTTTTAAACGGCCTTGTTGAAATTAAACCTTTAAAAGATGATACAAAAGTTGTTAAAAAAAGTGCGGCTGCTGAAGAATAAATAAAATCTCCAATTTTTCTAAACTAAAATTTCAAAAATATAAAATAACCACTAAAATCAGATTAAATGTCAAATCATTTTAGTGGTTATTAGTTTTATTTAAGTTTTTGTTAAATAATACCTTGGTCAATCATTGCTCTTGAAACTTTTTTAAATGCTGCAATATTCGCCCCTGCAACATAATTTACTCCCAAGCCGTACTCGTGAGCTGAATTTTTGCATTGAGCAAAGATATTTATCATAATGTTTTCCAGTTTTTTGTCTACTTCTTCAAAAGACCAGCTGTATCTCATAGAGTTTTGACTCATTTCTAAAGCAGAAGTTGCAACGCCACCTGCGTTTGCTGCTTTAGCCGGAGCAATCAAAACATTGTTTTCAAGTAAATATTCAATTGCTTCGTTTGTTGTTGGCATATTAGCACCTTCGCCGATTGCTAAAACTTTGTTTTTAACCAAAATTTCAGCAGTTTCCAGATTGATATCATTTTGTGTTGCACAAGGTAAAACCAAATCAGCTTTTATGTTGTATATAGGAGGCAAAGTTGAATCTGTGCATTGTGTGTATTTTGCAGTTGGAACTTTGTCCAGATATTCTTTTATTCTGCCTCTTTTTACTTCTTTTATTTCTTTAACAACATCCAAATTAATTCCGTTTTCATCATAAATGCATCCGTTAGAATCAGACATTGCAATGACTTTTATTCCCATTTGGTTTGCTTTTTCTGCAGCATAAATAGCAACATTACCGGAACCCGAAATAATAGCGGTTTTGCCTTTTAGTTCTATATTGTTTGTATTTAGCATTTCTCTCATAAAATACATTAGACCATATCCTGTTGCTTCTTTTCTCGCTAAAGAGCCGCCATATTCCAATCCTTTTCCTGTTAAAACTCCTGCTTCATAAGTATTTCTGATTCTTCTATATTGACCAAATAAATAGCCTATTTCTCTTGCACCAACGCCTATGTCGCCCGCAGGAACGTCCAAATCAGCACCAATGTGTTTTTGCAATTCATTCATAAAGCTTTGGCAAAAATTCATAATTTCAAGGTCGGTTTTACCTTTAGGGTCGAAGTCGCTTCCGCCCTTTCCTCCGCCTATCGGAAGTCCCGTTAGAGCATTTTTGAATGTTTGTTCAAAAGCCAAAAACTTCATGATACTTTGGTTTACTGATGGGTGAAAACGCAAACCGCCTTTATATGGACCTATTGCACCATTAAATTGGACTCTGTAGCCTCTATTAACTTTAATTTCTCCTTTTGAATTAACCCAAGGAACTCTAAAACTAATGATTCTCTCAGGTTCAACAAGTCTTTCTAACAAAGACAAATCTTTGTATTGTTTTTCGTTTTTTAAAACAACTTTTTCAAGTGATGTTAAAACTTCTTTTACAGTTTGCAAAAACTCCGGTTCTGTAGAGTTTTTTGTTGCTGTTGTTTCAAGTACGCTTTCTAAATAAGCTGATTTTTGTGTCATACTTCACCTCTATTTGCTACTTTGTCGTTTATTATAGCACTGAATGGCAGTGTTTGTTTAAAAAACTTTACATTTTTTAACGTATGCTAAAATTAAAAATATTTATGCTAAGATATCAAAAGAGCTATTCTGCTCTTAGAGGGTAATTTTCTTAAGGAAATAAAGTTTATAGACAATGGAAAAAATGTTTGATATCCAAAGTATTGTATCTGATTTAGAAAAACTTTCTTTGCCTCAACACATATCAGATGTGAAGGTGTCTATAATCGTGCCTACGTACAACAATGAAAAATACCTCTCAAAGTGCCTTATGTCGCTTGTTCAACAGACATTAAAAGAAATAGAAATTATTGTTGTAAATGATGGCTCAACTGATAGAACTTCTGAAATTTTGGATGAATTTTCAAAAGTTGATAAAAGAATAAAAATAATCAATCAACAAAATAAAAAGCAAGGTGCAGCCAGAAACTCAGGTATGAAAGTTGCAAGTGGAGAATATATTGGTTTTGTTGATTCGGATGATTGGGTAGATTTGGATTATTATGAAAAACTATACAATGCCGCAAAAAAAAACAACTCAGATATTGCTCTTGCGACAAATGTTAGAATTGGCAATGGCAAAACAAAAAAAAGACTCAATATAACTGAAGAAAAAATTGCTACTTCTCTACAAGAAAAAATAGATATTGGAAACCAAGCAAAAAATCCTTGTCCGACAAACAAAATATATAGAAAATCTATGCTAATCGAAAACAACATAGACTGGCCCGAAGGAATATATTGCGAAGACAAACTTTTTACGATAAAGGCAATTTATAGTGCAAATTCTATTGTGAGCGTTCCTTCTATTAATTATTATTATTTTAGAAATCCTAATTCAACAGTAAACAAAAAAGATAAATTTCATATCAAACAAACAAACCAAGACAAAGAAAATGCAAAAATCCAAGTGTTGAATTTCCTTAGAGAGAAAAATGCAGACATAAAAGACAAAGAATTCTGGGCTACGACTAAAAAATTGCCATCAAAAGATTGTCCGCTTGTTTCTATAAAAGAAAGTTTAAAAACAAAGAGAATTTGTTTATTTGGTTGTATTAAAATTGCGGAGTTTAAAATAAAATAAATGCAAGTATTGTGGAACAAAGAAATTGAAAACATAAAAGATAACGGTTGTTTGTCTGAGACATTGGATATTACTGATGCTTTGATTCAAAATTTTGCAAACAACATTATGAAAGACGAAGACAAAGCATTGATGAGAATGTTTTTTGATCCTGACGTTTCCCAAAAACGTCTTGATGAATTGCTGAGCCAATGGGATATCGAAGCAAAAAAAAGTGACAAAAATCTTTTGCTTGCATATTTTATGAAATATCATCCGGAATTGGAATTTAATTCTTATACAAAACCCAGATTGATGGGGTTGTTGAATAATATCAGATTTAAAAATGTAAAAACTTTTTCTCATCTTGTAAAAATAGGAAGAATTTTAAACGAAAACAATATTGTACCAATAGTCCTAAAAGGCGGCATAATGCGTGTTTTACGTCCTGAATTGCCTAGAATTATGGGGGATATTGATATTCTTGTTGAAGAAAAAAACTTTTTAAAAAGTGCCAATCTTGCAACAGAAATAGGCTATACTTATGACAAAATAGATATTCACTCTATTGATTTGCATGATAAAGATGGAAAAGGTGCACTAGATGTCCACAAATTCATTTATATGGGTGGAAAAAACGACAAAAAAATTCTATCAGGTCTGTTTAAAAGAGCAACAAAACAAAACACATTCGGTATTGATATATTAGTACCTTCTAATGAAGATTTGTTGTTTATCGTTTTAAACAATTTGGCCCGCAATTTAAGAGACAACACAAGCAAAGCCGGAACATTGTTTTCGATTTTTGATTGTCACTATTTAATTAATTCTAAAAAAGATTTCAACTGGAATATAGTAATCGAAAATGCAAAACTTTCAGGAACGCAAATATACATCAATTTTGCAATGAAATTTATAAACTATCTGACACCTTATGTCTTGCAAGATTTCTTAAACAAACCTTTGTTTGAAAAAGAAACAAGAGATTATTCATTGTGTGTAATGTATAAAAGATTTTATTTAGAAGAAATTAGAGAACAAACCAGAAAGATGAAACTTAAAAATCTTTTCAAAGATTACTCTTTGATTGACTATCTAAAAATTAAACCAAAATATTTTCTATTAAAGCAACTTATTAATCACCCATTTTTAATAAAAACACTTATAAAAGATATAAAAACGAAGAAATACAATTTTTAAGGAAAAGAAATGATAATAAGAACATCTGATACGGCTGAAATAAATGAAATTTTTACAAAGTTGGATAAATATGTAAAAGACAATTTCAAAAATCCAATCGTAAAGTTTTTAGACTTGGGAACACATAAAATCAGACTTTTGATTCATAGCGAAGATTTTGTTGGTCATATAGAAAAACAAATGACTTATGTTATGCGTGATAATTTGGATTCTTATGATGCTACTCTTGTTTTGTGGAATGAAAAATCAATAAAAAGCCTTCCTCAAAAAATTTCTAACAAATTTGATTTAAAAAATAATTTAAAATTAAGAATAGAAATGCTCGCAAGAAAAAGAGAACCTCGTTTTGCAAAGGTGTATGATGAAAGAGAGTCAAAGATATTTCCTATAATTTGGGCAAATTTTGACAAAAAAACTCTGGAAGCAAGCGACAAAGAAAACAATACATACTACTATGGTGTAGAAGATTTGTCACCGGAAGAATTTATAAAAGAAGGGCATTTGTTTATTCAATTTGTCAACAAAATTGTAAAATCTAAAACAACAAACATTGTCCACGGGGCTGTTGTCGGTTCGAATAACAACGGGGTTTTATTCTGTGCAAGAGGTCAAAGAGGAAAGTCTACTCTGACTGTTCTTTCTATGATGGAAGGTTTTGAATATGTTTCTGATGATTATTTAACATTGGAAAAAGAAAACGAAAATCTGTATTCATACCCGATTTATTCAATCATCACATTGTCACCAAAAATGTACAATGAACTATATGATAGATTGGATGGAACTCGTTTTGTATCAAATAATGCAAGAAAAGATAAATACGTAATTAACATAAAAAATTTCCACAAACAATTTAAAACAAAATATCCGATAAAAATCTGTATTTTTCCGGAAATTGTAAACCAAGAAAAACCCAGCATAAATTTGTGTTCAGAAGAAGAAAAAGGTCGTGCAATTACTCAGTTGATACAATCAACCGTATCTCAAATGCGTGATTCAAACAATACAGAAACAATCAAAAAATTATACTCAATGATAAAAGACTTTAATTTCTACAAATTAAATCTTTGCCCGAATATTCACTTGAATACAGAATTTTTGAGAGAATTTTTATCTGATTTAAAAATTGAAAAAGCAAAACCAATAAACGAAAACAATATGTTTGTTGATATAACTTTCGATATTGCAAATATTTTAGATTCAAAAACAGGAACGTTGTACCAGATGAATCACTTCGCAACTGCAGTTTATGAAAGTTTATTAAACAATTCTACAAGAGATGAAATTTTGGATATAATAAAAAACATAGACGGCGTTTTGCCTGATATAGAAAAAGACTTGGATTTATTGATTAAAGAAATCAAGCAAAAAGGATTGTTGAGAAAATTGGAAACTCAAACATTTACGCCAAATTATGATTTGGAAAAAATCAAAGAAAACAAATTCGAATTGTCTTTCAAAGAATTTGGCAAAGACGGAAACGTAGAACTAATAAAACAAGGAGAATAAAATGACAAATTATGCACTAAATGAAGCAAAAATGTTTGCAGATATAACAGATGGTATTGCGATTATTATCAATTCTGAAACAGGAATATACTACGGAATGAACGCATTGGGTACTGCTGTTTATGAAAATTTGGCAAATGGTGTTAGTATTGAAAAAATCGCACAAGCCCTAAAATCAATCGATGGTGCAAATAATATAGATAGCAACTTGAAAGAATTTATCGACGCTATGCTTGATAAAGAATTGATTGTAAAAGCTGATGACAGTGATAACGAAGCAAACATCGACGAAACAATTGCAAAAGAAGACAAATTCATAATGACGCTAAAAGAATACAGCGATGCTCAAGAACTTTTACTCGCTGATCCTATTCACGAAGTAAAAGAAGAAACAGGCTGGACTCCTGAAAAAGAATCTATAGGCTATACAAAAGAAGAAACTGCTGAAAGAGAAATGAAGGTAGAAGAATAGTTTGAAACCTTAAATAAAATTATGAACATGTTTAAAAAAACCAAAAAATACTGTTATGGCTTCAAAAACGGAGTAGTAACAAAAGAATACGATGTCTACAATTTTTTAGGTTGCAAAATAACCAGAAGGCTGAAAAAAAATTGCATTATCAAAGGCGATAATAATGTGATAAATTTAATCAGAGAAGACGGAAGTATTAAAAGAGTACAAGATGCAAAAAGACTTAGGATTATGATTAATGGTGATGACAACACAATAACCGTTCCTGAGTCTTTTGAAAACTCAAATGCTGATATAAAGATAATTGGAAATAAAAACATGTTTTATATTGAAAATCCAATGAATTTTGTACAAAAATCAAAATTTGAAATAACAGGCGAAAACAAACAAATATCTATAGGTAAAAACTTCAAATCAAATGGCATTTTAATGTATGCGGTCGATGCTGATATTAAAATAGGCGACGATTTTATGACTGGTGGTGACGTGAGTATCAGAACTACAGATTGGCACAAAATTTTTAACGAAGATGGCGAACAAACAAACTTGCCATCTGATGTAAAAATTGGTAACAGAGTATGGTTGGCACAGGGAGTGACTGTTTTAAAAGGGGTCGAAATCTGTGACGATTCAGTTGTAGGTATCAATTCTGTTGCTACCAAAAAATATAAAAAATCAAATGTTGTAATAGCAGGTGCTCCTGCTAAAATAGTCAAAGAAGGAATCACATGGCAGAGATAACTAAAGTTTCGATTATTATACCTGTATATAATACAGCTCGATATTTGCCAAGATGTCTTGATAGCGTAATTAACCAAACTTTGAAAGATATCGAAATAATATGTGTAAACGACTGTTCTATAGACAATTCTCTAACAATCCTAAAAGATTATGCTTCAAAAGACAATAGAATAAAAATCATAGATTTAAAAGAAAATTCAGGTGCAGGATTTGCAAGAAACAGAGGAATTGAACAAGCAAAAGGCGAGTACTTGGGGTTTGTTGATAGCGACGATTTTATTGATTTAGATTTTTATGAAAAATTATACAAAAAAGCACTTGAAACCGATGCTGATATTGTAAAATCAAATTTAAAAAACATAGGTTGGAACAAATTTGTATCTAATCAATATTACAATATAAAAGACGTCAAAGAAAACAAATTGAAACTAAATCATATTCCAACAACTATAATTAGAAAAAAATTGCTCTTAGAAAACAATATCAGATATCCAGAAAATTTGAAATGTGCTGAAGATAGTGTTTTTGAAGTTTATGTTTCAAACATTGCAAACAAAATCGAAATTGTTGAAGAAGTTTGTTACTATTATGTTTTTCATAATGATTCATTGAACCATGATTCTATTGTTGATTTAGACAAGATAAAAGCACTCGAAAATTCAATAATTTCAATTATAAAAACATTCAATGATTTGCAATTGGACAAAGAAGTTTATTTTGATTTGTTGGAAGACAAATACAAATACATATCAACATTTTGTAAAAACAAAGCTTTAGTTGATGAAGCAAAAAACTATATCAAAAAAGCCGAACAAAATATTCTGTATACAATTGTAGATAGAGAGGCTTTTTTAAAAAGAAATTTTGAAAAACGTGTAAAAATGGCTTGGAGCAAAAAATACAAAGAAGTCCACAATGAAATTGCCCAAACAAATATTGATGAACTTGTTTCTAAAATAAAAAATATGGACGCTCTTTGTATTACCGAAGAAAAAAGAAATCCAAAATTTGTTGTATCTTTAACGAGCTTTCCTCAAAGAATGTATGATATTCATATTTGTTTGTATTCTTTGTTATTGCAGTCTTTAAAACCTGATGAAATTGTGCTTTATTTGGCAAATGAACAATTTCCAAACAAAGAAAAAGACATTCCAAATGAAGTTCTTGAGCTTAAAAAATTGGGACTTAAAATCAAATTTACAAAAGACACAAGAAGTTACAAAAAATTAATTCCTGCATTATCAGATTATCCAAACGATATAATAATTACTGCAGATGATGATATTGTTTATCATAGAAATTGGTTTGAAAAATTGTACAATGCTCATTTGGAAGATAGCAAAAACATTTTATGTCATAGAGCACATAAAGTAAAAACCGAAAATAATACTGTTCTGCCTTACAAATATTGGGACAAAATAATTGATGACAATTCGGTTTCTGTATTAAATTTTGCAACAGGCTGTGCCGGGATTTTATACCCTCCGAAATGTTTCTATAAAGATATTTTAAAAGAAGAAATATTTATGAAACTAGCACCAAATGCGGACGATGTTTGGTTTTGGGCTATGGCAATTTTAAATGATAGAAAAATCAGGGTCATTAATGAACCAATAAAAAACGTACAACCTGTTAATTATGATAGAGAACATGGCTTAAATGGGGAAATGACCCTATACCAAACAAATGTTGTTGAAAACGATATACAAATAAAAAATGTAATCAATCAATACCCAGAGATATTGAATATTCTAAAAAGTGAACTTAAGGAGAATGCAGCATGTCAAAAATAAATGTCTGCGTGATAGGTTGCGGAGTGATTGGCGGAGCTTTGATAAAATGGTTGGAAGAAAATAACCCTAATGTCCGTATTTTAAAAAATGATCCATACAAAAACTTTAACGATGATATAAAACTTGCAGATATTATATTCATCTCGATACATATTCCTACTCAAAAAGATGATACGCAAGATTTATCTGTCTTAGAAAATATAATCGAATCTTGTCCTGATGTTCCGATATTCATTAGAACGACTTTGCTTCCCGGTACTTGTGAAGCTTTATCTAAAAAATACAACAAAGATATAAACTTTATGCCTGAGTTTTTAACAGAAAGAACCGCAGTTTCTGATTTTTATAATCAACCGATGATTTTTACAGGTCATTATGAGCTTTTAGAAAATATTTTTATAGGAAAAAGCAACATTAAAATGACAACAAAAGAAGCGGAAATTGCTAAATATGCACATAATGTATTTGGAGCATTAAAAGTTACTTATTTTAACGGTATAAACGAATTGTGCAAAAAATTGGGTGCAGATTACAAAAAAGTTCAACAAGGCTGCCTATTATCAGGTTATATTAATGAACCTCACACTCAAGTCCCCGGCCCTGATGGAAAATTTGGTTATGGCGGAAAATGTTTCCCAAAAGATGTCAATGCTTTTTTAGGTTATACAAAAGGCACACAATTAGAAAAAATTATTTCAATTTTACCTGAAATTAATGAAAATTATAGAAATAATTTAAAGGAAATATTAAATGCCTAAAATTTCAGTAATAATACCTATATACAATGTTGAACAATATCTTGCAAAGTGCCTTGATAGTTTGGTTAATCAAACTTTGAAAGATATCGAAATAATATGCGTAAACGATTGTTCTACAGATAATTCACTTTCTATAATAGAAGACTATGCTTCAAAAGATAATAGAATAAAAATCATAGATTTAAAAGAAAACTCAGGTGCTGCAGTTGCCAGAAACAAAGGTCTGGAAATCGCAGAAGGTGAATACCTTGGTTTTGTTGATCCTGATGATTATGTTGATTTAAATTTCTATGAAGAGTTGTACAAAAAGGCAATCGAAGATGAAGCCGATATTGTGAAAGCTGCTTTAAAAATAATGGATATAGAAGGCAAAAAGACAATAAGCCAACTAAACAATATAATCAAAAAAAGCAATAATAAGTTTGATTTTAGCCACGAATGGTGGTGTGCAATTTATAAGAAAAAATTAATAGATGAAAACAATATTGTTTTCCCTAATGAATGTCGCAAAGCTCAAGACATAGTTTTTTTGAATCGGTGCTTGATTTTTTCTAAAAAACTCTCTTTAATTGACAATGTTTTTTACTATTATATAAAAAGAGAAGGAAGTCTTGATTCTTCTAAATTAAAAGAAAGCTCTTTTAATTCTGCTTTGCTTGCTGTAAATATAATTTTAGAAGAAATAAACAACGCTTTTGAAAATAAAACTATCACAAAAGAACAATATAACTGTGCTTTTGGACAAAAATTGGGTGTGTTTGTATATACTTTTTTACAAGCTCCAAATGAAAAAGCAAAAAATTTATGCGTAGAAAATTTATTCAATTGGTTAGATAAATGTTTCTTTAAAGAAGAAATAAAACCGCATTTCAGATATCAATATGCTATAGATGAATTATATTCAAAGAACAAAAAGAAACTTTTTGAAAAAATAGAGAATCATAAAAATTCTTCAAAAGCGAATATATTACTAAGATTAAGAAATAATATTAAAAAGGATATCCAAAATGCCTAAAATATCTGTTATTGTGCCGGTATACAATGTTGAACAGTATTTGCCAAAATGTTTAGATAGTATAATTAACCAAACATTCAAAGATATAGAAATAATATGCGTCGATGACTGTTCAACTGATGATTCATTAAATATTTTAAAAAAATTTCAAAATAAAGATAATAGAATAAATATACTTAGACACAAAATCAACAAAGGGCTTTCTGCTGCAAGAAATACTGCAATAAAAACAGCAAATGGAGAATTTATATATTTTATTGATAGCGATGATTGGATTGATTTAGATTATTTAGAAACAATGTTTAATACAATCCGAAGCGTTTCTTCAGATGTTGTTGTTAATGCAGCTATCTTAGCAGAATATCCAAATTCTGCTGAAAAATATTTTAAAAATAGATATGATTATTTAGTTAAAAGTAGCGATTTTATATCGACGGTTGATTTTTTTAATCCCGAAATTTGTACAATAAAATCGGTTTGGTGTTGTTTGTATAAAAAAGAAATAATAGACAAACATAATCTTAAATTCTTGGAAGGATATATCCATGAAGATGTGTATTTTCAACATGAATATATGAACTATGCTTCTAAAATATACATAATTAATAAAAGTAATTATCATTATCGCCAAAGAGCAAATTCTATAATGCACAATAAAGACCAATTGACACAAAATAGAATAAGAATATATGATGCTGTCTATGATTTATACAAAAAAAATGGCTGGTTTGATAAAAATATAAAAATAATAAGTTTTGCAATATTGGGGGAAAATATAAGAAAAAATACTTATAATAAAATTTGTGATTTTGCCGAAAAGTACAAAAATTATGTTAGCAGTAACAAAAATTTGTTTTCAGAATATGAACTCTTCCTTTTTAATGCATTTTTAGAGAAATTGAATTATGATGAGTTTGTTAACAAATACACCGATAATATTCAAAAGTATTATTTTTTCAAAAAACTTCGCTCCAACGTAAAAAGGGATATAAAAAATGCCTAAAATTTCAGTAATAATACCTATATACAATGTTGAACAATATCTTGCAAAGTGCCTTGATAGTTTGGTTAATCAAACTTTGAAAGATATCGAAATAATATGCGTAAACGATTGTTCTACAGATAATTCACTTTCTATAATAGAAGACTATGCTTCAAAAGACGATAGAATAAAAATCATTAATCATAAAACAAATGGAAAATGGGCTGCAAAAGCAAGAAACACCGGACTAAAAAATGCAAGTGGTGAATTTATATACTTTATAGATGGTGATGATTATATAGATAATGACTACCTGGAAGACATGTTGCAACATGTTGAAGAAAACAATCTGGATACAATAGTAAATATAAATTTTATAAAAGAATTTCCGGACAAAAAATTAAAATCAGATTTTAATTTTGATAAAAAAGGAGCTTTTGTTTCAATAAAAGAATTTGCAAAATTCCCTCCTTCTGTATGTTTTAGACTATTTAAAAAGAGTTTTTTACAAGAAAACAAAATAGAATTCCCTGTTGGTTTGTTAGGACAAGATGTTTATTTTGTTAATGTTTGCAATTCGTTTTTTGATAAAGTTTTTGTATATAATGGTCCATGGTATCATTATATACAACGAGAAAAAAGTGCAATGAGGCAAAAAGATAGAGGTTGGCATTATATACAAATATTCAAGCTTATTTACGATTTTTTATCAAAACGAAAAACGCAATGGAGTGATTTTAAATTATTTTGTGCAGAAGGTTTGATAATCGATGAAAAAGAAAAATTCGATTTTGTAAAAAAATACCTGACAGAAATTAAAGAAAAAGTTGAAAAATATCCTGATTTTTACAACGAGTACGAAATGTTTTTCTATAATTTAATTTTAAATACACCTGATTATGCTGAATTTCTAAAAAAATATACTCCAAACATGTCGCTAAATTACATAAAATACACGAGGAAAAATGAACAAATTAATTTCAATAATAATGCCCGTTAAAAACGGCAAAAACTACATGCAGCAAGCAATAGATTCAATAAAAAAACAAAACCAAAATATTGAACTTATTGTAATAAATGATGGTTCAACGGATGAAACGGAACAAATCGCAAGAGAAAACAATTGTATCGTAATCAATCACCCACAATCAAAAGGGCAGGTCGTTGGGAAAAATTCGGGACTTAAAGTTGCAAAAGGTGACTATATAATGTTTTGTGACCACGATGATGTTTTGGCTTGTGATGCAATTGAAACTATGTTGAAGGAATTTGATTGCGACAGTGACCTAAAAGTTGTTAATGCGAAAATAAAAGACTTTATTTCTCCTGACGCTACAAACAAAGAACAAACAATCAAGCAAGAAGCTTATTATGGATGTCTTGCAGGTTCAATGTTATTTAAAAAAGAGGTTTTTGACATCATCGGACAATTTGATGAAAAAGTTCAAGCAGGTGAAATTATTGATTTGATGTCAAAATTAGAAAAAAATAATTTAAAAGTGAAAAAAATAGATTTTATTTCATCAAATAGAAGAATTCACGATACAAACTATGGAAAAACAGCAAAAAAAGCTGAATTCAAAGACTACGCAGCACTACTTAGAGCAAGGATGAAAAGATAACTAATGATAGAATTGTCAAACGGCAAAAAAATGCCACAGAAAGTTTTTGGAACGCATAGAATCCCTGATGGCGATACAGTAATCAAAACAATAAAAGAAGCAATAAAAATCGGTTATCGACATATTGATACAGCATGGAGTTATGAAAATGAAACAGGGGTTGGAATTGCAATAAAAGAATGCATAAAAGAAGGCATTGTTAAAAGAGAAGATTTGTTTATTACAACAAAATTATACACCGGAAGACAATCGTATCAGGAAGCACTTGACTGTTTTTATGAGTCGCTTGAAAAACTGGGACTTGAATATGTTGATTTGTACTTGATTCATGATGTCGATCGTAGAAATTTAGATTGGAAAATAAAAAATATAGATTCTTGGCGTGCAATGGAAAAATTGTATAAAGAAGGAAAAATCAAGGCTCTTGGAGTGTCGAATTATGGAGTTGAACATTTAGAATATTTGCTTTCGAAAGCTGAAATTAAACCAATGGTCAACCAAATAGAAGTTTCTATCCAGCACCAAAAAAGAGATGTTGTAGAGTTTTGCAAAAAGAATAATATTGCTGTTTCTTCTTGGGGTGTTTTGTTTTCCGGAAAAATATTAAACAACAAGGCTCTTGTTAATATTGCTCAAAAATACAAAAAGCATCCTGCACAAATTGCAATCAAATGGTGTTTGAACAAAAATATTGCTGCACTGTCAGGAAACATGAATAAAGACCATATAAAATCAAATTTTGAAGTTGATGATATTAATATTTTTCCTGAAGACATGAAAATTTTGGATGGACAAGATGGTGGCGAGTTTTCGCATAAATTTTGCAGTGAAACAATGCCTATTGTCTATGTTCCTCTAAATTCCCATTCTTCTGAAAAACAAAAAGAGTATTCTCCACTTACTTACGAAAGAAAAATCAAATTGTTTAATTTTCTCCCTCTTTTAAAAGAGAGAAAATATCGTTGGAATAAAACAAAATGGTATTTGTTTGGATTTATTCCTTTATTAAAAATTACAAAAAAAGATTGGAAACCGAAAAAATAAGGAAAGATAATGCAAGAATTAAAAGAAAAATATAATATTTCAGAAACTTTTTACAAAAGATACATTGAAGAAAATGCAAAGAAAAGACTGGGGACAGAAATGACAAGCTTTTTGCTTTTTAAAAAAGGCAAGTTCATAAACCCTATGAAAAAAAATGAAATTTTGAAAAAATATATTGAAGAAGAAATTGAAAATTTTTATGAGAAAAAACTCATAAACATCCCCCAAATTGAGTTTTGTGTTACAACAAAATGCACCCTAAAATGCAAAGACTGTTGTGCATTGATGCCAAAATTCAATCACCACAATCATATTAATATGTCGTTTGAAGATTTTAAATTGTATCTTGATAATTTGCTAAAAAATGTTGAAACAATAAGAAATTTCGTTCTTTTGGGTGGAGAAACATTGATTAATCCAGAATTGCCCAAAATGATTGATTACGCTTGCAAACAAGAAAAAGTATTCATAATCCAATTGATTACGAATGGAACGATGAAGTTTTCAGACGAACTGATTGAAACGCTAAAACAAAACAATAAAAGAATCTATGTTTACATTAGCAATTATTCAATTAATGAAAATTTAAAACCAATTTTAAAACATGAAGAAATAATCCAAAAACTGAAAGAAAATGAAATAAAATACCAAATTGTTGATAACAAAGAATGGGTAAAAGAATTAGAATTTGATACGAAAAAAAGTTCAAATGCTGAAACAAGCAAAAAAATGATTCACTGCTTTAGAACTCAATGCAATCAAGTTCTAAACGGATACTTGGATATTTGTTCAAAAGCAGCTTCTATAAGAGAGCTTGGAATATTAAAAATAGAAGACAGCGTAAACATAGTTGAATCAAAAAACTTGAAACAAGACTTGATTGATTTTTATCAAAAAGATGTTCTTGATGCTTGTTCTTATTGTATTTTGAATGATGAAAAAATCTTGCCGGCTATTCAATTAGAGGATTAAAAATGCTAAAAACAAACAACGATGTCGAAAAAGTAACAAATATCAAAAAAATGCTTATTGATATTTCTCAAAAAAACAAAATCGGACATGTGGCTTCATCTTTGTCTAGCGTTGAGATTTTGTATACATTGTATTCAAAAGTTGCAAATATTACGCCAAAAAATATCGCAAGCAATGACAGAGATAGAGTTTTAATCTCAAAAGAACACTGCAGAATGGGTCATTTGGCGGTACTTGTTGAACTTGGACTTTTAGATAAAGAAATTGCCTATGAATGGGGCATGCCAAATGGAAGAGTGGGGCATGACATTTTTAACAAAATTGGATGCCCTGAAATTGCAGCAATCGACGTCTCTTTTGGGACTTTGGGCAATAGTCTTGGGATTGCTTCAGGTTTAGCTATCGCTAAACCTGATAACATATATGTTATCGTCGGCGACGGCGAATTGCAAGAAGGCAGTGCCTGGGAAGCGTTGATGTTTATTGGATATCACAAAATAAAAAATGTTATAACAATAGTTGATAGAAATTTTATGCAAATCGGTGGTTATACAAAAGATATTATCGATTCGTCTTCAAAACTCGAACAACAAATCAAAAATTTTGGCTTCGATATTATAGTGTGCAACGGGCATGATGTTGACGATATTGAAAAAGCCCTAAAAACGGAAACAGAGCTTCCGAAATGTATTCTTGCAAATACAATAAAAGGAAAAGAGTTTGACTTTTTAATAAAAGAAAAAGGCACGGCTTATCTTCATTCACAAGCATATTGCGATGATGAATACAAAAGAGCTTTGGAGAAATTGAATGCGTAATTATATTAGAAATTATCTGGAAAAATTGGCTGATGAAAATAAAGATTCATATTTTATTTGTATGGATGCTGTTGAAAATGAATTTTGCCCTGAAATAATAAAAAAATATCCAAAAAGAGTGATTCTAACAGGTATTCAAGAACAAAACGCAGTGAATATCGCAATAGGCTTGGCGTTGCAAAACAAAAAAGTTTTTGTATCAATTACATCAATTTTTTTAATTAGAAGAGCAGTCGACCAGTTAAAACTTGCTTCTTATTCAAATTTAGATATCAATTTTTTAGCTTTGTATGCCGGAATTTCGCTTGTAAAAGGAGGCTATTCGCATTTTGGAAATGACGAATACAGCATTATATCTAATACCCCAAATTTGGAGGTTTACAATCCGACAAATTCTAATGAAGTTAAAAAAGTAATGGAAATTGTAAAAAACAAAAAAACTCCAAAATTCATTTCTCTAAATTATTGCGGCAATTTATCTCCTGTTGAAACAACGGATGATTATTCCGTTGTTTACAAGGGTTTGGATGAAAATCTGATTATCACAACGGGTGGGGCGATGAATTCTAATATTTATTTCAGGTCTTATAAAAAATACTTCACAGACAAAAACCTAAACCCTACAATAATCAATTATTTTAATATAAATAACTTTGATAAAAAAGAACTCATTAATCTTCTTGAACAATATAAAAACGTTATTTTTGTAGATTATAGATCAAAAGGAATTTTAGATTACGAAATCTATAGGCTGATTGTTGAAAACAATTTAAAAGTAAATTTTAAAACTTTTACAATGCCTTTTGATAGATGCAACTTAGTTGGCGACAAGGCTCATTATATAAATACTTTGATGGGAAATGGAAATTTGTTGAACGAAATAGGAGATTTTTTCAACAATAACAATAAAAATCTAATCAAAAAAAGAGTAAAAATGAAAAGCGATATCGAAAATGTCAAAATAAACTACAAACTACTAGGAGTTCCTTGTTTAAAAGTGAAAAAAAGTGGCAAAAAAATTACAAAAAAGATTTTTGGTTTAATTCCTATTAAGTAAAATTGTAAATGAATTGTTATAATTTTTATTTGACAAAATGGGTGCAAACATAATACTCTATTTTATAAAAGGAGTGATTGGATGTTTGATGATATATGCAATTATTTAACAAAGGTGCAAGATTGCATTAACAAACTAAACAAAGATGAAATAGAGAATTTTGTTAAAATTCTTATTGAAAAAAGAAACGAAGGAAAGCAAATCTTTATAATGGGAAATGGCGGCTCGGGTTCTACTGCCAGTCATTTTAGTTGTGATTTTAACAAAGGTTTGAGTTATCAAAAAGACAAAAAATTTAAATTTATTTGCCTTAATGACAATATTCCAACAATTCTTGCTTATTCTAATGATATTTCTTATGATGATATTTTTGTCGAACAATTAAAAAACTTTTTAAACAAAGACGACTTGGTTATTGGTATTTCAAGCAGTGGAAACAGCAAAAATGTTTTAAAAGCAATAGAATATGCGAACAAAAACAATGCAACAACATTTGCTCTAACGGGTTATGATGGCGGCAAACTGAGGCAAATTGCAAACCATAGCATAAATACCAATATTGACGATGTACAAATATCAGAAGATATCCACATAATGCTATTCCACCTTGCATACAAAGTAATAGAAAAGACATTAAAATGAATCGTTGCAAATGGGTTAATCTAAAAAACCCTTTATACGTAGCCTATCATGATGCTGAATGGTCAAAACCTCTTTATGATGATAAAAAGCTTTTTGAAATGCTCATTCTAGAGGGATTTCAGGCGGGTTTGTCTTGGGAGTGCGTATTAAATAAAAGAGCAGATTTTAAAATCGCTTTTGACGATTTTGATGTAGAAAAAATAATAAAATACGATGACAAAAAAATTCTTGAATTAAAAAACAATCCAAAAATAATAAGAAATTCTCTAAAAATTAAAGCCAGTATAAAAAATGCTGAAATATTCAAAAAGATTCAAAAAGAATATGGAAGTTTTTCCAATTATATTTGGCATTTTACAGACAACAAAATAATAAAAGAAAGTTATAAAACAAGAACTACCTCTCCTTTGTCTGACGAAATTTCAAAAGACCTGAAAAAAAGAGGAATGAAGTTTGTAGGTTCTGTCATTATTTATTCATATTTACAAGCAATAGGCATAATAAATGCCCATGGCGATGAGTGTGATTTTTGTTAATTCATCTATTTGTTTCATAATTTCTACATTCTGATGTGGTATATTCTAGATGTGTAAGGAGTAATTATGAAAAAGAATGCTTTTACGTTAGCAGAATTAACAGTTTGTATTGTCATGATGATGATTCTTGCTATTTTTGCCGTTACAAATATCAAACCAAACGAGAATAAAATCAGACTTTTTGTGTATGGTGCAATGGATAATATTTCAGCTGTTGTAAGCACGCTCGTTTCTGAAGAATCTTCAGGATTGACATCTGGCAATTTTGTCACAAGCTCAGGTACTTATGATTGGTTGTGTACAAAAGTCGGAGATTATTTTACATTGAAATCAGAAGCAAATTGTAATACGAGTGCAAGTTCAACAGATGTCAATTTTACTTTTACAAATAATGTGACAGTGCAAGGATTTGCGGCTCCTTGGACGGAAGATTCAAGAAAGGCACCGGATGGCACTAAATACAAATACAAAGAATTTGTAATCGATATAGATGGTGCAAAAGGTATGAATGAAGACGGAATAGACAGATTTTCAATGAGAATATATAGTGGTGGTTTATTAGAAGGTGCCTTGATTCCGATTAATCAAATGACAGCAAAAGAAATAATAAACTATGATATTTTTGTGCCGGAATCCGCTAATGCTTCAAAAGCAACCATGGTTGCATCTTATCAATCATACAAAGATGCAGATTGTGGGATTTTTGGCGGAACAGGATATTTTAAGGATGACGAATGCAAAAGCGGTGGCAAAAAAATCTATCTAAAATGCCTCACAACAGACCTTTGCAGCAAATGTGGACAAGGTATTTGTCCAAAAACAGAAGATGGTACACAATTAACGGTAGATAGCTGCAAAGCTCGTGTAAAAACAAAAAATCCGAATGAAATAGCTTGTTTTATGATGTTGCACAAACCATCAACCGGTGCAGGCTTAATAATAGATACAGTAGCTGATACTATGATGGAATAATGTAGTGCTTCACACTTTGTTACATTTCCTAAAGTAATGCGTATTTTTGCCGATAAAGTATGTATATAAGGAAAAAAGGTGTG
>CAKUUG010000021.1 GCA_934692665.1 uncultured Candidatus Melainabacteria bacterium | reverse complement strand
AATGCTCTTTCATTTTTTCTTCGTTTTCAAAATCAGCCACTTCAATTCCTGAACGAATTAAACCACGAACAATTACAGAAGGCATTTGATTAATGATTGGGTTGTAGAATGCTCTATAATATTTACCCATTTCGTACATCAAAGGTTCTAATTTGTCATCAGCTAAAGATTTATCTTTGTTTCTGTTAAATAGTTGGACACCTTTAACGCCTTTTTCACGAACCATTCTTTCTAACGCTCTATCATCATACAAATATTCAGTTTGTTTTCCTGCCGTGATTTTGTATAGAGGTGGTTGAGCTATATATACATAGCCATTATCCAATAGTGGTCTTGCGTATCTGAAGAAGAACGTTAACATTAATGTTCTAATGTGAGCACCATCGACATCGGCATCTGTCATAATAACTACTTTATGATAACGAAGTTTTGTTACATCGACTTCTTCAGGGTTTTTTGAAATATTGATACCTAGTGCTTGTATCATTGTTTTGATTGAATCTGAATTGTAAATTTTGTCCAGACGAGCTTTTTCAACGTTCAAGATTTTTCCACGCAATGGAAGAATAGCTTGGAACATTCTGTTTCTGCCTTGTTTTGCTGAACCTCCCGCTGAATCACCTTCGACTATGTATAATTCGCATTTTTCAGCTTCTCTACAAGAACAGTCTGCCAGTTTTCCGGGAAGTGAAGAAGATTCAAGAGCTGTTTTTCTTCTTGTTAATTCACGAGCTTTTCTTGCAGCTTCTCTGGCACGTTGAGCTTGCATGGTTTTATCTATTATTGTTTTTGCAATTTTTGGATTGAATTCGAGCCATTCTTGGAATTTGTCACGAATTACATCGTTTACTGCAGGCGTAACTTCTGCGTTTCCTAATTTTTCTTTTGTTTGCCCTTCAAATTCCGGATTTCCGATTTTGACAGAAACAATAGCAGTCAAGCCTTCTCTAACATCTTCACCGGCAAGGTTTGCATCTTTGTCTTTTAGGATGTTATTTTTTCTTGCATAATCATTTATTACACGAGTAATACCGTTTCTAAAACCGGTCAAATGTGTGCCGCCTGAATGAGTGTTTATGTTGTTTGCAAAAGAAAGTACATTTTCTGTATAAGAATCTGTATATTGCATTGCGATTTCTACGTTTATTCCATCAACCAGTTTTTCTATATAAACAGGTTTTTCAAACAAAACATTTTTGTTTTTGTTCAAGTGTTCAACGTATGATGCAATACCACCTTCAAAATGGTATGTTGTTTCTTTTTCATTTTTTTCGTCATGAAAAATAATTTTCAAGCCTTTGTTCAAAAATGCCATTTCACGAAGTCTGTTTGCAATGACGTCACAATCGATTTCTGTCGTTTCTGTAAAAATTTCAGGGTCAGGCCAAAAATGAGTTTTTGTACCTGTTTCGTCTGTTGGTCTGATTTGTTCAACACCTGTTGTAGGCTCACCTCTTAAATATTCTTGGCGATGAACAAAACCATCTCTCGAAACTTCTACAATATATTTTTCAGATAAAGCATTTACAACAGAAGCACCAACACCGTGCAATCCGCCTGAAACTTTGTATCCGCCATCGCCGAACTTTCCGCCTGCGTGAAGTACGGTATGTACGATTTCTAGAGCTGATTTTCCGCTATCGGGTTTTATGTCGACAGGGATGCCACGTCCGTTGTCTTGTACTGTTACAGAGTCGTCTTTGTGAACGGTAACATGGATTGTATCACAATATCCTGCAAGTGATTCATCGATTGAATTGTCTACAATTTCATATATACAATGGTGCAAACCTCTTTGAGAAGTTGAACCTATATACATGCCGGGTCTGACCCTAACTGCTTCCAACCCTTCTAAGACTCTGATATTACTGGCATCATAATGCTGAGTTGTTGTTGTATCTGCCATAAAATAAATTATTCCCCTCTAAATGTCTATATACTAGTATTATAGTACAAAAATGTTTAAATTTGCAAAGTCTTAATATATTCAATTGCCTGTTGTTTTGAGGTTATTTCTTTTGCAATTTGCAGCTCTTTTAAGTTTTCTAAAATTTCACCTATCTTTTTTGAAGGTTTTAAATTCAAAATTTTCATAATTTCTTTTCCATCAACAAGAGGTTTTGTTTCTACGGTATTTTTGACTTCGTTATAATAGTGCAAAAGGTTGTCCAAATGCTGCAAAGTCATATCTATCATTTCTTTTGTTATTGCTTCGCCTTGTGCAGATAATCTATCTGCTCTTGCAAGTTCAATCAAATCAACTGTATCGTCTTCTATTTTTCTGATAAATCGAGCTTTTGCTTTGTTGTTTTCGTTGTTTGCATTTAATAGAGCACATGGATAAATGTGATTTTTTACCATTTTTGATATATAAGAAATTTGTTTATTGGAAAAATTGAGCCTTTTTAGTTCATCTTTTGCTAATTTTTCTCCTACAATGTCATGTCCTATAAATCTATGTCTGCCAACAGGCTCTATTGTCCAAGTAGATGGTTTTCCTATGTCATGCAAAAAAGCTGCAATCTTTAGAAGAGGATTATTTATTCTGATATTTTTAACAGTTTCTATTGAATGATGAACTAAATCCAAATGATGATGTGAATTTGGTGGAACTCTTTTTATTTCTTTTACAAAAGGAAAAATAACTTCCAATGTTCCATCTTCATACATTTTTAGCAATGTTTCGACTAAAAATTTGTTAGAAAAAATTTGAATTATTTCGTAGTTTATTCTCTCTTTTGCAACGGAATTGATTTTTTCAAAATTTTCAATTACAAAATTGTTTAATTTGTTTTCTATTTCAAAGCCGGTTAAAGAAAAAAACCTGTACAATCTGATTAATCTCAACGGATCATCTAATATATTGTTTAAATTAAATGTTTTTATTATTTTGTTTTTGATATCTTGTATTCCATAGACCGGATCAAAGAATTCTTCTTTTTTTAGGTTGTAGTATATTGAATTTATTGTAAAATCACGCCTTTTTGCGTCTTTTTCAATATTGTTTTCTAAAGCCAAAGAAACATCAAAGTAATTTGTTTTGTCTTTTAAAACTACTCTATATATTTCATTTTCTTTGTCTAGTTCAATTAGCGTTCCATCAAGCTTTTCTTTTATTTTTTGTGCCAAAAGGTAAGAATTTTTTACACAAACCAAATCTCTATCATTGGAAATTTTCCCATCGATAAAGTAATTTCTCAAATATCCGCCAACAAGAAAAATTTCATCATCAATGTCGAGGTCTTTGATTTTGTCTAATAATTCGTCTTTAAACATTATAATTAATTCTCCAATAAAGAAATAACCCCGTATAATCCTGCAACAACTGCATTTGGTGCTTTGTATATCATATTTCCTAAAGAAACCAGTTTGAAATTTTCATTTTTAAAATATTCAAATTCTTCATTAGAAAAACCGCCCTCAGGTCCTATCACGACAGCTATTTTCTCGTTTTTGTCGATATTTATTAAACTTTCTTTTAAAGAAATGTTGGAATTTTTTTCTGCATATATAATTATATTTTCTTTTTTAAATTTTGAAAGCGTTTCTTTTAAGTTTGAAATATTGTTTATTATCGGCATATCGCCACGTTCACACTGTTTAAAATTTTCGTATGCTATTTTTTCCCATTTTTCTTTTTTGTTTTTTAAAGAAGAAAATGAAACGGCACAATTGTCGGAAATTACGGGAAAAATCTCTTTAACCCCCGTTTGAGTAGCGTTTGCAATCAAGAGATTTTGTCCATCATTCATTAAAACGCTCTGTATTAAACATAGATTGCTTTTCAAGATTCTTTCTGTTTTATAGGAATCTACAATTTCGGCCGTTAAAGATTTTTTGTCTGTTTTTGTGACTGTTGCGAGGTATACAATTTGGTTTTTGTCGATAAATTTTACTTTTTGACCTGCTTTTATTCTTAGAGATTTTGTCAAATGAAAAAAATTGTCATCTTCAAAAAGGGTAATTTCGTTGTTATTTATTTGTTCTTTCTTTATTAAAAAATGAGGCATAACAAGACTATTTTAGCACAAATTTTAGATTTTGTACTACATATAGAGGATATTTAAAATATTTCTTAAAGTCCCCGAAATTCAATAATAACGATACTTTTGCTTGGTTCTTATACTAAAGTATGAGAAAATATAACTAAAGTATAAAAAAATAAAACCGATACAAAAAATATCAAATATATGGAGAGAAAAAAATGGCTATCACATTAGGTACGAATGTATCATCTTTGATTGCTAAGGGAAAACTTGACACCGCTACTAATACTTTGCAAAAAGTGACGGAAAGATTATCTAGTGGATTAAAGATTAACCGTGCAGGTGATGATGCAGCAGGACTGGTTATTTCGGAGAATATGGAAGCCCAAATAAACAGTTCTAAACAAGCACAACAAAACATTCAAACAGCAAAAAGTTTTTTGACTGTTGCAGAAGACGGAATGGTATCAACTTCTGACCATATGCAAAGAATTAACGACTTGTTAACAAATATGGCAAATGATACAAACGACGTCGCTTCAAGAACAGCTTCCATAAACGAAATTATCGAAAGATTAGATGAAATCAACAGATTGGCTGAAACCACAAATTTTAACGGCAGAAAAATGCTTGATGGTTCAGAAAAATCAATTATTGTCCAAATGGGTTCAGATGCAACTGAAAATTCAATCATCGAAATCGGTACAGCTTTGGCAGATTGTCACACTTACAAAGACAAGACTATGGATGATGGTTCGGTTCGTCACGGATTAGACGTTGAATTGCCTGACGAATTAAATCCATACAAATTTACTTCTATAAAATATCAAGTAAATGCAGGTGGCGAACAAACAATCAATGGGCCATTGTACCAAACAACGATTGATGGAAAAACAGTGTATACAACTTCAGAAGTTACATCTGACAACAAAACACCTGACTATTATGAGTTGTCTGACGATGGTTCAGGTAAAACAGTTATCCAAAAATACACTTACAAAGAAGCAAGTGGTTCATACGAAAAATCAGGTGCAGAAATAAAAGCTGACTCTGATACATTGTCAAAAGAACAAGATTTTGATCCAAATAATGCAAATTGCAGAAGTTATTTGGCAAAAATCCAAGACGCTATCAGTGTTATTGCATCAAAAAGAGGTCTTTTAGGTGCTTATGAAAATAGAATGGATAGTTCTTATGATTCTATGACAACACGTATCGAAAGTCTTGAAGAAGCAAAAATAACATACACTGATGCAGATATCGCAGAAGAATCAACAAAATATTCAAATGCTCAAATCTTGCAACAAATCAATGTTTCTATGCTAGCTGCTGCAAACAGTATGCAATCTATGGCTTTGTCTTTATTAGGCGGCTAATTATAATAAAATTTTTCTCTCCAAACAAGGAATGCTCTAGGAGGTATCTAGAGCATTCTATTTTTCTGTACTTTTTTTAAAAAAATTAAGTTCCTTGTGACCAAGAATGCAAGTAGTTTTCTTGCTCTTGTGTTAATGTATCGATTTCTATTCCCATTGATTTTAGTTTTAGGTTTGCAATTTCTCTATCAACTTCAATAGGTAATGTGTACATTTTGTTTTCTAATTTGCCTTTATTTTTTACGATAAATTCCATACCCAGTGCTTGATTTGCAAAAGACATATCCATTACGGAAGCCGGGTGACCTTCTGCACAAACCAAATTAACAAGTCTGCCTTGTGCAAGAACGTATACTGACTTTCCATTGTTTAAAACCCATTCATCAAGATTTGGTCTGATGTTTTTTATTTCTGTTGTGTATTTTTTTAGTCCTTTAACATCTATTTCAACATCAAAGTGTCCTGCGTTTGCAACAAATGCACCTTGTTTCATTGTTAGTATATTTTCTGCAGAAACTACATTTATGTCCCCTGTAATAGACAAGAAAATATCTCCGATTTTTGAAGCTTCTTTTATTGTCATTACTCTAAAACCGTCCATAACAGCTTCTAGCGCTTTTAGAGGGTCCACTTCTGTAACTATTACGTTTGCTCCCATTCCTCTGGCTTTTGCGGCAGCACCACGAGAGCACCAGCCATATCCACAAACAACAAATGTTTTACCTGCAAGAAGTATGTTTGTTGCTCTGATAATACCATCAAGTGCACTTTGTCCTGTTCCATAGCGGTTGTCAAACAAATGTTTTGTAAGTGAATTGTTGACACCTAGAGCCGGAAACATAAGAGTGTTTTCTTTTTCCATCGCTTGCAATCTGATGATACCTGTTGTTGTTTCTTCGCAAGAGCCAATGATATCTTTTAATAATTCTCTTTTTTCTTTATGAACTGTTGCAACCAAATCACAACCGTCATCTATAATCAAATTCGGTTTGTGTTCAAGTACGGTGTTGATGTGTCTGTGATAAGTTTTGCTATCTTCACCTGCTATTGCAAACACCGGTATACCATAATATTTTACCAATGCTGCTGCAACATCGTCTTGTGTAGATAGGGGGTTAGAAGCAGCTAAAACAGCATCTGCTCCACCTTCTTTTAATGCTATACACAAAGCTGCAGTTTCTTTTGTAACATGAACAGAAGCGGTCAAACGAAGCCCTTTGAACGGTTGTTCTTTTTTAAATCTTTCTTTTATTGAATTTAAAACAGGCATATCTTTTTGTGCCCATTCAATATTTTTCTTTCCTTGTTCAGCTAACGTTATATCCTTAACTTCGTAATTTATGACAGTTTGCATTAATTAACTCCTTATTAAACACCAAACAATATAGCATAAATATTTTTTTTGCACCTAAAAATTGTACAAAAAGCTAATTAAAAAATACAAAACTTAATAATATTATTTTTTTTATGAAAATACTATTTTACGAAATAAAAGATTTTGAATTTAACTATTTGCTAGACAAAATTCCAAATACGATTGAACCTATTTTTTTAAGACATTCTTTGACTTCGGATACTTTTGTAGATGAAAAGCAAAAAGATGCAGAAGCACTGTGTTGTTTTGTTTCTTGTGAATTAACAAGAGAAGTTTTGGAACAATTCTACAATTTAAAATATATATTTTTAAGGTCTATGGGTTTTTCTAATGTTGACCTGAATTATTGCAAAGAAAAAAACATAAAAGTCTTTAATGCTCCGAATTATGGAAATTCTACAGTTGCAGAATATGTATTTATGTTGATTTTGTCTTTAATTAAAAAAACCGAAAAAACAACGACTGACCTCAAAAAAGGCATTGTTGATATAGACAATATCATGGGCATAGAATTGTGCAGAAAAACAATAGGAGTAATAGGTGCAGGCAACATTGGAAGAAAAGTTATAAACATCGCTCAGGGTTTTAATATGGAGGTTTTGGTTTGTGACATAAATAAACAAGGTGCATACAATTTTGTAGAGCTTGATGAATTGTTATCTAAATCGGACTTTGTTACTTTGAATTGTCCATTGACAGACAAAACCAGAAATTTGATTAATAAATATACTCTTTCTCTTATGAAACCTATTTCCTTTTTGATTAATGTTTCAAGAGGAGAAACCGTAAATACGAAAGATTTGTATATGGCACTAGTGAACAAAAAAATCAAAGGTGCAGGGCTTGATGTAATAGAATGTGAAGAAATGCTCTGCAGCTGTAAAGATAAATGCCAAAATTTCGACAATTTAAAAAATTACTGTTTAAAAAAATACTTTTTTATTCAAAAACTAATGCAATTGGATAATGTAATAATCACCCCTCACAATGCATACAACACTATAGAAGCTAACACAAGAATCCTGAATATTACGCTTAATAATATCATTTCTTGTTGTGATAAAGATTTTTGTTTGAAAAATCAAGTTATATTAAATTAACAAACTAATTATTTTATTTTATTTTTTGATATAATTACTTTATGAAAATAAATAACTATATTGAACACACTTTGCTAAAACCTCAAGCAAATGACGAAGATATCAAAAAATTAATAAAAGAAGCGATAGAATATGAATTTTTGGGTGTTTGCATTAATCCAAATTATGTTAAGTTTGCAAAAAATCTTTTACAAGATAAAAATACAAAAGTAGTTACTGTTGTAAACTTTCCTCTTAGTGCAAATACAATAGAAACCGTTCTGTTTCAGACAGAAAAAGCACTCGACGATGGTGCTGATGAGATTGATACAGTGATAAATTTGGCTGAATTGAAAAACAAAAACTATAAAACAGTAACCAATGACATAAAACGCACTAAAGAAATTTGCAAAAATCACAATCTAAAAGTAATTATAGAAACTGATTTATTGACGAAAGAAGAAATAATAATTGCATCCAACTGTTCAATAGAAGCGGGTGCAAATTTTGTAAAAACTTCGACAGGCTTTGTAAAAAACGGTGTTGGGGCAAAAGTCGAAGATGTAAAATTGATGTACAAAACAGTACACCCTTATGGATTAGAGGTCAAAGCGAGCGGAGGAATAAAAAACTACTCGCAAGCAATCAATCTTATTAATGCAGGTGCTGTACGTTTGGGTGCATCGAGCGGTGTTGAGATAATGAATAACTAAAAAGGAAAGAGAAATGACAAGAGAAGAAAACAAAATTACAATCAGATCAGACAGAGATACTGACTATACTTTTATGTACAAAGGTGAAGAAGTTACTTTAAAAGCAGGCAGCGTAGTATCTGTTGCTGACGGATTAAAAAATGTTGTTTTCCCAACAGTTGCGATGAAAATTATGAACAATTTGATTGTCGTTAAGAAAGATGTGAAATAAATGTTACAAAAAAAGTCAAAAGAAGAAGAGATACAAAACCAAATTATTATCACTGTAACAGGAAAAGATAAAGTTGGTATAGTAGCGAGTGTCTCTAACTGTCTTGCTCAATATAATGTAAATATAGAAGACATTAAACAAACAATTATGCAAGATAGCTTTGTTATGATGATGTTGGGTGATATAAAAAATCTAAAAATCACTTTTAAAGAATTTAAAGACAAAATGACATCTTTAGCAAATGAATTAGGAATGGAAATTTGGGTGCAAAAAAAAGATATTTTTGACAAAATGCACACAATTTAAGGAACAAAATGACAACATTTAATCAACAAAACATTCTTGAAACAATAAGAATGATAAAAATACATCATCTTGATATCAGAACAACGACTCTATCGTTGAGCTTGAGAGATTGTTGCACAACAGATACCAAAAAAACAGCAGTAAAAATTTACGACAAAATCCTTAAATATGCTTCAAATTTGGTTAAATATGCAAATACATTTGAAGACGAATATTCAATTCCAATTGTAAACAAAAGAATTGCGCTAACGCCTATTTCTTTGATTGGAGAAAGCTGCGACAATGTAGATTATGTCTATCTTGCACAAATGATAGATAAAGCAGGCAAAGAAGTCGGTGTTGATTTTATAGGCGGTTTTTCTGCATTGGTTGATAAAGGCTTTACCAAAGGCGATGAAAGATTTTTTGAACAAATACCTGAGGCTCTGGCTTCTACAAGCAAATTGTGTTCGTCTGTTAATTTGGGAACTTCAAAAGCCGGAATAAATATGGATGCTGTATTAAAAACAGCTGAAGTCATTAAAAAAACGGCTGAACTTACAAAAGACAACGATTCAATCGGTGCTGCAAAGTTTGTTTGTTTCTGCAATGCTGTTACAGACAATCCTTTTATGGCAGGTGCATTTTGTGGAATAAATGAAGCCGAATGTGCTTTGAACATTGGTGTATCAGGCCCTGGGGTTGTTTCTTCTGCAATATGTGAATTAGATAAAAATGCTGATTTTGGAAAAGTAGCCGAAACAATTAAAAGAATGGCTTTCAAAATCACTGTTGCAGGCGAATTAATCGGAAACAAATTGGCAAAAAAACTCGGTGTTCCGTTCGGGATAATAGATTTGTCACTCGCCCCCACTCCGGCTCAAGGCGATAGCGTTGCAGAAATTTTTAAAGCAATGGGACTTGAACAAGCAGGTGCCCATGGGACAACTCTTGCCCTTGCTATGTTGAATGATGCAGTCAAAAAAGGCGGCATTATGGCATCGGGTTTTGTTGGCGGATTGTCGGGAGCTTTTATTCCTGTTTCAGAAGATGCAGGCATGATAGAAGCAGCTAGATTAGGTTCTCTTACAATAGACAAATTAGAAGCAATGACAAGTGTTTGTTCTGTTGGATTGGATATGATAGCAATCCCCGGAAATACTCCAAATTCCACAATCGCAGGTATAATTGCAGATGAAATGGCAATAGGAATGATAAACAAAAAAACAACCGCAGTTCGCATTATTCCGGTTATTGGAAAAACAGTAGGGCAAGAAGCGGAATTTGGCGGTTTGTTGGGTACTGCTCCAATTATGAAAGTAAACAATTTTTCATCAGAAAATTTTGTAAACAGAGGCGGTAGAATTCCTGCACCTTTGCATAGTTTAAACAATTAGTTATTTATCAAATTCAAAAATATCAGACAATTTTACTTTTAATGCTCTTGAAATTTTAAAGAGCATTTTAATTGATACATTGTTTTTTCCGCTTTCCAACTTGCCAACATAAGTCGGATGGATAGAAACCTTTTCTGCCAATTGTTCTTGGGTTAAACCTTTATCTTTTCTTATTTCTCTTAATTTTTTGCCTAAATTCTCTAGTATTTTTGTATTCATAGTTGACAATATAGACTAATACGCTTATTATTTTTATAGACTGATACGCTATATTTAAGTTGTTAGCTCAATTAAATCAATGGTTTATATAAAATTATGAAAAACAAAGCATTCACTCTAGCAGAAGTTATGATAACATTGACCGTCATCGGCATAATCACAGCTGTCATCATTCCTGTTGCAATAAATTCTAAACCTGATGAAAATATTATGAAATTTAAAAAAGCCCATAACACCCTCTACAAAACAATTTCTGAATTAATTAATTCTGATAAATATTATTTAGATGGAAAATTAAACAAAAAGCCAGATGGTACAATTATTCGCGGAAGTTTTCATCTTGATAACGGTGAATATTGCGGAGGTATTCCGCTTGGAACTGATGACGATGTTAAGTATTTTTGCAAAACTTTTTCAGATATTCTTGCAACTAAAAAAGTAAATTGTTCGACAGCAAAAACAGCGGAAAATAGTTTGTATACTTTTGTTGCTGTAAATGATTTTCCGACAAAACAATGGCACAAAACACAAGCAGACGCCAAAAAATGGTTTGATCAAACGTGCTTGGATATGGCTGGAGCAGTTGGTCCAGAAATTGTGACTACAGATGATATAATTTTCTACCAGGTAAATCCTGCTGCAACATTTGGAGTATGTTGGGGGCCTAGATACAATGGCGATGATGAAAGATGTTTATTTGATAAAGCAGATTTGTATTTCCAAAAGAAATCAGATTCAGATTATGTAGAATCACCTGATTACTTTAAATTTTTCTGTATCGATATTGATGGAATAAATAAAGGCGAAGACCCTTTTGGTTATGGAATTAGGGTTGATGGAAAGATTATGACAGGTGCTAGAGCTGATGAGTGGCTTGAAAAAAGTATTCAAGGAGAAAATTGATATTAAAAAAGCGAGAATTTTCTCGCTTTTTTAATATTATATTTTTGCACCGGTTGTTTTATACAAACTAATCTTATCTATGTAACAATCCATCTTAGATGTTGCAGTCAATTGTTCAATATATAACAATGTTTCAAATTGTTGCAGCATATCCAATTTTGAAATAACACCTTGATTGTACTTTGCTTTTGTAAGCTCAAAATCTTTCTTTTGAATCGACAAGGCTTTTTGATTGTTTTTGAATTTTTCATTATTAGATTTCAAATTGTACAATGAATCGTTTATTTCTTGAATAGCAACAAGGTTTGTTTTTTGATAGTTTTCAAGCAAAGTTTGGTATTTTGCTTTTGAAATTTTTAGATTTGCTATTCGTTGAAAACCTGTAAATATAGGCAGATTTGCACTTCCGCCAACGAGCGAAAATGCATTATTCCAACCCATTCCACCACCTGATGATTGTGCAACAAAAGCAAGAAGCCCTAATATATTGATTGTCGGTAAAAATTCTTTTTTTGCTACACGAATATCGATGCTTGCAGCTTGCAATTGTTTTTCAAGAGATTTGTAATCAGGGCGATTCGTGATTATTTCAGATGAAATTTCATTTGGTATATTGAAATTTTCTTTTAATTCTTTATATGAAATTCTTTCATAGTCTTTTGAGTTTTCTGCACTGTCGCCAATCAATACAGCTAAAGCATTGAGTGCATTTTGGCGTGATTTTTTGTAATCTAATAAATCATTTTGTGCCAAGACATAATTTTTTTCAGACAAAATCAAATCAGAAGTTGATGTTATACCTTCTTTGTTTGAAATTTTCATAAGACGGTATATTTCAGTTCTTTCTTTAACTAATTTTTCTTGTATATTAATAATTTCATCCAGTTTTACAATATTATAATATGTTGCTCCGACCATCGAAACGACAGCAATGTCTGAAGTTTGGGTTTGGAAGATTTTTCCTTCCAGTATTTTTTTAGATGATTTTGTTTTGTCCCAATTTTTGCCAAACAAATCAAGTTCATAATTTGCAATAATCGGAAGTGCAAAAGAACCCATAGACTTTGTTTCTCCTGGAATTTTTGCTAAAAATGGTGTCGGACTAAAAGACAAAGTTGGAAGTTGACCGGCTCTTGTCATAGTCACATTCTGTTTTGCAAGCTCAATATTTAAAGCTGCAATTTTTATGTCGTTATTTTTTTCTAATGCTGTTGCAATATATTTTTCCAAAATTGGGTCGTTTTGTTTTTTCCACCAGTCATAATTTATATAATCCAGAATATTTGCTTGGTTTTCAACTTTTTTGTTTTTGAATAATTTCGATTGTTTTTGAATCGTTTTGTCTTGATTTTCTGTAATTGCAAAAACAGGGGAAATTGCATTTGCTAATACAAAAGTCGATATTAACGTTGTTGCTAGAAACTTTTTCATTACTTCTCCAAAAAAAATATATTTTACTATTGCATTTTTAATAATAAAATGTTAGCATATTAATGTTGCAAATGCAACATGTAATTTATATAACATAACCGAGAAATAAAATAAATGAATAAAAATACAACCCAAATGGAAACAAAATACGAAGATTCGCTGTTTTATCAGCTTAATTCTAATTCAAGATATTTCAATTTACTTTTTGAACAATTTTTTAAAGAATTGAATTTAGGGATTAGTGCAACAGAACATCTTGCTTTATCAATTATTTCCGATACAAAAGATTGTTGCCAAAGAGACTTGGCAAGGCTTCTTGTAAAAGATAGAGCAAACACTGGAAAAATCGCAAATACTTTAGAAAAAAAAGGCTATATAAACATAAATATCTGCGAAAAACACAAACGCCCCGTAAAAATCTTAACTATTACCGAAAAAGGTAGAAAACTTTGTGAAGAAATTATGGAAATTATTTTGCCGACCATAAACAGAGTTTATGACGAAATCGATAGAAAAACTCTAGAACAAGCAAAAGAAACTTTAAAAGAATTTAGAAAAGTAGTTGAAAAAGTTGTAAAAGTAAATATATAGGAGCAAATATGTCAGAAGAAAATAAAAACAATACCAATAATGAAACAAATGAACACAGACCCAAAAAGAGAAAAATATTAATTCCTTTGGCAATTATTGTTGGCATTTTGGTGGGTGTTTATTTTTACCATGAAAGCTTCTTTGAATCTACAGACGATGCTTATGTAGAAGCTGATATTATTCAGGTAACACCAAAAGTTGCAGGTCATATTGTAGAAAGTTATGTAAAAGACAATATGGAAGTAAAACAAGGTGATTTGGTTGCAAAAATCGATGATGAAGTTTACATAGAAAAATATAACAAAGCAAAAGCAGACTACGAAAAAGCAATTCTTAACCAAAAAAATGCAAAAGCTGTATTAAATGCTTCTGATTCTGCAATAAAGTTGGCAAAAACTGATTTAGACAGATATACTGCTTTATACAAAGATGGTGCTGTGTCAAAACAAACTCTAGACAACGCAAAAACAAAATATGACGAAGCTCTTGCTCGTCAAACACAAGCAAAAGAAAATATATTTTCACAAGGTTCAAATGTTGCTGATGCTGATTTGAAATCTCTTGAAGCAACAATGAAACAAGCAAAACTTAACCTTGAATACACAAATGTAATTGCACCAAATTCAGGTACAATTACTAACCGCCGAATCGAAAAAGGTGCTTATGTTTCTACAGGCGGCCCACTGTTTGCAATCGTTCCTGATGAAGTTTGGATAGTTGCCAACTTCAAAGAAAATCAAGTCGGAAAAATGAAAAAAGGACAACCGGTAACTATTAAAATCGACGCATTTCCGAATAAAAAATTCAAAGGTCATATAGATTCTATTCAAAGAGCTTCCGGTGCGAAGTCTAGTCTTTTCCCTCCGGAAAATGCTGTTGGCTCATTTGTAAAAATCGTACAAAGAATACCTGTTAAAATCGTTTTTGACGAAAAAATTGACAAAAACGAATACAATGTAGTATCAGGTATGAGCGTAGTTCCAAAAGTAAAGGTTAAATAAGATGGCAAGTGAGCAAACTTGGATTCCAAAACATAATCCTTGGATAATTTGTATCCCTTTGATGGTTGCGGCATTTATGTTTGTATTGGATGAAACAATTGCAAACGTTGCCCTTCCGTATATGGCAGGAAGTTTTTCTGTTTCCAATCAAGAAAGCACTTGGGTTTTAACAAGCTATTTGATTGCTTCGGGGATTATAATTCCTTCTGTTGATTTTTTTTCAAAATTGATGGGAAGAAAAAATTTCTTGATTGCAGCAATAGGAGTTTTCACTATCGCATCACTGCTTTGCGGTTTGGCGACGAGCTTGCCTATTATGGTTTTGACAAGAATTTTACAGGGTCTTGGAGGTGGTGCTATTTTACCTTTGGCACAATCTATGATGTTGGAATTGTTTCCTGTTGAAAAAAGGGCTCAATCAATGGCATTGTTTGGACTCGTTGTTGTAATTGCTCCGATTATCGGCCCTGTTGTTGGAGGATGGATTACAACAAATTGGTCTTGGCCTTTTATTTATTTCATAAATGTTCCAATCGGGGTTGTCGCTGTTGGTTTAGCTAAAAAATATGTTGAAGACCCTCCTTACGCTAGAAAACAAAAAAATGTCACAATTGATGGAGCAGGCTTTTTTACTTTGACTTTGTGGCTTACTTGTATGCAAGTTGTTTTAGATAAAGGAAATGATGCAGATTGGTTTGGTTCAACTTGGGTATGTTGGTTAACTTTTTTTGCTGTAGTTTTTGCAATTTGGTTTTTCTATATTCAAATGACCAAAAAAGATTCTCTTGTTGATTTAAAAGTTTTTAAAGATGCAAATTTTTCTTTAGGAACTTTTGTTCAGATTATTATGCAAGGGGTACTGTTGTCTTCTATGACTATTCTTCCTCAGTTTTTGCAAGGGCTTATGGGCTATGATGCGTATTTATCTGGTCTTGCTATGATGCCAAGAGGTATAGGGGCTCTTACGACAGTAATTTTCATTGGTACAATCGGAAGCAAAATCAGTCCGAAGATTTTAGTTATTATCGGTATGAGCCTTTTGAGTATTTCAGGTTTTATGCTTGGACAATTAAATCTTGAAATTTCAACAACGAACATTGAAATCCCAAATTTCATCATGGGCGTTGGAATGTCAATGAGTATGATTCCGATTATTACATTGTCTACGATGACACTGGCAAATGAACAGATGACAAACGCCTCTGGTGTTCAAAATTTGCTTAAAAATTTGGGTGGTGCGATTGGAACTTCTATTGTAACAACAATAATTTCCAGATATGCTCAAAAACACCAATATTTTCTTGTTGATAATTTGACTATGACAAATGACAATTTTATAGTTCGTATGCAGGCTTATGTTGCAAATTTCTTGCCTAATTCAGACGTAATCAATGCAACCAATATGGCAGGCAAAACATTATACAATCAAATGCTCCAACAAGCTCATATGTGTGCATATAAAGATGCTTTTGAAATGTGTGCTATAGCATGTTTAGCTTTGATTCCACTGTTATTGTTTTTAAAAGGTATTCCAAAAGAGAAAAATTAATTTTCTCCTTGGATACTTTTTTCAAGCCACTCATCAGCCCTTTTTCCTGTCAAAATTTTTCCATCAGCTCGAATTCCATAACCAAAAGGACAGATGTCTTTTATATCGTCACATTTTGAACCATCTTTTGTTGGAATAGAATCTATATCTATACAATACACTTTGTAATTTATATCCATTCCGTTCTGGTCATGGTATGCAGCAGGAAATTGATTTGGCGGAGAAAAGTATCGAGGCAGGGTGAAATTTGGACAAAAAAGGTTCCAGCTTGTACTTCCAAATCTCATTGCAGGATTTGTTTCAAAAAAAGTAATATTATCTATCGCAACAACATAACTTGTTGTTACAACTTTTTTGCACAAACTATCCAAATCACTTTTTGCTTTTGCAATTGTTTCAGCTGTAACAGTGTATTCATAGGTAGAACTTGCCATTGCATCGCACGAAAATCGACAACTTTCATGACCACCTACATATAAATTTATTTGAGCATAAACATTTGTATTTAAATCTTCAGGACATGAAAATTTTTTTGCAGACAAAACATCGGCAACAGTTGAACAAAAATATTCATCATATTGTGCAATAAGCTGTACTCCATCAGCTCTAATCCCCAAATCCCCATTCAAATAATACTTATCTGAATTTATTAAAGTAGATATAACTTGATATAGAGTATTATGGGCTTTTTTAAATTTCATAATATTTTCATCAGGTTTAGAATGAACCGCAACAGGAATGATAACAGCTGTGATTATTCCAATAACAGTTAGGGTTATCATTGTTTCTGCCAATGTAAAAGCTTTTGTCAAAATTACTCCTTTAAACTATCACGTTCGTGAACGTGCATGAAATATATAGCAGATATCATTAGAAAATGCAAGAAGAAGATGAAAAGAAATTAATCACAAATGCCTGCGGCAAGGTTTTAAGAAAAATAAGAAAACAAAAAAGCAACTATCTTTTAGGGATGGAATACGGGATTTCGACATCTCTTTTGAATTTGATTGAAAGAGGTCTAAAAGATCCTCAATTAACGACGATATTTAAACTTTCTGAAGCTCTTGGAATAAAACCCAGTCAATTTGTAAAAGAAATTGAAAAATGCTTGCCTGAAGACTTCAGTATGATTGAACGTTAAAATGAATGTTACAAAAATTTACAGCTAATTCTTTTTATTTAAAATATAATATTTTAAAAAGACATCTCACAACAAAGAAGGAATTAAAAATGCAAGCTAGACGTGCCAGCAGAGAATTAGCTCTGATACTATTTTCACAATTGGATAAGAATTTAGAAAAATACCAAAACGAAGATTTCGCAGATATTATTTTAAAATCTGTAAGAACACTCATTTCATCTTCTTATGACGAAGTTTCTCTAACAGCTTCTTCATTGAATGAAATGAAAAACCAAATAATCGAATACGAAAACAACCACGAAGACAATCTTTCTCGCCCTATAGAATCAGATAACATACCTGTTCCTATTGTTATGACTTCTGATTTTGAAGCAAAAATAGACAAGCTGTTGCAAGCCTCTGATAAAGCCCAATCGGCTCTTGAAATTGCTGAATTAGCGGCACTTGCAAACAAAGACGAAGTTCGTCAATATATTATGACAATATGTACAGAATACAAAGCCCATAAAGAAGAAATAGACAAAATGATAGGCGAATTTGCTTATGGTTGGGATTTGGATAGAATATTCAAAATCGATAGAGATATTTTGAGAATCGCAATAGCAGAATTAGCTTTTATAAAAGATGCTCCTCATAAAGTCGTTATTGATGAAGCTCTTGAGCTTGCAAAAAAATATTCTACAGATGATTCGCCATCTTTTATAAATGGAATTTTGGCTAGAGTAGTTGAAAAATATGTTTAATTTTTTTAAAAAAAAAGATAATATAAAACCTGAAAAAGACACCTTCGAAAAAAAAGAAGGTGCTTTAGGTTTTTTAAAAAAAGCATTATCGAAAACATCTTCTTCTCTTTTGGATAATGTTATGAGTGTTGTAAAAAATCAAATTCCTGATGAGTTTGAACTCGAGGATATTGAAACAATGCTCATAAAAGCCGATATTGGCGTTGATTATGCAGTTGAAATAGTTGAAAAAATTAAAGCTCAAAAAATTAAAACTTCAGAAATAAAAGATTTTTTGAAAAATGAATTTTTAAACGTTTTAAATTTGGACTCTGATAACAAACTGAAATATGACAAAGACAAGCTTAATATTTATTTTGTTGTTGGAGTAAATGGGGCCGGAAAAACAACTTTAATCGGGAAATTGGCACATCGTTTTAAACAACAAAACAACAAAGTTCTTCTTGTTGCAGGAGATACATTTAGGGCTGCAGCAGAAGAACAGTTGGATGTTTGGTCAAAAAGAGCTAACGTTGATATAATTCGAGAAGACAAAGCCGACAGTGCGTCTTTGGTGTATCGAGCTATAGATAAAGCAAGAAATGAAAATTATAACGTAATTATTATTGATAGTGCAGGCAGACTCCAAAACAAATTCAATTTAATTGAAGAATTGAAAAAAATTAAAAATGTAATATCTAAAAAAATCAACAATGATAATCTGGAAACAATGCTTGTTTTGGATGGAACACAAGGGCAGAATGGTTTATCTCAAGCAAATGTATTTAACGAAGCTGTTGATATAACTTCTCTTGCGATTACAAAATTGGACGGTTCTTCTAAAGGCGGAATAGTTTTTGCAATAGCTAAAGAACTGAAGCTTCCGACAAAATTAATCGGTGTCGGAGAAAAAATCGAAGACATAGTTGATTTTGATGGCAAGGAATTTGTCGAAGCAATTTTTGGCTAAAAATAATTTTTTATGAAAAAACTAATTTTACACGATAAAACTTTTACGGTTTTTGTTTCAATATTTTATATATTGGGTATTTTTAGCGTTTTTTATAAAGTTGAAATTTTATTTGCTTTTGTTAGTTTGTTATTGCTTTTAGTGTTGTTATTTTCTGTAAAATACAAATCAAAAAGGCTTGTTTTTTTGTATTTTATATTTTTTTTAGGACTTTTTCGCTGTGAATATGCAGTGAAATCTGACGCAAATTTCAATAATATCAATTGCAACAATGCAAAAATTACGGCTAGAATTGTTAGTTCTAAAAATATTTCTTCAAAAAATGAAAAAGTGAAATTTTTCATAAAACCAATTTCAATTGCTATCTACAATCAAGAATTCAAAAATTTGGATTCAAAGATTTTTGTTAGTTTAGATATAAACGACAACATCGAAAATAAAATCCAAATAGGAAACATTGTAGAACTAAAAGGAAAATTAACGACACCTATTTCTGCGTCCAATCCTTATCAATTTGATTATAAAAAATACCTAAAAAACCATGATAGCAAAAATATTTTGTATGGAAAATCAAAAGATATAAAACTTCTTTCTGTTCCAAAAATCGACAAAAACTGCGAAGATAACTGGTATTATATTTTAAATAAATTTGAAAAAACCAGAATCAATATTTTAAACCAACACAAAAAAAATATAAAATCGCCATATTTGGAAGTTTTGGGCGGAATAGTTTTTGGTGATGAAGCAGTTAATGTTGACGAGGATACAAAAGAAAATTTTAAAAATTCAGGTTTGTTGCATTTGCTTGCAGCTAGTGGATTGAATGTAGCTCTTATTTATGGAATTTGGTGGTGGGTTGCAAAATTAATAAAATTCCCTTATACGTTATCTATTTTAACCGGTGCTATTTTTGTTATTTTTTATACTTTTATGACCGGCTTTCCGCCTTCTATATTGAGAGCAGGTTTAATGCTTTTGTTTATTTTGTTTGGAAAAATAATCGACAAAACTGCAAATTCAATAGCTTTGATTTTTTGGGTCGGGTTTTTGATTTTGTTATTTAATCCAAAAATGCTTTTTGACGTCGGGTTTCAACTGTCTTTTATTGTGACTTTTGGCTTGATTGTTTCTTGTCCTATAATATTAGAAAAAATGGACAAAATAGATAAATATTTTTTAGAAAAACATAAAAATTTTAAATTTAAATTTATTTTGTATTCCCTTACCCCGAAAAATCTTGTATCTGTTGTGCTTATCCCTCTGATTGCACAAATATGGGTTATGCCTTTGCAGATGCATTATTTTAACAACTTTGCACCATTAAGCGTTTTTGCAAATGTTGCTGTTGTACCGTTTATTGGGATATTGAGTTTTATTGGTTTTGTCGCTTCGATTTTTGCACTTGTTCCAAAAATTTCAACAAGCATTGTCTTTTTATTTGACTTGATTGCAAAACCTTTGCTTTATGTACTTGTAAAAACGAGTGAATTTTTTGCTTCGTTTAAATATTCATTGATTTCTACAATGGGAATGAATGTTTTTCAGGTGTTTGGATTTTGGATTTCTGTTTTGCTTTTGTTGTTGAATATAAAATTCAATTTCAAAAATAAAAAATACTTCGTTGTTTTTGTTGTTTTTTCCTCTTTGTTTTTTGTTAGTTTGATTAATTTTGATATTTTCGATAGAAATTTAGAAATTATTATGTTTGATGTTGGAAATGCTGATAGTTTCTTGATAAAAACTCCGAAACGTCAGTATTTTTTGATTGATACAGGCAAAAAATACTACAAAGGTTCAACTTCTGCAAACAATATTATTAATCCTTATTTCAAAGACAAAAGAATCTCTAAGCTAAATTCAATGATAATCACACATTTTGATATTGACCATTGTGGCGGCGTTGTTGATATTTTAAAATTGGTCAAAGTAAATAATATCTATATCCAAAGCGAAAAATCAAAATCAAAACACAGTGAAGATATTTTGAAATATCTAAAAGAAAACAACTTCAACTACAAAATTGCAAAAAATGAAGAAATTTATTCCGAAAAAGATTTGAAAATTACAACTTATCTTCCAAAAATCGAAAATCTTTCAAACAAAGACAAACTGGATAATGAAACATCTATATTAACATTGTTGAGCTACAAAGACAAAAATATTTTATTTATGGCAGATGGTGGAATTTGTAGTTTTAATAGTATAAAAAATAATTTGCCAAACAAAATTGACATTTTAAAAGTCGGCCACCATGGTGCAAAAGATGTAATAAACCAAGAAATGTTAAACAGAATAAAACCAACTTATGCCCTTGTTTCTGTCGGCAACAACAAATTTAATCATCCTCATTTTGAAACAATTAATTTACTGAATGAAAATGATGTTAAAATAATTTCATCTAAAAACTATGGTTTTGTAAAAATAATATTCAAAAATGACGAATTTTTATTTAAACATTTTGACGATTCGAAATTGAAAGAAATTTTATTTGAAAAAAATGAAAATATCCCTTTTCATAAAACAAAATACGTGCAAAATTTCATAAAAAACAACATATAAGGAGAAAAACAAAATGAAAATTAACGAAAATTACAAAAAACTAAAAGCGAGTTATTTGTTTTCTACTATTGCAAAAAAAGTAAATGAATTTTCAAATAACAATCCGGACAAAAAAATAATCAGACTAGGGATAGGTGATGTTACAAAACCGTTGTGCAAATCTGTAGTTGATGCAATTAAAAAAGCAACCGAAGAAATGGGTACACAAGCCGGATTCCATGGTTATGGGCCTGAGCAAGGATATGATTTTTTGAAAGAAAAGATTCAAAAATATTACCAAAAAAGAAATGTTGAATTGAATTTGGATGAAATTTTTATTTCTGATGGTGCAAAATCAGATTTGGGCAATATTTTGGATATTTTTTCCGTTGAAAATACAGTACTGATTCCTGACCCTGTTTACCCTGTTTATGTTGATACAAACACAATGCAAAACAGAAATATAGTATTTTTAAAAGCAGATGAAGAAAACAAATTTCTTCCTATGCCTGATGACAGTATAAAAGCAGATATTGTGTATTTGTGTTCACCTAACAATCCGACAGGTGCTGTATATAACAAAGACCAACTAAAAAAATGGGTAAATTGGGCAAACAAAAACAATGCAGTTATTTTGTTTGACAGTGCTTATGAGTGCTTTGTTTCTGACAGTAATTTACCTAGAAGTATTTTTGAAATAGATGGAGCAAAAAATTGTGCAATTGAATTTTGTTCTTTTTCTAAAACAGCCGGTTTTACAGGAACTCGTTGCGGTTATACTGTTGTTCCTCTTGAATTAGAGTTTGATGAAATGAAATTGAATAAAATGTGGCTTCGTCGTCAAACAACAAAATTTAACGGTGTTCCATATATTGTTCAACGTGGTGCAGAAGCTGTATTTTCTGAATCGGGACAAAAAGAAATACAAGAAAATATCAATTACTACAAAAACAATGCAAAACTTATTGCGGATACGCTGGATAAACACAATATTTTTTATACAGGAGGTATACATTCGCCCTACATTTGGCTTAAATGTCCAAACAACATGACAAGCTGGGAGTTTTTTGATTACTTGTTAAATGAAATACAAGTTGTAGGTACTCCGGGGTCTGGTTTTGGTGTGAATGGTGAAGGATTTTTCCGTTTAACTTCTTTTGGAACTTATGAAAATACAAAAGAAGCAATGGAAAGATTAGACAAACTTCTATCAAAATAAATTAAAAAATAATAAGAGGAAAGATTTAATTTCCTCTTATTATTTCTACGATTTTTAAAACTTTTTCTTTGTCTTTTGAAGGTAATTTTTTTATTTTTTCTATTATTAAATCTTCTTTTGTATTTAGAGGCGAAGGATTTTTATTAAACAATTCATTGGGCGAAATTTCCAGCTTTTTGATTATCTTATAAATTGTTTCGACTGATGGAAAACATTTTCCATTTTCAATTTTACTCAGTCCTGAAATATCTATGTTTAATATTTCTGATAACTTTTCTTGCGTAAAACCTTTTTGTTTTCTTATGTTTCTGATTTTTAATCCCATAAGAATTTTTTCATCTTTAAAATCCATTTACTAATTATATTTTATTTAATATAAAAATATTATTGATAAATATCTAAATAATTGTACAATATGGATAATAATCAAAATGGAGAAGTCTATGAAAAAAGCATTCACTTTGGCAGAAGTTATGATAACTCTAACTGTAATTGGAATAATTACTTCTATCATTATTCCTGTTGCAATAAATTCTAAACCCGATGAAAATATAATGAAATTTAAAAAAGCTCATAATACCCTTTATCAAGTAATTTCTGAATTGGTTAATTCTGATAAATACTATTACGATGGGGATTTAGGAATGAAGGCTGATAAGAGCCTGATAGATGGGAGTCATAGTGGAGATATTACATATTTCTGCAATAGTTTTGCTGATGTTGTAAGCACAAAAGGTGTTAATTGTTCAAAAGAAGTACAAAATAGAACTGAACCGTATGCTTGTATATTCTATAACAAAGACTCTGACAAATGGGAAGAAATAAAAAAACTAGAACGTTACGATATAAAATGCAAAGAACAAGCAGATACAACGGGTGCAGAAATTGTAACATCAGATGGGGTTGTTTTTTATCAAGGGTTGCCTGCTTTTACTTTTGGTATAACTAATGCTCAAGGAAGAAAAGTATTGAATGATAAAAGATACTGTCAAAAAGAAGAAGTCGGAAACTATGGTCCGGATTGTGACCTTAGATGGTTTTCTTCACCGAATGGTCCTGTGACTTTTCCAGATGAAAATGGATTTGATTCAGAATATAAATTATTTTGTATGGATATAGATGGCATAAACAATGGCGAAGACCCGTTTGCTTATGGGATTAGAGCAGATGGAAAAATACTTGTTGGCTATAAGGCTAAAATTTGGCTTGAAAAATCAATCCAAGGTGAATAATATTATAAATTATTTACAAACTTTTACAATTACCTTATTGACGGCAAAATTTGTTTATTTTATGCTTTATAATACTGTAATGTATAACAAAAAAAGGTAAAACGTAAATGAGCACAGCAAAAAGACAAAGAATTAGAGTATGTTTAAAGGCATACGATCATCAATTGATTGATAGTTCTGCTCAAAAAATTGTAGACACTGCAAAAAGAACTGATGCTTCAGTATCAGGTCCTATCCCAATGCCTACAAAACGTAGAGTATATTGCGTTCTTCGTTCACCTCACGTAGATAAAAAATCTCGTGAACATTTTGAAATGAGAACTCATAAAAGAATTATCGACATTTATGAACCAACTCAACAAACAACTGAAGAATTATCTAGAATGGATCTTCCTTCAGGAGTTGATATCGAAGTAAAACTATAATTTACTTCAAAAGAACACATGACAATTTAATATTAATGTGATCTATTTAAAAAGGCAGAGTTTAATTTAAACCATTAAACAAAGTCAAGTAAGTACAACATGAGGCAAACTACAAAGAGTAGCTCTCACAACAGAAAGGTTTAACATGACAATCGGTGTTATCGCACAAAAACTTGGAATGACACAAATATACGATGAAGCAGGTTTATGCATACCTGTTACCGTCGTTGCGGTTAAAGAAGCTGTTGTAACTCAAGTGAAAACAGTAGAAACAGATGGCTATGAAGCAATTCAAGTCGGCGTTGTTCCTGCAAAAGAAAAACACTTGACAAAAGCTCAAATTGGTCATTTCAAGAAAAACAATCTTGAAAATTTCAGACATTTACAAGAATTTAGAGTAGAAGATGCATCAAAATATTCTATAGGTCAAAAAATTTCTTTAGAAGTTTTAGAAAATGTAGAAAAAGTTGATGTAACTGGTCGCTCAATCGGAAAAGGTTTCCAAGGTACCGTTAAAAGACATAACTTTTCTAGAGGACCAATGGGCCACGGTTCAAAAAACCACAGAGCTCCTGGTTCAATAGGTGCAGGTACTACACCAAGCCGTGTCGTTAAAGGCAAAAGAATGGCAGGAAACATGGGTAATGAAAAAGTTACCGTTACAAAATTATCAGTAGCAAAAATAATTGCTGATAAAAATTTATTACTAATCAAAGGTGCTATTCCTGGTCCGGAAGGCAAATTGGTTACAATTAAACCTACTAGGACTAAATGGAATTAGAGGTGCGTATCATGACTAAAAACACAAAAATCGAAAATAAAACAATAAAAATCGTTTCAACTCAAGGCTCAGAAGTTGGACAAATGAATCTTGAAGGTTCAGTTTTTGGAGTTGAGCCAAATACACACGTTATGTACCTTGCTCTTAAAAGACAATTAAACAATGCTCGTGCTGGTTTAGCTTGTGCAAAAACAAGAGCTGAAGTTTCTGGTGGTGGTAAAAAACCTTGGAAACAAAAAGGTACAGGTAGAGCAAGAGCAGGTTCATTAAGAAGCCCATTATTCAGAGGCGGTGGAGTTATCTTTGGACCAAAACCAAGAAGCTATGAAACTTCTTTACCTCAAAAAGCTAGAAAATTGGCTTTAAAATCTGCATTATCTGCAAAATTGGAAATCATGACTGTTGTTAAAGATTTTTCAGAAATTACTGAACCAAAAACAAAAGTTATGGCAAAAGTTTTGAAAGACCTTAATGCAACAGGTAAAATTTTAATTATCGCTGACCTTGCTAGCGAAGAAAACAAAAATTTGGTTCTTTCTGCTAGAAACATTCCAAGCGTTAAGTTATTATTACCATCAAATTTAAACGTAAAAGATATCGTTGATGCTGATACTATTATTGCAACAGAAGCTGCAATTAATTCTATCACTGAAAGGTTGGCTAAATAATGAATAACAAAGAAAAATTATACAGTGTTATTAAAAAACCAATCATTACTGAAAAGTCAATGATGGCAACTGCAAATAATACATATACTTTTGAAGTTTTGAAAAATGCTACAAAAGTTGAAATCGCTCAAGCGGTTGAATTAGCTTATCCTAATCGCAAGGTTAAGAAAGTTAGAACGGTTTATATGCCTTCTCATCAAAAAAGAATGGGCATGAAATTCGGCAGAACACAGAGTGGAAAGAAAGCTATTGTTACAATAGTTGGCGATCCAATTGAAGAATTGACAGGAGTATAAGATTATGGCAACTAGAAAAATTAATCCAACTTCCCCTGGTCAACGTGGTATGACAAGACCAGATTATTCTGAAATCACTACTTCTACTCCTGAAAAATCATTAGTTAAATCATTAACAAAAACAGGTGGTAGAAACAATACAGGTAGAATCACAACTCGTCATATCGGTGGTGGTCACAAACGTGCTTACCGTTTAGTTGATTTTAAAAGAGACAAAATCGGTATTGAAGGTACAGTTATGACAATCGAATATGATCCTAACAGAAATGTTAGAATTTGTTTGATTAACTATGTTGACGGCGAAAAAAGATACATTTTATGTCCAGAAGGCTTAAATGTTGGCGATAAAATTGTTTCAGGTCCTGAAGCAGATATCAAAACCGGAAATGCACTTCCATTAGATTCTATTCCTCTTGGTGCTTTGGTTCACAATATTGAACTAAGACCGGGAAGAGGCGGAAAAATGGCTAGATCTGCAGGTAACTCTGCACAAGTTATGGCTAAAGAAGGTAACTATGTTACAATTAAACTTCCATCTTCAGAAATGAGAATGGTAAGAAAAGATTGTTACGCAACTATCGGTGTTTTAGGCAACTCTGAATATAAAAACTTGTCAACCGGTAAAGCAGGTAGAACAAGATACTTGGGTATCAAACCTACAGTGCGTGGTGTTACTATGAACCCTGTTGATCACCCACACGGTGGTGGTGAAGGTAAAACAGGTCCTGGTGGTAATCCAAAAACTCCATGGGGTAAACCTGCACTTGGTTACAAAACTCGTAACAAGAAAAAAGCTTCTAGTAAGCTAATTGTAAGAAGAAGAAAAAAATAGGAGAACATAAATAGATGGCTCGTTCATTAAAAAAAGGTCCATACGTTCATGCTTCTTTATCAAAAAAGATAGATGCAATGAATGAAAAAAACGAAAAAAAAGTTATTAAAACTTGGTCTAGAGCTTCTATGATTGTGCCTGATATGTTAGGACACACTATTGCAGTTCACAATGGTAAAACTCACGTACCGGTTTATGTTACTGAACAAATGGTTGGTCATAAATTAGGTGAATTTGCACTAACAAGAACATACAGAGGTCATGCTGCTGATAAAACAGCTAAGAAGAAATAGTTACACAAAATAACTTTAAGGAAAAAATAAAATGCAAGAAGCTATATCAAAACAAACAGATATTAAGATGACGGTTAGAAAAATCCGTAGAGTGATTAATCTAATCCGTGGCAAGAAAGTTACTGAAGCTCAAAGAATGCTTAAGTTCATGCCATATTTTGCAGCTAGAATAGTTGAAAAAAACCTAAAAGCTGCAGTAGCTAATGCATCTGAAAAATTTGGTGCAACAGCTGAAGTTCTTAAAATCTCTGAAATTTTTGCAGATGAAGCTCCAACATATAGACGTGTTAGACCAAGAGCTCAAGGCAGAATGTACAAAAGATTAAAAAGAACATCTCATTTAACAGTGAAAGTAGTAAAGGACTAGGAGAAAGCTATGGGACAAAAGACACATCCAACCGGATTTAGAGTAGGAATCATTGAACCATGGGTTTCTACTTGGTACGCAAAAAAAGGACAATATGCACTAAATATTGCTCAAGATGCTCAAATTAGAAAATTCATCAAGAAAAAATTGTACACAGCTGGTGTTTCAAGAATCAACATTGCAAGAAAAGCAAATAATGTAAACATCACTGTTGTTACAGCAAAACCTGGTATCGTAGTCGGTCGTGGCGGTCAAGGTATTGATGATCTTAGAGTTGCGGTTCAAAAACTAATCAAAACAAATACAGTTTCAATTGATGTTGTAGAAGTAGCTAGAATTGATGTTGATGCTCAATTAGTTGCTGAAAATATCGCACTTCAACTTGAAAAACGTATTGCATTCAGACGTGCTATGAAACAAGCTATGCAAAGAACAATGCGTGCAGGCGTTCAAGGTATCAAGGTAATGGTATCAGGACGTTTGGGCGGTGCTGAAATTGCACGTTCAGAATGGGCAAAAGAAGGAAGAATTCCTCTTCAAACTTTAAGAGCTGATGTTCAATATGGTTTTGCAGAAGCAGATACTATAATGGGTAAAATCGGTGTTAAAGTTTGGGTATTCAAGGGTGATTTAATGCCTGGTGAAAAAGCTGACCAAAACATTAAAGTTAAAAAACCGGCCGCAAAAGAAAACACTCGTTTCCAAAGACGCCCAAAACGCGGTGAACAACAAACACCAAGTGAAGCGTAATTTAAGAAATAACTAGGAGAAATGTAAAAATGTTAATGCCTAAAAAAACAAAATTTCGTAAAAAAATGAAAGGCAATATGAAAGGGACTGAGACTCGTGGATGCCAATTAGAATTTGGTCAATACGGTCTACAAGCTCTTGAACCGGCTTGGATTACATCAAGACAAATTGAAGCTGCTCGTCGTGTAATTACTAGAAAAATCAAACGTGGCGGTAATGTTTGGATCAAGATTTTCCCTGACAAACCAATTACAGCAAAACCTGCTGAAACTCGTATGGGTAAAGGTAAAGGTAACCCGGAATATTGGGTAGCTGTTGTTAAACCAGGCAGAGTTTTATTTGAAGTTGCTTTTGATGTAAAAGAAGAAGCAATTGAAGCATTAAATCTTGCTGCTCAAAAATTGCCTATCAAATTAAGAGTAATAGAAAAGTAGCGAAAAGGTAAAATACAATGAAACTTCAAGAAATAAAAGAAAAAACTGTAGACGAATTAAAGGATTTAATTCTTGAATCAAAAAAAGAATTATTTACTTTGAAAATGGGACACAATAAATTAAAACAATTGGAAAACACTGCTTCAATTTCTAACAAAAAAAGAGAAATTGCACGCATGAAGACTGTTTTAAGACAAAAAGAAATGAATGTGTAAAGGATAAAACAATGCCTAAAAAAGTAAAACAAGGTACAGTAGTGAGTGATAAAATGGAAAAAGCAGTAGTTGTTGAAGTTACTGAACATAAAGCTCACAAAAAATATAAAAAGACAATGACATTCACCAAGAACTTCAAAGTTCGTGATGAACAAAATGCTTGTCATGTAGGCGACGTTATTACAATAGTAGAATCAAGACCATTATCAGGTTCAATTCGTTGGACATTAGATAAAGTTGTAAGCGTTGCAAAATAGTTAATTAAGTATAAGGTAGCAAAAAAATGATACAACAAGAAACAAGATTACGAGTTGCAGATAACACAGGTGCTAAAGAACTTCTTTGTATTCGTGTTATGGGCTCAAGTAATAAAAAATATGCTAGCGTTGGCGATACTATTATCGCTGCCGTTAAAGACGCAGCTCCAAATATGGTTGTTAAAAAATCAGATGTTGTAACTGCTGTTGTTGTTAGAACTGTTGCTGATATCAAACGTAATGACGGTTCAGTAATCAGATTTGACGATAATGCTGCTGTTATCATCAATAAAGACGGTGCTCCTCGTGGAACTCGTGTATTTGGACCTGTAGCTAGAGAACTTAGAGATAAAAACTTTATGAAAATTATCTCTTTGGCTCCTGAAGTTATATAATAAATTAAGGAATATAGGAAAATGGCTAAATCAACTAACAAAAAACTTCACACAAAAGTTGGTGACCGTGTAATTGTCGTTTCCGGCAAAGACAAAGGTAAACAAGGAAACGTAAAAGACGTAAACCTATCTAAAGGGACTGTTCTTGTAGATGGTGTGAATGTAGTTACAAAAGCACAAAAAGCAAATCCTATGGCTGGTGTTCAAGGTGGTTTGAACAAAATTGCAAAACCATTGAATGCATCAAAAGTAATGATTTGTTGTCCATCTTGCGATAAAGCTGTTCGTGTTAAACATGAAATTAAAGATGGAAAAAAAGTTCGCGTTTGTGCAAAATGCGGCGAAACATTAGATGTATAATTTACCACAAAAGTGGGGCATTGAAGTTCGACAGGTTTGGGATTATATGGGACGAACAGAATTTCAAAGGCTAAGAAAAGGAAATGAAAATGTCTAAAAGTACAGGAAACTTAAAAGACCGTTATACAAACGAAATTAGAGCAAAATTAAAAGAAGAATTTTCATATTCTAATGATATGCAAATTCCTAAAATGTCTAAAATTGTTCTTAATATGGGCGTTGGTGAAGCATCTCACAACTCAAAACTTGCTGAATCAATCGTTAACCAATTAACAAAAATTGCCGGACAAAAAGCTCTTGCAACAAAAGCAAAAAAATCAATCGCTTCTTACAAATTGAGAGAAGGTATGCCAGTTGGTGCAATGG
>CAKUUG010000020.1 GCA_934692665.1 uncultured Candidatus Melainabacteria bacterium | reverse complement strand
GCTCAGGTGGCTAGAGCGCACCCCTGATAAGGGTGAGGTCCCTGGTTCGAGTCCAGGATGGCCCACCATAAAAGAGAGTATCGTTTGGTACTCTCTTTTATTTTATTATTTTGATACTAACGAAAAAGGAGAAATATTTTGCTTTCTTATGTATACAAGGAAAAAGGAGTTTTTGAGTTTGAAGAAAAAGAAAAACCCCGTTTAATTGACTCAAAAGATGCAATAGTAAAAGTGACTATGAGCAGCATTTGTACAAGTGACCTGCACATAAAAAACGGCTCTGTACCAAAGGCTGTTAAAGGGATTACTGTTGGACATGAAATGGTTGGTATCGTTGAAGAAATCGGTACAGATGTCAAAAATGTAAAAGTTGGCGACAGGGTAATAGTGAACGTTGAAACTTTTTGTGGCGAATGTTTTTTCTGTAAAAACGGTTATGTAAATAATTGTACCAACAAAAACGGCGGATGGGCATTGGGCTGTAGAATTGATGGCGGACAAACACAATATGTCAGAGTGCCTTTTGCAAACAATTGTGTAAACAAAATTCCTGATAACGTATCAGATAAACAAGCACTTTTTGTTGGTGATATTTTAGCAACAGGTTTTTGGGCAGTGAAAATTTCGCAAATCAAAAGTGCTGATACAGTTTTGATTATTGGTGCAGGGCCAACGGGGATTTGTACAATGTTGTGTGCAATGCTTAAAAATCCCAAAAAAATTATTATTTGTGAAAAAGATGAATCAAGAAGAAATTTTGTTAAAAAATACTATAAAGATGTAATTGTTACAAAGCCTGAAGATTGTAAAAAAATCATAGAAAAAGAAAGTTCAAACGGTGGAGCCGATGTTGTTTTTGAAGTTGCAGGAAGCAAAGAAACTTTTAAAATGGCATGGGACTGTGCTAGAGCTAATGCAACTGTTGTGATTGTCGCACTTTATGATGAATCAATGATGCTACCTCTACCTGATATGTATGGTAAAAATTTGACTTTTAAAACAGGTGGTGTAGACGGATGCGATTGCGATGAAATATTGAATCTAATTAAAGAAGGTAAAATCGACACAACTCCCCTTATTACACACGAATACAAACTAAAAGACATAAAAGAAGCATACAAAGTTTTTGAAAATAAATTTGATAACGTTATGAAAATTGCAATTACAAATTCTTTTTAAAGATTTTACAATAAAAAGAGTGCCAAGTGGCACTCTTTTTATTATTATTATTATACTGTTTATCTAGTTTTGTTCTGTTAATTTTCTATCCATTAACTTTTCATTTTCACCTACAGCTTCTTCGATTAGTTTAGAGGTTGTACCTATTCTATCATAATAATTGCGGAGACCGGTTGTGTATGAATTTAGTATTTCAGAATCTTTTTCATCAACTTCGCCATCTTTATTTAAGTCCGCTCTAGCAACTTTTAAAGATGAAATTTCTTTATAAGCAATACCGTCCTTTTCGTCTACATTTCCATCTCCATTGACATCATAACCAATATTATGTACAGTGTCAGTCATTTCTGTCACATATTTAACGCTTTCTTTTTCTACTAGCATTCTCATAACATCTCTATCATGATCGTTGATATGTCCATCGCCATTAACATCAAATACTACAAAGTCTTCATTTGCAATCATATCTAAATATTTTTCTGCTGTAGCTGCTGTTTCATCGGTAATTTCGCCGTCTGCTAATAATTTTTCTGCAAAATCTTTAAATTCTTCAGGAACTGAAATTTTTGTTTCTTCAAAACCATTAAGTTTATCAGTCCTGTCCGGTTCTTGTTGGTTGTCAAATTTTCTTGAATCAACATCATATCTTGAGTATGTAATTTCCTTGCTTTCATCTGATGTTTTAGATAATGACAAATATGCATGATTAGCATAATTCAAATTTCTGCCGTCTGCAATCATTGTATCTATAGCGTCATCTATTTTTTCTTGTTCAACAAATCCTGTATCAATACCTTCATCTATTGAATAAGGTGTACCTTGTTTTTCCGAATTTGCTTGGTTTGCATATTCTCTTGCATCATTTTTTTCTTGTTTTGCATCTTCTGCTTTTGAGCCGAATATAAGAGAACCTATAGCACCACCTATTGCAAATGCAGTTCCAACCGCTAAACATCCCCAACCAACAGGTCCTAGTGATAAACCTAAAATGCTAGCATGTGAAACAACGGCTGCAATTCCGAGTGCTGATCCAACAGCACCAAGTCCTGCGGCTAATTTACAGTTTTTTTCACTTCTTTCATTTTTAGTTTGTTCTTCTGAACTGTCGTAAACCATTTTTTGCCTATGTCATATTGAATATCTTGCGCTTTTTTAAGAGCTGTAGTACGTGCATTCGTTACACTACTGCTCTCTGTAAAAAGATAACATATTTCATCATCTCTTTGCAGATTTTCTGCTGATTCTGTTGTTGCTTCTTCGGTTTCTGCTTTTGCTGTTGCTTGTCTTGAACCTTGAATGGCATTGTAGTCGTAGCTAATGGCGCGTGGCAAATTACTAATCATTATTTTATTCCTTCTTTATATCTCTCGTATATACAATAAAGAATTTTTAGAAAAAATAATTGCTAAATTGATGAATTTTTAAATAAATTTGTAATATTTCTTAACGAATGAAGATATAAAGTGTACGATAAATACTTTTTATCAATAAGCAAATAAATATTGAAAAATTTAAAAAGTTCTATTATCTATGATTTTTGTTTGATTTAATAGAGTGTACTCGGTTTATAGAAAATTAAAAGCCTTACCAAAGAATGATAAGGCTGTTGTTTGTTGTTTATGCTTCGAGATTGTGTTGTTAGGTGTTGATAATGCTTTAAATTGCTTATGCAATTGTGTTAATTTTGTTTTGTTCTGAATCTAAACCTTTTTCAATGCTAGCTTGTCTTTGAATGAAGGTTTGATAGAATAAAGGAGATTGTTTGATTGTTCCTAAGAAATCTGTTAAAAATCTACCTTCGTTTTTAACGTCTGTTGTGTTGTTGATTACATCGGCACCTTTGTTAGAACGAACGCCTGATGTGAAAGATATTTTATTATTAATTGTATTTTTTACATTTGTTATTGGAGATATTGTCAACATATTGTTTTTTTCACCTCTCATTTTTTTGTTTTTTAGTGTTTGTTGAACACTTGTTCTTTATGTTTTTATTATGCACCTAAAATTTCTATTTGTCAACCCTTATTTAAAAAATATTTTTTTCTTGATATTGTTGAGTTTTGGAGATTTTTTTCCGAAAAAAATAATAACTGTCAAAAATACACTTATTATTTTTTTATATATATTTTCCCTAATACTTAAAATTACCCATGTGTACAATTGAAATTTTTAATAAATTATTTGATTATATAATTAATCTTTTTCATACTTCCAGCTATTCTTAATTCCAGACAGTTTGGGGCAAATTTGCCCCATTTTTTTTCTTTAAATTTTTGATAAATGTATATTGAAAAAATATATAAAAAAATAATAAATGTAAAAAATACAATTAATATTTTTGAATTTTGGCATATTTTCTATTAAATTCATATTGTTTTGTAGAATATTTTTTTAAAAAAATAACATTAAAATATATAAAATAACCTTTTTTAGAAGATATTTAAACAAATACTGTTAAATTTTGTTAAATATAAAAGAAAATTCATAAAGTTTGAATAAAAACTGCCGTTAATAATTACATAAGGATAATGATGAGGTTAAAAGTATGTTAGAAATGATTAGTTTAGTATTTTTTGGTTTTTTGGTATACGCTTTTTTGGTTTTAGTTCCATCTGTTGTTGAAAATATTACAACAGAAGAATTCAGATGTTCATACTTTAAACATCTGGCTTCTCGTTTCGTAAATTCTTACGGGAAATAATTCTACAAAAGTTCTTCAAAGCCTACCGACCTTTCCGGTAGGTTTTGGTATCCTTTGTTAGAAATTACAAATTTGTGAATATATTTGCTTGTGTAATTTCCTCTAACAAACAATTGTTTGATTACATTTTCTCTTTCAACCAAAGGGTGTGAAATTTTTTCTAAGTTTGGATTGTCTTCGGTTAATTGCGTCCAAACGGCAGCTTCCATAGTCCAAGCATAGGTTTCTTCGTTTATTGAATTGGTTTCATCTTGGTGTATTGCTTCGTGAGCAAGTATTGCACTAAGGGCCTCTATTGGTGCATCTTTGTGCTTTTCGTTGATATAGATATACAAATCTTTTTTCTTTTTCCAGCCTAAAGCATCAAAATTTGTGTATTGCGGATTGATTAATGAAAGATTTAAAAACTCTATTTTCATTGGTTTGTTAGTCAAATTTTTCCCCAAAATTGCATCATGGGAATACTTGCCTGTTGTGTTTTCCAATAATTCAACAGCACGAATAACATTATCATCAGCGGATACATTTTTGTATTTTTTGTATGTTGCTTCTGTTAATTCTATGTTGCTATTTATCCCAAATGACAAATTGCAAGAAAATATTACTGATAATGCGAATAAAAATACTTTTTTCATAAATCCCCTTAAAACCATTTTATAATATTATTACACATATTTTTTTAAGGACAAATTTTTGAAAAGAAATATTTCTAAAAAAATACTAAGCTTTTTTGTCTGTATTATTGTTTTCTTCAAAAGAAGTTGAGCCGGTAAATTCATTTTTGCCTGTTAAAAGTTTTGTTATTGCAAAAGTTATTTTTGGGATAATGATAGACAATCCCAAAACGCTGGTTGCTAGTCCGACTGCCAAAAATACAGCATTTTTAGTGTTTGTTTGTTTTGTAAATTTTTTAATAAAATCAATTGAAGACTGGTCGCCTTTTAGTATGTCAATGTTTTCTTTTTTTGCTTGAACTTGAAGTTTGTTTATGAAATTTTCTATACTTGTGTTAATGTCTTTTAAGGTGTCATTTTCTACGAATTTGTTTGCTTTTCCATATTTTCCATAAGTTTCATTTCTGTAGATTTCACTTGCTATGTCTGAGCCAAAAATACTTTTCAGTACGCTATCAGGCCTTTTGCCTTTTGGTGTTTTGAAGATATCAGGATTGTTTTTTATTTTTTCTAAACCATCTTTAAACAAGCCAAAATTGTTTACTAATGTTTCAGCACTTATTGGTTGAATATTTGGAGTGTTTTTTCCTCTTAAGAGTTTTTGTACATGTTCGCTTGCAAAATTGTAAAAATATGCACTCGCCCCATCCATTACCAAAAATTCAAGAGCTTCATATTTGTTTCTTGATGTAACCATACGGCCTATAATCATTGGCACATCAGTGATTACCAAGCGAAAACGGTTATTGTTTTCTGTTTGATAAGTTAAATCATCAATATTTGTCGGAATACCTTTGAATGAAATAGGATTTGAAGTTTTGTTTGTTGTATTTTTTTGAAATTCTTCAAAAGATGTGAAATTCTTAAGAGCTTCTTTTTCTGCTTTGTTTTGTTTGTCTATTTTTTTCTGTGTTAAATATTGATTAATCTTAGGAATGGCGATTCCCATCATAACGCAATTTAACACAAGGGCAGAGATAGAAGTTATTTTTTTAGCACCTGATATTCTTTTTGCTAATTGCTCAGCATTAATGCCTTTGAAATTGAAGTTTTTAAATTTGTCTAAATCGCTATAATCAAGCCCTTCTTTCTTGATACCATCAACAAGGTATTTTGCACTATCTAAAATTGCGTCATTCCCTTTTGTTGCATTAGAAAAATCAATGCCTGTTGTTGGAATTTTTAAGAGCTTTTCGCAAAACAAATTTCCCAATTTATTAAATGCAGGAATACCAAACATCCACACTACTGCCGACATGAGTTCTTTTCTCATTTTTTCGGCACCTTCAATAATACCGCCTCTTTTGTAGCCCGCATAAGATCTGCCTACATCGGTCGGTATCTCCTCAATCAGTGTTCCAATGGGTTTTGAAGGGTTATTTATCGTTTTTATGCTTTTTGCAAGTAATGAATAGTTGTTGTTTATTGACACAATAATCCTTTTGGAGTCATGTTTGTACTTCCCTACAAAACACGTAAAGAAAAAAAATTGCTAATTTGCTTTTTCTTTGTTTTCGTAACCTGTCATGGAAGCGATTTGTTCGCACCATTGTTTTAAAATTTCTTCTTCATCCAATTCCCAAGAAATTGCTTCTCCCATCGTTACGTTTATTTTTTGTTTGTTAAAAATATTCCAATTGTAGTTTTCGCAGCCTGTTATACCCACAGGAACAATGTCGATTTTGTTTGTTTTAGCAAAGTATATAAAGCCGCCATTAATATTTTCTATAGTTTTGTTTTTTCTGATGCCGCCTTGTGGAAAAATACACAATCCGTATTTTGCTTTGAATACTTCTTTTACTGTTTTGATAGTTGAAAGAGCCACTTTTTCACGATTAACCGCAAAACCTCCCAGACGATTTACATTTCTTGCAACCCATTTTTGTCCCCAAGAACCTTGTCTGAACAGTTCTTGCTTTGCCATATAAGCAATAGGAACTCCGACTAAATAATTAACAAGAAAAACATCCATATAAGAAATATGGTTTGCAGCATATATGTAGAGCTTTTTTTCGAGTTTTTTGTTTTTGTTTAATTTTATTTTATAAAATAATGAACCAAAAAAAGGTAAAAACAAAATATACAAAGCATAATATTGATATAATCTTGTTAAAAAATTAAAATCCTTTGCTTTTTTTTGTGCAAAATTTATTTCTTTTTCTGTCATTACCTTTTTCCTTCTGATAATTCTGTAACTTTTTTACTCCAAACATCAATCATTTCGTCTATGTTTTCACTGTATGGAATTGGTTGTCCGATTTTTATTTTCATGTGGCTATTGAATACTTTTCTTTGGTCTTTTACGACTCCGGTTATTGCAACAGGTAAAATATCGCATTTTAGAGTTTTTGCAAAACTTGCAAAACCTTTGTTGATATTGTCCATATTGCCATCAGCTTCTCTAGTGCCTTGTGGAAAAATTCCCAAAGCCCAGTTTGTTTTCTTGAGTCCAAGAGCTGTTTTTATTGTTGATGGCGAAAGTTTCGCCCTATCTACTGCAAAAGCCCCCAACAAATCCAAGAAAAATCTTGCAATTCGGTTTTTGAATAGTTCAACTTTTGCCATATAAGCAACATTTCTTTGCAGGGCATAAATAACTAAAAAAGGATCGATTGCACTGACGTGGTTTGAGGCAACTATAAAAAATCCTTTTTTAGGGACATTTTCTCTACCTTCTACTTTTAGATTAAAAGCAACTTTGTAATACATTCCGTAAACTAATGTACAAGTAATCCATTGAAAAATCCCTCTGAAAATATTATATTCTTTCGGATCTCTTTTTTGATAATTTTTTGTCATATTGTTTTCTGGTTTACTCCCTTATGCTATAATTATACTGAAAAAATAAAATATGTCTTGGCTATATTTGTTCAAAGGAGAAAAGAATGAAAAAAATTTTAGGCTTGAGTATGGTTGCTCTTTCTTTAATGTTTGCAAGTGCAAATGCAGAAATAATAGGAGTTGTAGATTTTGACAAAGTTGTTGACAATTATGCAAGAGTAAAAACGGTTTCTGATGAAATTTCTGACAAATATTCAGAAATTGAACGTTTTAAACTGGACAAAACCAGAGAATACAAAAAGCTCTCTACTCCTTTAGAAAAGAAAAATTTTGAAGATGCAACAGAAAAAGAACTTGTACGTCGTCAAGAAGCACTTCTTAAACTAAAAGAAAAGAAAGAAAACGAAATCGATGCTACAATCAAAGCGACAATAAAACAAGTCGCAATGTCAAACAATGTTGATACCGTTGTTGAACAATCAGTGGTATTTTTTGGTGGTGTAGATTTGACAGATAAAGTAATTAGAGCATTAAACGGAAAATAAAAATCAATTTTTAAGTTTTTTAAAATAGCGGAAAACAAAAGTTTCCGCTATTTTGTTTCGTGGTATTCTTTTTCTGTATTTACATTCCAGATTTCATTTTTGTTTAATTTGTTTTGAAGAATAGCTTCTGCTGCTAAAAATCCTGTTTTTGTCGAATGGTCCATATTGTTGTACCTGTGTTGACCATTTCTTCCGATGCAGAATAAATTTTCTTTAGAATTTGTAAAATCAATTATTTTGTCGATATCTTTGTATGAATCAAAATACGCAGGATAGGCTTTTTTTACTCTTTCTCTATGAAAATCAAGGATTTCTTCTTTAGAATTGATGATTTTCATATTTTTCAATTCGTTTGCAACAAAATCTAATATGTCATCTTCTTTCATATTCCAAAAACTATCATTTTCTTGGCAAAAATATTCAAGCCCAATCCACTGTGTGTTTTTGTAATCTTTTACCAAATATGGTGACCAATTGTTAAAAAACTGCATTCTTCCCAGTTTTACGGATGTATCTTGTACATATATCCAACAGTCCGGAATTCTTTCTTTGAACGTTTTTATTTTTGTTTTGTTTTTCAGATTTATATCTTTAACTAAAATCCCAACAGTCACGAAATCTCTATATGGAAGATTGTCTGCGATTTTTTGAATGTCTGAAGGTGTATTTTTTGTCGCCAAAACCAAATCTTTTAAAGGCATAGACGAAACAACATAGTCTGTATCAAATGTTTTTTTCTCGTTGTTTTTGATATAAGAGATGGATTTTATTTTATTGTTTTCGTTGTTTAATTCAACTACTTTTGAATTAAATTCTATTTTTCCTCCCATTTCTTCTATCTTTTTGGCAACTTCTTCCCATAATTGCCCGGGGCCGAATTTTGGATAATAAAATTCTTCTATCAAAGAAGTTTCAACTTTGTGATTTATAAAAGGAAAAATCTTAAAAAATATGTCTTTTAAAATCCCAAAAATAGAAAGCCCTTTTACTCTTTGTCTTCCCCAATCAGGAGAAATGTTTTTTGGGTGCCTGCCCCAGAGCTTTTCTGTGTATCCTTCAAAAAACATTGAATACAATTTTTGCCCGAAACGATTTATATAAAAGTCTTCTAGCGATTTTTCTTTTCTTTTTTTAATTGTTGAAAACAAATAACTAAAACCGGCTAAAAATGTTGTTTTTAATCCCAAATTTTTTATCGTTTGAGCTTTCATTTTGATTGGGTAATCGAAAAACTTTTGATTGTAAAAAATTCTTGAAACCCTGTTTCTTATAAGTGTTACATTGTCTTCTTTTTCAGGGTCTAAACCCAAAAGAGGAAGTTTTTTTTCTTGGTTTAATAAAATATCATCAAGTGTTTGTTGATTTTGTAAAGGTAAAATCTCAAGCCACCATTTTACGATGCTTTCGTCTTTTGAAAAAAACCTGTGTCCGCCTATATCCATTCTGTTGCCTTTGTGGTTAACGGTTCTTGAAATTCCGCCAATAAATGACGTTTCTTCAAAAATTACCACATTGAAGTCGCTTGAATTTTTTAATATTTCATAAGCGCAACTCAATCCCGCAGGCCCTGCACCAATAATTGCAATGGTTTTTTTCATTTTATTTCTCCTTTGATTTTATCTTCTAAATCAAAAATTCTACAAAAAACCCATGTAGTAATTCTAAACAAATCAGCTTTGTAATTTTTTACATCCGGTGTAACCTTTTTTAGGTTTAGTTTTTCGGCAAGTTCCTTTTTGACCATTATGTTTTTTACGTTGTCAAACATAGGTAAACCCTTGTGTATATACGAATAGTTGCTTGAATAAACAACAACATAATTATCTATAATATTTTCGCCAAAAACTTCTTCTAAAGACACATTCCCGACAAGAACATCAGGAAATCCAAACTTTCTCCAATCTTTGTAGGTTTCTTCTATTTCTTTTTTGGATACAAGTTTGTGAATTACATAATTTTTTTCGGGAAATTTGTAGTTAAAATTGTAGAAAATATTTTTTTCAAAATATGGTGCAAGACACAAGCTTATGCCGTTTATATTTGTGTTAACAACTGTTTCCGTTCCCCACTCAACCATTATTTTGTAATTATCTAGATGATGTTCTTTAATAAAAGCTGCTTCTTTTTTCCCTGTTGAATATTCTATAAAAACGTCTAAAATGCAGCTTTTGAGCGACAAGTACAGATTTGAAAACATAACTATAAAAATAAACAAAGCAAAGTATTTGTTCACTGTTTTTTCTATTTTTGAAGTTGTGTTTGTGTTTTTGCGTTTGTTTGTTTCAACCCAAGCAATAAAAATTATAAAACACAAAGCAATTCCGCTATGATGAAGATAAAAATATTTGGTCGAAAGTAATGCAAAAGGGATATATGGAATGATAAAAGTTAAGAAAACATTGCTTTTTTTTGTGTAAAAATATAAAAACCACAAAATAATAAAACCGCAAAAAATCCCTGAAACCAAATCACACGGCGATATATATTTTCCTGTGTTTACAAAAGTGATTACGCTATCACTCGGTATTGCAAAAAAAGTATAAAGAATTTTTTCAAAAAAAGTATTTTTAAAACCATCCGCCATCGCAAACGCTTCTTTTGACGGAAATATCGTTATTGCAAGTAAAATATAAAATACCGCTAAAATTACAAAAGAAAAAATGTTTTTTGTTGATTTCTTTTTGATTTCTTCAATGAACCACACAAACGTTATAAAAGCAGAAATAACAAAAGTATAAGCGTGACACAAAGATAAAAATATTAAAGACAGTGCGTATTTTATCGATTTTTTTTCATAATTTATTGCAAGCAAACAAAAAGCCAGCATCATCATACAATATGGTCTTGAAATTATTGCGTAATGATAGAACAAAAAATATGTAAAAGGCAAAAGTATCTTTATGATTCTAAAAAACGGTGCTTTTAAAACAATAAAAAAAGCCGTAATATAAGAAAAAACAAATGCAATTGATTTTATTGTTATTTCGTATGGAAAGTTGTTTTTTGCAAAAATAGATAACAACAAATGCCAAAAAGGCGGATGTCCTTCAAAATGTGGCAAATAAAACAAAATATCAGAGTATGTCGCACATTTTGCAATTTGCCAAGATTGTGCTTCATCAAACCAAGGCTCATGGAATATAGTAAAAATCCAATACAAAATAGGATAAAGTACCAGAGCTACAATTTCCGGGTTTTTGTTTGGAATTTTTTCGAAATTTTGTGCAAAATTAAGAATTTTATCCGATAGATTAAAAAGACTTGTTGATAATTTTCCCATAGCTTTAGTATATTATAAGAAATTTTTTAAGAAAATACTAATAAATATTGAAAAAAGTACTTTACAAGCAAAAATATTTGTTCTATTATATAAAAGTAACTTTCGGAGGAATGCCGGAGTGGTTGATCGGAGCGGTCTTGAAAACCGTCGAGCATGCGAGTGTTCCCTGGGTTCGAATCCCAGTTCCTCCTTTTTTGAACCCTCTTATGTAGAGGGTTTTTTAATGTTTATTTTTGGTGAAGAGGTTTGCTTATCTTTAATTATCTTAACAATTAGTTAATATAAACATTTGTTTTGTTTTTATTTATTTATATATAACATTTGGGCTAAAAATGATTAAAAATATAAATGGAATAAAGCAGGAATTTAATTTAAAAGCAGAAAAACCTATAAATAGCCAGCAAAATGCTGCAATAAAACAAGAATCTGATGAGTTTTTATCTAGTAAAGCTAAAACAAATCAAAAACAAAACAATAAGACGTCTTTTTCAAAACTTGTAAATTCTGTTGTTGAAATTTTTAAAAATTCTAAAACCGCTGAACAAATACCAAATAACCAATCTTCAACGAACGATAATGAAATTGTTTCACTAACAAAAATTACACCAAATAATCATTTTTTAACAAACGACAATGTAATTGTTTCACTAACAAAAATTACGCCAAACAACCAAACTTCAATAGAAGATACTACAATTTCAAAAGAAGAACCAATAGAAACTCAAGAGTTAACTACTCTCGTTAAAATTCAAGAAACAAAACCTATTAAAATTCCAAAGGAAGAAAAGATAAAAGCTTTAGAAAGTTTTGGAGTCGAAAAAAACTGTATAGAGTCTTTGATTTCTGCGTGTGAAAATGAAGAAGATGATACATCGTACAACAAATTAATTTCGATATTAAAAAGCGGAGGAACTATCAATCAAGGAAACCAGCTATCAGATATTTCTGATTTGGATGATGATGAATATAAAAAAATAATAAATTTCCTAAAAGCAGATCCTAACTATAATGGAAATAAAATAGATATAAAATATGCAATTAAATATACAAAACTCCCTGAAGAACAGTATTCAAAATTATTCGAATTTAGAAAACTTGGCGGAGCAATTGATGATTTCAATCCTGAATCTTTGTATTCTTTGAATGATGAAGAGCTTAAAAGAGCTTATTCATTAATTCCTTTTTTGAAATCTCAATCTTATATTCTTTCTCCAATAAAAAAAGATGGCACTACTATTAATTTTGCAACAGATGAACGACTTTTTAATAATGCAATGAAGATGTTTAAGACTTCTCTTCCTGATAACATTACCCCTTATTATAGAAGATATGAAATTGTAAAAGATTATGCAAAAGATGATGTTGCATGTGATAGATTTGCTTCGCTTATATCTCAAGAACTAGATGTCAGTTCTAAAATTTTTCCAAAGGCAAAAGTTTTATCTGATTTAAAAGTTTCTGAATTTGAAAAAGTAAAACAAATGCTATCTGATGGTGTTTCAAAGGATTATAATGCACTTATTCTATTAGTAAAATTAGATGATGAACAATATGAAAAAGCACTAAATTTGATTGATTTGGGTTGTGAAGCTAAAAAAGCTGTATTTTTATCAAAAAATGGAGTATATGAAAAAACAGTAGAACTTTTAAATGTAGGCACAAACCCAACCAGCCTAAATGACATGATAATAGAAGGATTAACCAAAGAACAACTGGAAAAAATTAAAACCGCAATTAGTGTAGGGACTAAAGATTTTCAAATAGCAAGGAAAATAAAAGACTTAGATGAAACCGCTTATTCAAAAGCATTGGAATTAGCTTCTTTTAAAGTTCCAAAATATGATTATTCGAAAGCTGCACTGCTGGATGATGAACAATATCAACAAGAAATAGAAAAATTGAAAGCGATTTCTTCACAATTGGAGTTTGATGAAGTTTCAGAAGAAATAGAACTTCCTGAAATTACAGAAGACGAAAGAGAACAAATTTTATCCAAAATTCGCTCTTGTGGAAATAACGTTTCAAGTACTGAAAGTAACAAAACGCTAGCTAACTTGTGGCTTAAAAAATACATAGAAGGGGTCAATATTGCAGATGGACAATTGGCAAGTAAAATGTTACAGTATTCTTGCGATAGGTATAAAATACCAGAGGGGGAATATGGGCCGTTGGCTCGTTGGTTGCTAATCATTGAGCCGGAAGAATTCTTTGAAAATTTTCCTGAAGCTGGCGAAATCTACAAATATGACAATATTCAATCTTTTGCAAAAACAATATCTGGTGCAGAACAAATTTTTGGTAATAATTTCAGTGATTCTAATCCAAATAGGAATGTAAAATTTGTTGTTTATCCAAAAAATCTTGAAACAAAAGCTTTTGATACAGGTGAAGGTAAATATGGTGCAGATGAGGCGATTTACAGAGCAAACCAAGAATTTAGAGTCTTGCATAAAGCAATAGAAGATGTTGAAGGACGTAATCTATATACAATTTATATGCAAGAAATGTAAAACAAATTAATTTTATTCTTCAATAATTTCAAGATTAAATTTAACTTTGTTATCTAGTTCTTTTTCTAGAGATTTTGCGTATTTTGTTAAATTTTCTGTGACTATTTCTCTGTTTTGAATTTTTAGATTGTATTCATTTGGGTTATTTTTTAGAAAATCTTTTAATTCATTGTCTTTTATAGTAACCCTCACAACCGGTTTCATATTTGTTTGTTGTTTGATTAATGTTCCTAATATTATTAACAACAAATGATTGTCACCTTGTGATGACATACAATCCAATAGACTATCTGTTGGAACATTGTTAAGTTCTTTGTAATATTCATAGATTTTTGCTTTTTTGAATGTAGTTTCAGGTTTTGTAACAAATGCTTGCGGTTGTTTTAGAGCTGCATTAATAAAATCTTGTCTTTCCGCATTAAACAATTTTGCTGCAACGTTAACTCTATTGTCAAGAGTTAACGGAGATTGGGTAAAGATAGCCGGTTGTCTTAAAGCTGCTTTTACTAATACTGCTTTGTCGAGGTTTAGTGCTTTTGATGAAGCCGTAACATTGTTGTTCAAAGTTTCAGGAAGCTGGTAAAGCATAGTAGGCTGTCTCATTCCTGCTTTTATAAATTCTTCTCTTGTTAAGTTAAGAAGTTTTGACGAATCTTCGACTTTCTTGTCTAGGGTTTTTGGAGTTATATTAAACAATGAAGGTTGTCTTAATGCTACTTTTATAAAATCTTCTCTTGCGACATCTAATACTTTTGCTGAATCATCGGCTCTGTTGCTTAGTGTTTCAGGTTTTTTTGTAAATAAAGAAGGCTGTCTTAATCCGGCTTTTATGAACGCTTCTTTTTCAAGGTTAAGTTTTTTTGATGAATCTTTGACGTTGTTATATAGTGTTTTTGGCGATTGCGTGAACAATTGTGGCTGTTTTAGGGCTGCTTTTATGTATGCTTGTCTTGAAACTTTGAAATTTTTTGCTGAATCATCAACATTTTTGCTCATTGTTTCAGGCTTCATAGTAAATAAAGAAGGTTGTAATTCTGCTGCTTTTAAAAACCTCGCTTTTTTAACATCAAAAATTTTCGCTGAATTTTCAATGTTGTCATCTAATGCTTTGCTATCTCTATAAAACAATTGCGGTTGTTTTAGGGCTAACTCTATAAATTTTTCTTTGGGTATATTAAATGTTTTTGCCGAATCGTCAACTTTTTCGTTTAATGTTTCTGGGTCTCTACAAAACAATGACGGCTGTTTTTTCGCTGCTTCTAAAAAATCTTCCCTTGTTAAATTAAAGATTTCCGCTGAATCGTTAATGTTACTGTTCATTGTTTCCGGCAATTGACAAAATATAGGTGGTTGCTTTAGAGCCAATTCAACAAATTCTTCTTTTGACATGTTGAATATTTCTACTGAATCGGTGATGCGCTTGTGCATAGCGTCTAAATCTCTATCAAAAAAATCAGGTGTAGAATTTGCAATTGTTTCAAATTTTGAAGGTTCTACATCAAATTTTTCTGCAAATTCGTTGATTCTTTTCCTTAATTTTGGAGTGATTTCAACTTTTTTCTTTTGAATTGCAACTTGAGCTTTTCCAAGAGAAGTTTCTGCATCAGACACTGTAGAATCTATTTCTCGTGCTTTTTCATTTTCTTTTACAGTTTTGTTGTCGCTTTTCTTTCTTGCATTAAAATTTATTGAATTGTAAAAATTGTTAAACAATCTATTAGAATTTAAAAAAATATTCATATCATTCCTTTTTTTGATTTGGCGAATATACAAAAGATGAAAATGATATTTTTTGCTAATTTAATTAAAAAATATTAAAAATAATTTTGATAAAAATAAAATGTGGTCAAAATTTCCACTCTATACAAATAGTTCTCAATATTGGTAAATTCTTTTTCTCATTATTAATGCAATATCAAACTTGCTATTGGACTCCGAGTAAAAAAGATGTCAATGAATGACTGTGACTTACAAAAAATCTTGAATTTCATATTTTTCAAATAAAAAATCTTTATGGTTGCTTTTGAAGTTTATTTCAAAAGCAACTAAGCTTTTATCGAATGAAGAAATTCCGCAGATGAAATTTTTGTATTCAAAATTTATGGTTTCTTGTTTTATTTTTGATTTAAATTCGGCTTCAAAAATTGTCCACCATTGGTAAAATTCCTTTAGGGAGAGTTTTTTTTGGATATTAAATCGAGAAAGAATTTTTTCATAGTTTCTTTGTTTAATTTTTTCAATATCTACTCCGCAGTCGTTTTTGTCAAACAAAATTGCAATCAAATCCTCTGAATGACTAATGCTGATTTTGAAAGAATTTTTTTCAAGGTAAGGTTTTCCATCTTCTTCTTTTTTTAGAGAATCATTTATATTGAAAAAATTTTTTAAAATATATTGAACAAAAAACTTTGAATATTTTTTTTGAAGTTGGTTGTTCTGAATTTTGTTGAATTTTTTTTGAAAATTAATTAAAAAAAGTTGCATAAAAGTATATTATCATGGTTGGTTTTGTTTTTGTTATAGTTTTGTTGTTTGTAAAATATTTGGTATAATTAGCGATATGGAATTGCTAAACAAAATAAACAAACTATTTAATAAAATCGCCCCTTTTTCTTTTATACTAATAACATTTTTATATGTTTGTTTTAGGGTTCCGTTTTTTGACGAAGCTCATGCGTATATTATTTCCAGATTTCCGATAAATGAAATTTTTCAATTAACAAGAGTGGAAGGACATAGTGCTTTGTGGTTTTTGATTTTAAAAGCAATTTCAATCAAAGATTCTTTTTATCCTTATCCGATGTTATTTTTTAATTGGGTGTGTTCATCCTTTTTAGTTTTGTTTGTTTGGAAGTATTTTCCATTTAACAATTTTATTAAATTTCTTTTAACTTTCAATTCTATCATGCTCAATTTTTATTCAGCTGTTGCAAGACCTTATACATTGGGGGTTTTGTTGCTCTTTGTTATAGTTTATATGTACAAAACAAAACTCTGCTACAAAAAGCCTGTTATTTTCGCTTTTTTGATGGTTTTTTGCGGCTATTTAAGTGTTCTGTTGGCACTTGGGGTGTTTGGGATATTTGTTTTGTTTTTATATGATATATTTAAGCAAAAAACTTATTCTCTTTTTAATCACCCCAAAAAAGACATTGTTTTGATTTTTGTTATATCATTTTTGGGGTTGTTGGGTTTGTTTTTGCAGTTGTACAATCCTGATATTCCCCAGATGAAGAAGAACTGGGAAATATATAATTTTTATCTTAGCATTTTACACATGTTATTTAGGCCTTTCTTGATTCATGAATATTCAAATTATCTTCAAATTTTATTTAATCTTGTTTGCGGAATCAGTTTTTATGTTGCATTTTTCACTTTTTTGATAAAAACCAAAAAAGCGGCACTTTATCTTATTTTTACATATATATCGTTGACGTTATTCTTTTTAAAAGTTTATACAGGTGGAATTTGGCACTATTATTTGTATTTTATTTTTCTTTTAGTTGCTTATATTTTGGAATTTGACAAATTAAAAAGTCAAAAATTGCTGAATTTCTTTTTGACTTTAATATTAGTGCTTCTTCTTAGTCCGTATAGTTTGTTTTTGGAAGGGTACAATGGAACAACATACACAAAACACTACAAAACAATTTTAACAAAAATCGAAGAAGTAAATAACGACAGTGTGAAACTGTACACATCCGATACTTTTAGTCCGGTCGGAATTGGGCTTGTGCCTTATTTTGTCAATGAAAATATCAATATGTATGACTTAAAAGGCTATAAACTCGAATCTTTTGAACACAATAAAAACATTTTTAATCATGAATTTGATTGTGATTTGTTTTTGAAAACGTTATCAAAAGACAAGAAAAACCTTCTTTTGACATCAGATGAAAGCACAATTAAAACAATAGCAAACGAAAATGAAGCTAAATTTAAATTGAAAAAAATATACGAAAGAAACAAACCGATTTTTATTATATATGAAATCAATCCGATTATAAAAATAAAATAATTAATAAAATTATATTCCGTTACAAACTTTGCTTGGGACTTCACCTTGTCTGATTTTATCAATTTTTATTTTTTGTACGCTTCAAAGCCCATTTACAGCCTATAGAGTGGTATTTGTATGTTTTTGTATTAAAACATTTAAGATTCTTCATCAATATTATCTTCTAATATATCAACCGCATCGCTTGTAGCAAGCGGATAACTGTGACTTATTCCCATTTCCGGTCTGATTTTAGTTTGATATGTTGTATAATTTATTCCTCTTAGGGATGCTGCTTTCCCGCCTTGCAATTTTTCTATGTCGTATTCCAGACCCCCAAGTTCCCTTTCCATTGATTCGACTTTTGCTGCAAGCTCTAAATTTTCAGGGTGATTGTTGTATTCTATTTTTAGTTTGTACATTTCTTTGCCTAAAGTTTTGTATTTGATTGTTAATTCTGATTTTTTAATTTCATCTAACAATCTTGCTTCTTTAACCAAATCATAATTTGCCTCACTTTTTAATTCTTTTAGTTGTTGGTTTAACTTTTGAATTTCAAAATTATTTCCTTTTTGTTGAGAAGCAACCTCTTCCGGAGTGAATTGATATTGTTCAAAATCCGCATTAAATCCAAATATTCCTCCTTGTAGCCCCAAATTGCTTTCCAGACAATCCACGCTTTCTTTGAATGATTCTATGGCAGCAATTTTTTCTTCCGGAGTCAATTCTTTTAACAAGCCAATATCAATTTTTGTAGTATCAAAGCCTGAAGCATAATTTATTCCCAAATTATATCTAAAATGATGATTTTGAGCGTATTTACTTAGTATTGTTGTTGCTTCTTCGATATTGCTGTATTGTTTTACAAAATCCGGATTAGATTCAACCAATGGTTTGACCATTTGCACAAAATCATCATTTGTATATGATGTCAAATTGTACAATTTTTCTTGTGCTAGTTTTGAAAAATCGGTTTTCATTTGTGAATTCATTTTTGGAGTTTCAATTTTTTCATATCCTGTTATGCCAAACAAATCGTGTTTTCCTGTTAGAACTTCTTTTTTGTCGCCTTTTTGGATTCTATCTAGCAAATATTCTACAAGTAATTTTTCTTTTTCTTCTTGCGGCAATCTTTGTCTCAATATTGCTTCGCTGGCATGGTTTGATTCATGTTTAATTACATCAGGCAAATCAAATACCCCTTGTTTGTAAGATTCGGTGTTGATTTTGATTTCATGGGTGCCGGAATTATATCCGCCACCTTGTAAAGGATTGTTTGTATCGGAGATTACTTTTATTTCGGGTCTTAATTCTTCTGGTATATTGTATTCGTCAAATGCCTCTTTGTACAAAGATTTTACTTCGGCTTCAATTTCTTCTGTCGACATTGCTGCCCTTCTTTTGCCTTCTTCTGTTTTGCAAAATTCCATTTTTTCTTTTTTGACTTTAGTTACTTCTTTTTTGGTAAATAAGAATTCTAGTGCCTCTTTGCTTCTTTGTATCATGTTGCTTGGCTTAAATTGTTTTTTTAGTGCTTTTAAACCGGATTTTGAAGTAAATAATGACATTATTTCTTTAAGAGCGTCTAACTTCGACATATTTTTTACTTCTTTTGCAATTTGTGTTTTTTGAGCAGTGCTAAGAGAAGTCACATCTAATTCTGACATCAATTTTGTTTCTTTTACAACTTTTGCGTTTTGTTTTGAACCTAATAAAGTTAATGCTATACCAACAGTACCTTGCCCAACTTTGTTGAAGGATTTTTCGGCTTCGTCATAGTTTTTGTTTTTGATGTTTTTTGTAACATCTACAACACCTTTACCCAGTTGAAAAACGCTCAATATTCCAAAACCCACTGCCATAACTGGCCCTAAAACGGGTACAACAGTACAAGCAACAGTAGTTGCGGCAATTGTTGTAATGGCTGCAATGGGATGTTTTACGACTGCAGTTAAAGGAGATAAAACACCTTTTGCAAAATTTTTAGCACATTCGCTAAAATCAAATTTGCTGTTATTTGATTTGCAAGTGCTTGCATTTTTGATATTTTCAAACTTGTCTGTTCTTTTATCAAAACGAACCGAGCTGTTTTTATTTTTATTTAGTTTATGGGGTTTTATTTGCTCTTTTGGGCGTAAAGATTGAATCTGTGATGACATGTTTTCCTTGCTTTTTATATTTTATGAAAATACAAAAGCGATGAATATTAAAAATTGCGAAACAAACTAAATTTATTAATATTATTTAACAAACATTTTTTCAAGTTTAAAATTTTAAAGATTCGCTAAAACTAAATTATAGCCAAAAAAGGAAGTATAGAAAATATTAATAAAACAACAAGATTTTTTGAAACGGAAACAGATTTTAGTAAAACAAGAACGAAGCGAATTAAATATATTTAGAATTAGATAAATAACAAACAAATGAAATCTCTCAGATATTTAATCTTGAAAAATCGGCACTTATGAGCGGTTTTTGAGAGTCAAAACAGAAGATTTGACTCAATTATATAGTAAAACTTTTAAATTATAAAACATTTGCCCAAGGCCGGAGTCGAACCGGCACGTGGGGTGAACCACGCCAGATTTTGAGTCTGGTGCGTCTACCAATTTCGCCACTTGGGCAAATGTATAAAGTTTTCAATGTGTTTTGTTTTGTGGCGAAATTGGTCTAGCCAATTGTCTTTTTGAAATTTATTTCATAAATTTCTCTGGGCCACTTAACAAATGTATAAAGTTTTCAATGTGTTTTGTTTTGTGAGCTTCAAGCTACTCGATAAACATACAAAGTTGTTTAATATTCTCCGTACATTTATTATATACGAAACAAAATTATTTGTCCAACTCTTCTTTTAATAATTTATTTAAAAGCTGAGGATTAGCTCTGCCCTTGGTTTCCTTCATTGCTTGTCCAACAAAGAAACCAAACAATTTATCTTTTCCGCCTTTATAAGCTGCTACTTGCTCAGGATTTGACTGAACAATTTTTTGTACAATCGGAAGAATAGAAGATTCATCGGAAATAACTGACAATCCCTTCTCTTCAACCAATTTTTCAGCATCTTTTCCAGTCTTCAAAATATCAATAACAAGACCTTTTGCAATGTTATTTGAAATTGTTCCTTTTTTTAGCAAATTTAAAAGTTTTACAAAATTTTCAACAGTTAATTTTGACTCATTTATTGAAATTTTTTCTTCTTTCAAATACGCCGCAACTTCTCCCATTAAGAAATTAGAAGCTGTTTTTGCATCTGCCCCTTGTTTTAAAGCTTGGTCATAATATAGTGCCATATCAATTTGGTTAACCAAAACATTGGCATCATATTCAGACAATCCTGAATCCATATATCTTTTTACTTTTTCATCAGGTAACTCTGGCATTTTTGCTTTTATTTCTTCAATCCACTGTCTTGAAATTTCAACAGGCATCAAATCAGGTTCAGGGAAATAACGATAGTCATGTGCATCTTCTTTGCCACGCATTGAAGAAGTCATGCCGGAATTGTCATCCCAAAGGCGAGTTTCTTGCACAACTTGTCCACCTTCTTCAAGAATTTCTGCTTGGCGAACAAATTCATACTCAATTGCACGAACCAAAGAACGGAAACTGTTTACATTCTTTATTTCTGCACGAGTGCCAAATTCTTTTTGTCCGATTGGGCGGATAGAAATGTTACAGTCAGCTCTCATTGAACCTTCTTCGAGGTTTCCGTCACAAACACCTATGTATTTTAATATATTTCTTAGTTTTTCTACATATTCACGAGCTTCTTCAGAACTTCTCATATCAGGTTCAGACACTATTTCTAACAATGGAGTTCCTGCTCTATTTAAGTCGACCAATGAATATGTTGAACCATAAAGTCCACTAGCTCCTGCGTGAACCAATTTTCCCGCATCTTCTTCCAAGTGAGCTCTTGTGATTCCAATTTTTTTGTTTGAAATTTGCACCCATCCGCCTTGACAAATAGGTTCATCATATTGTGAAATTTGGTATCCTTTTGGCAAATCAGGATAAAAATATTGTTTTCTGTCGAATTTGCAACGTGACGGAATAGTAGAATTTAGTGCCAAACCTGCCAAAATTCCCATATTTATACATTCTTTATTTAAAACAGGTAACGCTCCCGGCAAACCCAATGTAACTGTTCCGGTTTCTGTATTTGGTTCACGACCAAATTCACAACCTTCACGACCAAAGATTTTTGTTTGTGTTTTTAATTGTGCATGGACTTCCAGCCCTATGACCATTTCGTATTTATCTTTGTAATCCGACATTTTGTCTCCTTTTAAAAACTTTTCTTTAATATTATCACAAAAAATTTTAAAAAATTATTAATATTTTTGAAGTTTTTGGCAATTTTGTTTCGTTTTTGTTTTTTATTAAATTATGAGGAAAAATTATGCAAAATAGTCCTATAAGTTCATATCAATGTTATCCGCAACAAGGTCCTAATGCTGTGAGTATAAATATATATTCACCACAAGCATACGGAAATGGTGCAACGAGCCTGGCTTCTGCACCTTCTGGTGGTGCAAATAACAGCAATTGTTATTCTATGTATGGGCCAAATTCAAATCCAAATTTGCCTTTGTATCCCCAAAATTACAATAACATGATAAATTCTCAACCAAATCCTCAAATGCAAATGCCAAACAATCAACCAAACATGATTAATCCGAATGTTCCAATACAATCGCCAACTAATCAAACAAATGGTTTAAACGAAACAAATTCATCAAAAAAGACAGTAACTGATGAAACTAATAAAAATTCGCAAAATGAAGAAGTTTCTAAAAAAGACGACGATAAAAAGAAAAAAGAAAAAACAATTACTCCTTTGACTGACGAGTATGTAAAATCACTAGAAAATTATTTGAATGATGCAAATCCAAAAGTTCGTTTGATAGCAGCAAAAGAACTTTTAGAACGTTTTAAAGAAGATGATAATAGAAAAGATAACCCTTCTTTAATGCCTTTAGTAAATAAAATCCTGCAAGATACCTCTCCTGCAGTTAGATTTTTAGGTTTGACGATGTTGAACCTTGACTATTGTACAGGCGACAATCAAACAGTAGATTTATTGAAGCAAATCCAATCCCAAAATACAGACAAAATAGGTGAAGAACAGCTATTGGCTTCTGAAATATTATTAAGAATGTCAGCTCCTGACAAAATAAAAGTACAAGAGGAGGCAACTGAATGACAATAATATCAAAGGCTGCGGCAGGATTAAGTGTTGGAAGTTGTATCTATGATATGCACAAAAGCGGTGTTGTGAGTGCAAATAGAAACTATGCAAAAGCTAGTGCGGATACATTTATTTCAAATGAGCTTAATGCCATGAGAACGGATGATTTATCATACAAAAATTCTCAAATTAAAAATTGGTGTGCAAGAAACAATCCATTTCAATCTGTAAACGAAACATTAGGAAGAGTGACAGGTTATTTGAATGGATTTTTTGCAGCAGGTGTAAAATACATACCGAATCTCATAGCAGGTTCTGTTGCAATGTTTAGCAAACACAAAGGTCTTGCAAATATAGCAGCAGGTGCACTTGCTGTGATGGAAGGCTGGAACTTTATAAAAAACACTACAGGTGTAAAACAAAGAAATGATTATTTGAAATTGTAAAGAAATATAAAGTACGAAAATACGCAATATTAGGCAATTTTGACAATTTTATTATAAAATTAAATAGAAAAAGTAAAAAAATAAGCAATATTTTAAATTCACATGTGTTATACAAAATGTGTGGAGAAACTCAAAAAAGGAGAAGAAATGACTCAACCGTTAACAAGTACTCAACAAGCATACCCGCAACAAGGTGGTGCTAACGCAGTAAGTATTAATATATACAACCCTCAAGCATACGGAGCTACGCCTCAAGCAAATCCACAACAAGCTCCATATAATTATACAAATTCGTTATATCAAATGCCTCAAACAAATGCTTATCAACAACCTCAACAGTTGCCTGATGCATATCAACAATATATTCCAATGCAAACACCAATCGCTCCGGCACCTCAAATAATGCCGGATAGTGTTATGACTCAACCGGAACAACAAGTTCAACCTCAAGCTGTTCCGGAAGCACAAGCAGTGCCGCAAGCTCCTGTTGCACCTGAAGCACAAGCAACTCCAGAAGCTCAGCAAGTTCAAACTCCTGTAGCTCCTCAACAAGCTCCAGAAACTCAACAAGCAGCCGCTCCGGCTCCGGAAGTAGTACAAGAAGCAGCACCTCAAGCAGCTACAGTTAATATTGATGAGTTGACTCAAGGTTTGGCAGATACTGATGTTGACAAAAAAGCTCAAACAATCAACAAAATTGCAGAATATGCACAATCTGAACCTTCAACAGCTCTCCAAGTTGTTTCAGAACCTGTAATGAACGGTTTGATTAATGTAATCAATGAAGATACAACCGGTCTTGAAGGTCCATCTGAAAAACAAATCGCAGTTGCCGAAAAAATTGCAAAAGGTGAACAACTAACTCCTGAAGAAGATGCATTGTCTGAACAACTTTCTCCACGTGACAAAGCAAACAAAAACAGAATCTTTGCATTGTACACATTGGCAATGATTCAAAAATTACAAAGAGAAGAATTGAATCAATATATTGAAACTCAAAAAGCAAACGGTGAACAACCAATTCAACCATTAAAAATCGAAGAATTACCGGGCTACAATGATGTAGTTAATGTAATCAAAAATGATTCAAGACCGGAAGTTAAAGTAGCTGCAATGCAAGCTCTACAATATGTAGCTGAACCTGGTGATAAAGCGACAGTTGAAACTGCATTGGCTGACTCTTTAAATTCAAAAGATGAAGTTGTAAAAACAGCTGCTCAAGAGTTGTTATCAAGATTTGATGCTCCACAAGCTCCAGCTCAAGATGCACAACAAAAAGCATAAGATTAAAAAATCAATAAATAAAAAAAAGCCTAAATGATTTTAGGCTTTTTTTATTGTAATTTAATATACGATTTATAGCATGTTAATTGTTTATTTAGCCTATTTATTGCAGTTTTAATGCCAATTTTATAGCTTCTATCATGCTGTCTGCCCTTGCAATGCCTTTTCCTGCAATATCATAGGCTGTTCCTGAAGATGGAGAAGTTCTAATTGCATCAAGTCCGATTGTTGTATTGATTGCTTTATCAAAAGCAAGAGCTTTTACAGGACACAAACCCTGATCATGATAACAAGACAATATAGCGTCATAAGAAGGTTTTTTATTGTTTAAATATTCAAAACCGGCTTTTGCAAACAAACTGTCAGCACTCAATGGTTGCGTTATGTTTATGTTTTGTTTATTTAAAATTTCAACTGCCGGTCTTAGAATTTTAATTTCTTCATCTCCCAAAATCCCATCTTCTCCGCTATGAGGATTTAGTGCACACAGTGCGATTTTTGGGGATTTTATTTTGTATTTTTCGATTAAAAAATCGTTTAATATTTTTGTTTTATAAATAACTTCTTCAACAGTCAATTTAACATCTTTTAGGGCACAGTGTCTGGTTAAAAGCATGACTTTCAAATCTTGTGCGATAAAAAGCATTTGTGCTTTTTGATTGTCATGTTGGAGAAGGCTTTCTATAACTTCTGTTTGTCCGTTAAAAATATATCCGGCTTTGTGTAATTCGGATTTTGAAACCGGAGCTGTAACAAGAGAAGCTATTTTTTTATTTTTTATGAGATTACAAGCGGTTTCTAATGCTTTGTAACAAAATTCACCGTTGTTTTCGATGTTTATTTCTTCTGTATCATAAAAATTATCAACTCTTTCGCCGATAATCAATACGTCATCTTTTTTTAATTTTAATGAATCAAGGGCTTTTTTTGTTATTTCTTTGCCTATTCCTCTTTTGTCCCCTGTTGTAATTGCTATTTTATAATTTTTCATTAGTTTTTAATCTATCAAAATAATTTACAATTTCAATTAATGTGTTTAATGTGCCAAAATTTCCTGATTTTGTAACAATGACTTTTCCGCTAAAATCTACACACAAAGGTATAGCAGGCAAAATAGTGTCAATTATTTGCAGGTATTTTGAATTTATTTTTTTAAGGCTTTTAAACGAAGTTTCGCCACCTATCATAATCAAAATAAAATCTTGCCTATGGTTTATTTCTTCTATCAAATCAGCCAAATAATCTGTAATTAAATTTGCAAGTTCATCTTTTGGTATTCCTGCATCAATCAAATCTTCTTTTAAATTTTCGTTTTCGCTTTCAATATTGTTGTTAAAAATTGAAGAAGAATGTATAATGACATCGGTATTTTGAGCCAGTTTTTCACATACGATATCGATAATTTTTTTATTTTGTTCTAATACATCATTGATTGTTAAATCGACTGAAAAAATTTCTTTTTCTTGCTTTAGCTTCTGAATTTGATTTTTGGTTAATTGTGTTGCAGAACCCGACAAAAACAATCTTGCACAAGACGGACAGTGTTTTATATGAGAAGGCTGTTTCGGGTTATCATATTTTATTTTGTTTATTGCAAGTGCAAGCCCTGCACTTCCTGTTGGCAACAGATTATAGCTGCTTTTGTCTATAGCAAGAGCTATTTGTTCCAAATCAACAGTAGAAATCGCATCTACTATGATTATTTTTTTGCCTTTTTGAATAAGTTCTTTTATTTTTAAATTTATCGGCCCTGCACCTTTTGAAATAGTTTCAAAATTTATCATACCAATATAATCAAAAAGCTGTGGATTCAGGTCTTTTTTGAGTATATCGGGTATAAATGAGTTCAAAATTGGCGATTTGGGATCAAGTGCAACTTGAGTTCTTTCTATCGGAATACCGTTTAACAATTGATAGCCGCCGATTGTTGTTCTGTTTTCTTCTATGTATGCCGGAGCTACAATTGCTGCGTCTTTTTTTAATATTTCCAAAAGTGCAATGGTTTCGATTCCGACATTGCCTCTTAAAGTTGAATCAATTTTTTTGTAAAAACTGTCTGAATTTAAATTTTCCTGTAATTTTTTTGTTGTTTCTATAATTGTCTCAAGAGCTTTTTCTTTTGGCAAATTTCTACTTTCGGTCGAAAAAGCCCAAACGCAAGTCGTATCGATTCCATCTGTCTTGATATCGTAGTTTGAATCTATTATTACTTTTGTTTGCAAACCGGACTTAAAAAATTGCAGTGCTGTATCATTAGCTCCTGTTAAGTCATCAGCAATTATGATGGTTGATTCTTCTTGTATTGACATAATTTCTACATTGCTGCAACGTTTTGTTGAGCATCCTTTTTAGAACCCTCGAAGTTGAATTTTGTAGCACTGATAAGATAGCTTTCATTCATTTCGCCATCTTGTCCTTGCCATGAGTTTACTCTTATTCTGCCTTCTACAGAAATCAAAGCACCTTTTTTAATCCATTCTGCTGCAGTTTCTGCTTGTTTGTCCCACATTTCAATATTAAACCAGTCAGTAACATCTTCTTTGCCTTGTCTTCTGTTTACTGCCATAGAAAATGTTGTTCTGCTTTTTCCACTTTCATAATATTTTATTTCAGGGTCTCTGCCTACTCTACCAATTATAACTGCACTGTTCATCTTTTACCTTTCTTGTTGATTGATTAACGACATTATATTACAAAAGTCTATTTTCTACAATATTTCTAAAATCTCAGGAAAAATTTCAAGGCTTCTTTTTAGCATTCCATTCATATAAGAAATTGCAATTCCGTAGTTTACAATAGGAACTGAAGAATTTTTTGCAATTTCTATTCTGGATTTCATTTCTTTTTCGTTTAGCATACAACCTCCACAATGAATGATTAATTTGTATTTTTTTGGGGAGTTTGTAAAATCGTTTCCTGATGAAAATTCAAAGTTTAGTTTTTTTCCTGTAAAATCTTTTAACCACTTTGGGAATTTGACAGAACCTATGTCGTTGCATTGCCTATGATGAGTACAGCCTTCTGAAATCAATATTGTGTCATTGTCAGATAGATTGGAAATTTGTTTTACACCTTTTATGAGTTCTTTTAATTCGCCTTTGTAATTTGCAAAAAGAATAGAAAAAGAAGTCAAAAGAATATCATTCGGAACAATATTTTTTACTTTTTCAAAAACTTGCGAATCAGTAATAACGAGTTTTGGTTTTTGATTAAGAGAATTTATCGTTTTGTCTAATTCTGTATCTTGGCTGCAAATACATATACAGTTTTTGTCCAGTATTTCTCTTATTGTCAATTGTTGTGGCAAAATAAGTCTGCCTTTTGGAGCTGATTCATCTATCGGGATACATAAAACAACTACATCGTTTTTGTTTAGCTTATCTTTTATGATAGTTTTTTCTGTTTTATTAAAAGATTTTATTGAAGCAATTTTTTCTTTCAATTCGAAGATATTTTTATTTTCTTTTGTGCTTATAGCAATTTCATTTTTATCTAAAACAGGTTCTTTATCTGTTAAATCGATTTTATTGTATGCTACGATATATGGGATATTTCTGTCTTTAAAAATCTCAATCAATTCTTCATCTTTTTTGCTTTTACCTTTTAGAATATCTACAACTAAAATCGCAATGTCTGTTTTTGATAGAATTTTGTTTGTTTTTTCTATTCTTAATTTGCCAAGTTTACTATCATCATCAATTCCTGCTGTATCAATTATTACAACAGGGCCTATAGGCAGTATTTCCATAGTTTTTTGCGTTGGGTCGGTTGTTGTACCTTTTATATCTGATACAAGAGAAATTTGTTGATTTGTAATTGCATTTACAAGGCTGGATTTTCCTGCATTGGTACAGCCAAAAAACCCGATATGACATCTGTTTGCGGCAGGTAAATTCTCTAGACTCATTTTAAAACCTAAAGTTCCTTTCTCCGGTTTTAATTTTTTCCAGATATTCTTTCAATTTTGTTTTTACTTTTTCGTTTGTTATTTTTTCAATTTCATTTTTAATTAAAGCTTCACCCGAGTTTTTGGTTTTTTCTGTTGCATAATCAATCAAAAATTCTTCTAAAGTCATTATTGCATTAGGATGACAGCAATTTTGGATTTGTCCTGTTTTGCACAAATCCATAAATCTCTCGCCTGTTCTTCCAACAGAATAACAAGCTGTACAAAATGACGGCAAATATCCCAATTCCATTAACCAATTAACAACCTCATCCAGAGTTCTCGTATCAGAAACATCGAATTGTTCTGTGTCTTTTGGTCGTTCTTCTTCACTATAACCGCCAACGCTAGTACGAGAAGCTCCTGAAATTTGCGAAACTCCCAGTTTTAAAACTTCTTGTCTTACTTTTTGGGATTCTCTTGTTGAAACGATAATACCCGTATAAGGCACACAAATCCTAATTAATGCAACGATTTTTTTAAATGTTTCATCATCTATTCCATTATCAAATTGGCTGGGGTCAATATCGTCTGCTTTTTTTATTCTTGGAACAGAAATTGTATGCGGGCCAACGTTGAATTTCGCTTCTAAGTGTTCTTTGTGCATCAAAAGCCCTGCAAATTCATATTTGTATCTTTCCAAACCAAATAAAACGCCGATGCCTACATCATCAATCCCTGCTTCCATTGCTCTGTCCATAGCTTCTGTATGATATGCATAATTGTGTTTTGGGCCGGTAGGGTGTAAAATTTCGTAGGAATTTTTGTGATAAGTTTCTTGAAAAAGAATATATGTTCCAATCCCTGCCTCTTTTAGTTTTTTGTAATTTTCAACACTTGTTGCTGCTATATTTACATTTACACGTCTTATTGCTCCATTTTTGTGTTTTATTGAATATATTGTATTTATTGATTCTAAAATATATTCAATCGGGTTGTTGATATTATCTTCCCCTGCTTCTATTGCCAATCTTTTGTGGCCCATATTTTGGAGTGCTATTGTTTCGTTTTTTATTTCTTCTTGAGATAGTTTTTTTCGCTTAATATTTTTGTTTTTAAAATGATATGGACAATAAACGCAACCGTTTGTGCAATAATTAGACAAATACAAAGGAGCAAAAATAACTACCCTGTTGCCATAAAATGTTTGTTTAATTACAGAAGCTAAATTGTATATTTCATCTAAAATTTCTTTATTTTCACAAGCTAATAGTACACTTGCTTCTCTATGATTTAAACCATTGCAGATTGTTTTATCACCTTGTTTTATCGGGTGAGCTTTTTTTAATATTGATTTTACCAATTCAATATTGTTTTTGTTTTTTTCTGCATACTCTAGAGTATCTAAAATTTCTTCGTTAGAAATAAATTCTTCTGCTTTGTTTGAAAGTTTATTGTACATAGTTTGCCTTAGTAGTTAATAATTCAACTACATTTTACTCTTTAGAAGATTTTAGTCAAATTCGTTTTTCAAATTTGCACAAAAAATTTTGTTGGCGTTATAATTTTGTTAAGTAGTTTATAGCTAGAAAAGAAAAGAGGATAGCAATGGCTAAAAAAACAATTACTGTTGACGGCAATTACGCAGCTGCCCATGTTGCGTATGCTCTTAGCGAAGTGTCAGCGATTTATCCTATCACACCATCTTCAACAATGGGTGAATGGGTAGATGAATGGGCATCACAACACAAAAAAAATATTTGGGGAAAAGAAGTTAAGGTTGCAGAAATGCAATCAGAAGCAGGGGCTGCAGGTGCTGTCCATGGTTCACTTGTTGCAGGTGCTTTGACTTCTACATATACAGCTTCTCAAGGCTTGTTATTGATGATTCCTGTTATGCATAAAATAGCAGGGGAAATGATTCCTTCTGTTATCCACGTTGCAGCTCGTGCATTAGCTGCTCAATCATTAGCAATTTTTGGTGACCATACAGACGTTATGGCATGCCGCAATACCGGTTATGCAATGCTTGCAGCTAATTCCGTTCAAGAAGAAATGGATTTGGCTTTGGTTGCTCACCTTGCAACATATAAAGCAAAAGTTCCATTTATCCAATTTTTCGATGGTTTTAGAACTTCTCATGAAATTCACAAAATCGAAGAAATTTCTTATGATGAAATTAAATCACTAGTTGAAGAAAAATATATTGAAGAATTTAAACAAAGAGCACTTCGTCCTGAAAAACCAATTTGTAAAGTTGGTGCTCAAAATACAGACGTATATTTCCAAGGTAGAGAAACAGTAAACAAATACTATGATGCTGTTCCTGATATCGTTCAAGAATATATGGACAAAGTTGCAAAAGTAACCGGTCGTCAATATCACCCATTTGATTATGTTGGTGCAGCTGATGCTACAGACGTTATTGTTGCAATGGGTTCAGGTTGTGAAGCAATCGAAGAAACAATCAACTACTTAAATGCAAACCGTGGCACAAAATACGGTTTGGTTAAAGTTCGTTTGTATAGACCATTCGATGTTGAACGCTTTAGAGAAGTTGTTCCACAAACAACAAAAAGAATCGCAGTAATGGACAGAACAAAAGAACCAGGTTCAATTGGTGAACCATTATTCTTGGATGTTTTTGCAGCTCTTGAAGGCAAAGACATCAGAGTAATTGGCGGTCGTTATGGTTTGTCTTCTAAAGAATTTACTCCATCAATGATTTTAGCTATTTATAAACACTTGGAAAACAATGGTTTCCATGGTTTTACCGTAGGTATCGAAGATGATGTTACTCATAAATCTCTAAAAGTTGAAGAACATATCGTAACAGAACCTGCTGGTACTACAAACTGTATGTTCTGGGGGTTGGGTTCTGATGGTACTGTTGGTGCTAACAAAAACTCAATCAAAATTATCGGTCAATATACAAACAAAGATGCTCAAGCATACTTTG
>CAKUUG010000019.1 GCA_934692665.1 uncultured Candidatus Melainabacteria bacterium | reverse complement strand
ATTTTAGAATCTTCAATTAGCCTGACTCTAAAATTTTCACTAGGTGAAACAGAATCAAAATCCTCAAGTGCTTCAACGTGGAGTTTTGTTGCTGCGAAGCATAAAGAATTGATAAGACATAAAATCAAAAAAAATTTTTTCATTTTTAATCTCCATTATCACCACGTCTTAAATCAATCATTTTTAAATAAGCAGGTTTTTTAATCATTTTGTTTTCTAGCCAATGAGCAAGAAGTTTTCCGTTTTCGTTGTATATAAATTGTTCATCTATATCGACAGAAAAAGTAACAGAAACTAAATTGCCATAACGTGAATAGCTATAGGTTTTTATCGGATAATCTATGTTTACTATTTTGTCTAATTTGATTAAATTTCCTAAAATATTGTAATAAAACGTATATTCTTCCATTTTGTTGTAATAAGTAACCGAGTAGCTGGCTAGGGCATTTTTTATATAAAATGGACACAAATATCTTTCATCTTCTATATTGAAATCATAATTTGCAATTTTTTCTAAATTTTCTTTTCTGTTTACATCTTTTAAGTAATCTTTAAAAATGTCTTTGTCGATTTTTCTTTCTACATCTTTAAACGCTTCAACTCTTGCAGTTGCTTCGTTGTACTTGACTCCTGCTTGAATTGTTTCTTCTTTTGCAAATGCAACAAAAGTCATTAAAAACATAAAAACCAAAAGTGTAATCTTTTTCAATTGTTTATTCCTTTTAAAATATCATCAACAGTGTTTACTAATTTTATTTTGGAATTAGATTTGAAATATGTCAACTGTCTTTTTGCAAAATTTCTTGTATGTTGTTTTATTTTTTCAACTGCAAAGTTAAAATCTTCTATCTCATAGAATTCTTTATACCCTATAGTGTTGTACATTATTTTGGTTTTGCCGTATTTTTCGTTGTTTTTTTGCCACTCTTCATACAGACCTTGTTTTATCATTTCATCAACTCTGGAATTTATCCTTTTGTAGAGTTCTTCTCTTTCTATTTTTGGCATAAACCAATAAGAATCGTATTTTTGATTGCTTTCTCTTTTGTATTTTGAAATTGGCATCCCTAAATATTTGCACAATTCAATCGAGCGAATAATTTTGTCTTTGTTGTTTGGATGAATCAAAGAAGCTCTTTTTGAATCTATTGAATTTAATTTTTCCCACAAAATATTGCTGTCGATGTTTTCCAGTTCTTTTCTGAATTCAGGATTTATGTTGCATTTTGGAAGTTTTTCTTCATCTAATAAACTTTTTATATAAAACCAAGTCCCACCTGAAATTATGAGCGGTTTTTTAGAATTTCGAATTATTTCTTCCGCTCTTTGTACAAAATCTCCCGCAGAGAAATCTTTTTTAGCATCAATAATATCTATCAAATGATGAACAATGCCGTCTTGTTCGATTAAAGTCGGTTTTGCTGAAACTATGTCTAAATCTTTGTATACAATTCTAGAATCTGCACAGATTATTTCTGCATTAATCTTCTTTGCCAGCTGAATCGATATTTTCGTTTTCCCTGATGCAGTCGGGCCCGTTAGTACTATTATTTTTTGCTTCATAATAGTTAAATATTATCATAACAATAGTTGCAAGAAAATAAATATAAACAAAAAACAATATGAGCGAAACTATAACATAATTTGCCGTAAATGTACGTAAAATATTCAAAAATACGTAAGAAAAATAAATTGTAAAATACAAACCCAAAGTTAATAAGAAATTTTTAAATATAAATTTTATAGATTTATAAAAAGATGTAAAAGGTCTTAAAAATACGTTGTTGTTTGAATTAAACAAAAATGGAAAATACATCATAAAAAGAAAGCTAAAAATACTGCTTCCTATAATAAAACAAAACTGCCACCCATATAAAGTGTATTGTTTATCTGTAGGTAATGTTGACAACAAATCAATAAGATTGGTGTTTTCGGTTGCTTTTGTCATAATGTCTTTTAAGATTACATTAATATCGCCAAAAAAATGATTTGCTAAAAATCCTGACAGAAAAAACACTAAAGATGCTATCAAAAAATAAAAAATTAAAGCGATAAATACAGATAAAAAGTTCTTTCCAACTCCTTCAAAAAATACAGAAAACATATTTTTATTCTTTAGTTCTTCTTCTTTTGTTGATGAAATAGTATTTATCATATAAAACCAGCCTGAAACATATGCAACTGTTAACAAAACAGCACAAATCCCAAGACTGATTACTAAAAAATTGGTTCTGGCAAGCGGGGCAAGAATACTGATTGCGATTAAATATGTAACCAAAAACAATGTTATAGAGCTGTTTTCAATAACTTGTTTGAAAGATTTTTTAATTAAACTTAATATCATTTATCCCCTCGTTGTGTTTTTGCTATATAATCTAATATAGTATTTGATTGATAAAAAAACAAGGGTGCAAAATGTTAAGATTTTCAAAAAATCATGATTACTCTGGTAGGCTTATTTGCGTTGAAGGAATTGATGGAGCAGGAAAGTCAACCCAGATAGAACTTTTGCATGAGTGGTTGGTTGATTCAGGTGTTGATGTGATTTTAACACAATGGAATTCTTCCGAATTAATTTCAAAAACAACAAAAAAGGCGAAAAAGAAAAACCTGCTTTCAGGAAGAACCTTTTCTCTTTTACATGCTGTTGATTTTGCAGACAGATTGGAAAGAACAATAAAACCGGCACTAAAAGCGGGTTTTGTAGTATTGGCTGACAGATATGTTTATACAGCTTTTGCAAGAGATGTTGCAAGAGAGGTTGATTCTTCTTGGGTGCGTAATATGTATTCTTTTGCAATAAAACCTGATATGACTTTTTATTTTGATGTTAGTCCAAAAGATAGTTTGGATAGAATTTGTTCAAATAGGCAACCAAAATTTTACGAAGCCGGCATGGACATGAAATTGTCAAGAAATCCATACAAAAGCTACTTGTTGTTTCAAAATAGAATAGTTGATCAATACAAAAAAATGGTTGATGAATTTGGGTTGATAAAAATAGATGCAAACAAAAGTATCTATGAAAAACAGAAATATATGAGAAAAAAGGTTGCCCAATTGTTAAAAGATAAAAATATTTTTGTTGAGGTAGAAGATTAAATGAATACAAACCATGGTTATGATGGCTTATTGATAGTAATTGAAGGTACTGATGGCTCGGGAAAATCAACCCATGTTAATATGCTGTCTGAATATATAAAAAACAAAGGTTTTGGCTGCACTGTTTCTCAATGGAAAACTTCTCGCCTTATTTCCGGTGTAATTAACGAAGCAAAAGAAAGAAATATGCTTAACACTACAACATTTTCACTGCTTTATGCTGCAGATTATACAGATAGGCTGGAAAATGAAATTATTCCGGCACTAAAAGCGGGTTTTGTTGTTTTAATGGATAGATATATTTATACGGCTTATGTTAGAGATTCAGTAAGAGGCCACGATATACAATGGGTAAAAAACTTGTATAGTTTTGCACCAAAGCCTGATTTGGTTTTTTATTTAAATGTTTCACCTGATATATTAATAAAAAGATTGATTGCAAAAAACGGTGTTCTTGATTATTTTGAATCGGGACGTGATATTGGGATTTCGGGTGATATCTACAATAGTTTTGAAATTTATCAAAAAAGATGTCTTGAAGAATACAAAAAATTAATTGATGAATACAATTTTATAGAATTAGATGGAATGCGTCCAAAAGAAATCACTCATAACGACATAATTACAAATGTTCAAAAATTGTTAGATAAAAAGCTCCAAGACTAATTAAATTAATTTACAATTGATGTAAGATTTGTTTTACATCTTGGGTGATTATCATATCAGGGTTTTCATTTACAAATTCATCAAAAATATTTTTTGCTGTCTGTTTTTTCCCTATTTTTAAAAATATCAACCCTGCAACAATTCTATTATAGGGATTTTCAGCGTCGTTCAGACATTTTTCAAGCTCATTTTGTTCAATATTGAGTTTTATATAACAATCTACAATTGCTTTGTAGTATGTCATATTAAGACAATCTTTTTTTATTGCTTCATCCAGATATATTTTTGCTTGTTCAAAATTATTCAGTTGCATATAGCAACGTGAAAGATTGTACAAATAAACTGACGAGCCGGAAGATTTGTATGTTAATTTGTAAGCTATTTCATATTCTTTTATTGCAGAAATTAAATTTCCATCTTTAAAATAAATATTTCCCATATTAGAATGGGTTCTGGCATTTTTTGTTGCATCGATTATCGCCTGTTCATGACCATCCAGCCCGTGTTTTGATTGCATAGCGTAACAATTGAAGTTTGAAATGCAAAATAAAAAAACAAAAACTATGAATTTTTTCATAATTCAAATTCCAAATTTTCTTTTGCAAAAAATATATTGTTTCTTGAGTATTGTTTTTCCAGTTCTGATAGTTTTTTGTCGTCATAATCAGGGTCATAATGATAGAAGAACAATTTTTTTGAATTTGTTTTTTCAAAAACATTTATTGCCATATCAAAAGTTGAATGCCCATAGCCTTTTTTGGGGTGAAATTTGTTGTTGTAATCTTCTTTTATGTATTGTGCATCATGGATTAAACAGCTTGAATTATTTGCAAAATTAATAAAATCATCATCATTATCAAAACTTTCTTTGTCGGTTGCATAAATCAAAGTTTTGTTATTGTATTCGATTTTGATACTCAAGCATCCTTCTTTTGGGTGCGGGATTTTGATAGATGAAATTTTTATGATGTTTTCTTTTATTTTAACGTTTTCTTCAGTATCGACTATTTGGGTTTTTCCTTCTTGGTTGATTAGTATTGTTTGGTCAGGTGAAAAATTGTGTATTTTGAAATCACTTTTTATTTCATCCAAATTTAGAGGAAAAACCGTGTCAAACAGAATATTTTTTAATGTTGTTTTGAGATTTTCATTGTACTTATTGAGTCCAAACAAATTAATTTCAGAATCTTTACTAAACAATGGTTTGTAAAACTGAAGCCCTTGAATATGGTCTTGGTGAATGTGGCTCAAGACTATTGTTGTATTTTTTTGACAATACCCTTTTTTTAAAATGTCATTTCCTATGTCGACAATTCCTGTTCCGGAATCTAAAATTACCAATTGCTTTCCACAGTGAACTTCAACACAAGAAGTATTTCCCCCGAATTTTAGAAAGTTGTTTTTCGGTGTCGGATAAGAACCTCTTGTTCCTCTGAATTTTACTGTAAAGTTTGTCATTAAATTTCCTCTGGTGTGACAGTTTTTGTTTTTTTGAATTTGTTGTTAAATTTAGCTTTAATTTTAGAAAAAATATTCCAATTTATTTGTTTTCGTTCTTTTTTTGGTTTTTTGACTATATTTTTTTCTTTTATAATTTTTGGTTTCTCTTCTTTTATTGGTTTAACTTTTTTCGTTTTTTCTTTTGTTTTTAAAACTTTTTCTTCTTTTGTCGGTTTAATTTTTTTCGTTTTTTCTTTTTTTGGTTTTACCGTTTTTGGTAATTGCGGTTTTTCCAATTTTTTCAATTCACGTTTAGTTGCTTTTTTGGTTTTTGAAGCAGCTTTTATTTTTCTTTTTTTATACAATTGTGATTTTGGATGTTTTTTAAAGTATGTAAATTCCAAATCTCTGTCTTTTTCTTGGCCTGCTAACATAGAATAAGAAATCACGCTTTGACGATTTTTTTCTTTTATATCATCCAAGTTTGTTGACAAAAATTCAAATTTGTAATTTACTCTGTCTTTAAAATTTGTTATTTTTATGTGACGAAAACCCATCGGATATGTCACCATCGATGGTGTTGAAACAAATACGATATTGCCCATTTGTCTGATTTTTGTCGCATGATAGTGACCTGTTAATACAATTATAGGATTTTTGTACTTGATTAGAATTTCATTCATCCTGTCGGCATTTAAGAGTTGATGTTCTTTTGCAACAAATGGCTCAACCGGTGGAAAGTGCATCGCAATTACACAGATTTTGTCTTGATTTTGCGACAATTCGTTATCTAAAAATTGTAACTGCTCTTCCGTTAGTCTTCCGTTTGATGTATTTTCATCCACAACAACGCCATCAAGAATAATTATCCGATAATCGGTTTTTGGCGTAAAAGCATAGTATGAATCGGCAAATGTATAATTTGGATTGTATGTTTTTACAATATCCAAAACTTCGTCTTTCGATAATTCCCCATAATTGAAATCATGGTTGCCAAATGCGTTTAATGTCGGGTATTTTAGTTTTGATAATAGCCTATAATATTCTGTATAGTTGTCTTTTGTTGCACTATCTACCATATCGCCTGTAAATAATACAAAATCCAAACCTTTTATTTTGTTGATTTGCTCGATTGCATCTTTTAATAATAGACTCGATGAACCCAAAGCCTTGTATGATGTGTCACTTCTTGTTGTTGAAATATGTGTATCTGATATATGTATCAAATCCAATGTCATATTGCGGAACGAAAAGGCGTTTGCACCTATCGTTCCTGCAATTATAAAACATAAAACTATAATGTATTTTAAAAATTTATTTTTCATATTCCAACTTTATTTTTTTAATTTTCGGCAACTAATTTTTCTAATTTGTCTAACAAGTCTTGATGGTTTTTGTAGAATTCCCATCCTCTTGCTTTCATAGCATAAATCAAAACTAAAGGCAAGTTCAGAGCTTCTTGAGATTTTAATTTTTCTTGATAAAAACTCTTGAAATCGTTTGGCAATCTGAGTGTCCAGTTTGGATCGCCTGAAGTTCCTGGGGTATTGTATACTTCATTTATTCCAAAGAAATCAGTAAAGAAAACTTGGATATTTTCGCTTTTTGATGCAAAACATTCAACTAATTTCATAAATCCAAAATATTTTTCATCTGTATACATTTTGTGCCAAACTTCATCTTTGTTACCAAATTCATAACACAAATCTTCTATAAGATTTTTGATGTATGGATTTGCTTCTTCAGTATTAACCAGTTTTGAAGCCCACATTCTGATTGGTTCATTGTCATGAGTTCCTACCATTACCCAAGAGTTTGGTGTAATGTTGCGGCATCTGTATGGGTGGTCATATTGTGTCGGAACAACGAATTGTACAAGTTTCATGCCTTGAAGAGCGTATTTTTTCATAACTTGTACAACAGGATATGTTAATGTTCCTAAATCCTCTGCAATAATTGAATCTTTAGACAAACCCGCCTCGTTTGCTGCAGCAATAACGATATGTTCTATCATTCTGCCATAAAGCGTTACTTGTTCATCAGATAGGTTATCAATCCATTTTTCATCATCAGGAGTTGCAAACTTGCCATCGATTGGTGTTTTATTGATATTTTCTTCTTTTGCTATTGAATATTTAGCCAGTTCAGGGTGTTTTGGAGAAGAATATAATCTTCCTGCACCTTCTTCAACTTTTGGAAGATGGCCTTTTTTGTATACCCATGGGTCAATCAAGCCTACTGTGTGGTCTATTCTCACGCCACCGGGGTTTTCTTTGAACATTTTTAAATACAATTTTTTCAATAATTGTCCGGCTTCTCCAAGAGAACCGTCTTTGTTGAATAATTTTTCAGGGTCAACAACGCTAAAACCCCATGCTTGTCCGTCTTCTGAAAAATAATCAGGAGGGCAGCCCAAACACCAGCCATCTAAAAACATTGACTGATACGCCCAGTTGTCTCTGTCTGAAAATGCGACTTGTCTGTCTGCTATTAACTTCAGACCTATTTTTTTAGTATATTCAAGAGTTTCTTCGCTTTGTTTTTGAACAATAAACTGTTCTAATTTGTATTTTTCTATTGTATCGAAGTATTTTTTGCTTATTACATCAATTCTTTTTTGGGCTTGTTTTTTGTCATTTGTTGCAAACAAATTTTTGTCTAATTCGTTTTTCCATTGTGGCCAATAATCAGAATCATTTTCTAGAGATAATGCTTCATATAGAGCGTCTTTGTCAAGCCAAAAAGCGTTTTCTTTTTTGAAATCAGAAAATTCTTGTTTTAATTTTTTTGAAGCATTTTTTTTGAAATTTTTGTAAAATTCATTACTTGCCAAATTAAGACTTTCGTTTGCATATAAATATGCGGCTCTATTTGTGTCTTTTTTGGGATTCATTTCTATTATTTTGTTTAGAGTTTTTGTTGATAGTATTTTATCCCATTTTTCTGTTGTTAAATCTTTTAAATTAATAAATAAAGGGTTTTTAGAAAAAACAGTTCCTGTATAAGGAGAAGAATCCGATAACTTTGTTTTACCTTGAGGACCTAATTGTATAGCTGTAAAGATACCTTTTGTGTAGTCAAAGAGTTCTTTAGCGGCTTGTGAGTTGTATGTACCAAAGCCTGTGTTTTCATTTTCTTTTGATGGAAAACTCACACCTTGCAAAATAAGAGCAAGATTTTTTTTGCCTAGAGCCTCTAGCCCTTCTCTTATTGTTTTTTTGTATTCTTCATTGAATAATTTTGTTTTTTCTAATAACATTATCCTCTCTCCCTTAAAAAATAATTTATTAATAACTTGTTAAGCCTCGTTTTTGCAAATAACCCTTTACATCATTTAATGATGCTTGTATGATTCTTGTTACACGAGAACTGGATAGTCCCACCATTGCAGCGATTTGTTTTACTTGCATATTTCTATAAAATCTATACTCTACAATTGTTCTATCTTTTTGTGGTAGCTTTGCAATCGCTTCTTTTATTAATTTGCTTAGTTCTGAAATTTCCGCTTTTTCATCAGGTGTTGCTGATGTGTCTTTTATAAAATCAAATGGAGAATCGTTGTCTGAGCTGTTTGCCATAATAGAATCAATGGACAAAATTGTTTCATATACAGCTTCTCTGACTTTTGTCGGGGTAATATCCAGTGCTGATTGGTCTGTATATTCTTCTTCAATTGCCGATTCTTCTTCTTTTTTGCGTTTTAGAGTATACCATTTGTAGCGGTTTCTCAACTCATTTCTAATGGCCCAACGAACAGCCGTTGCAATATATGAAGAGTTGTAATTCTTTATTTGTTCATCTGTCTTGTTTTTAAAGAGTGCTTGCAAAGCGATAATCCCTATTGAAACCAGCTCTTCACAATCCAACATATGAGATGGGATTCTTTTGTACTCAACTTTTGCAACTTTTTGAATTATATCAATATAATCTTTTAATTTGGACTGCAACTTTTCTACCGTAACTTTTCTATCTACCATGATTTTACTATCTTTAAAAAAATAATGCAAATTGTAAAAATATTTTTCCTTTGCTACAATAGAATATTATGAACAAAATTTTTATTGATGCCGGAACAACGTGGACAAAAATTTTAAAAATTGAAAACGAAACCAAAGACTATTCGATTATAAAAACTTCTGAATTAAAAAAAAAGAATTTAAAATACAATAAATGCACAGGTCATAGTTTGGAAAAAACAAAAGGTATTTATGAAAATGAAGTTGTTTCTTTAGCTTATGGTGCAAAAAAACACTTAGAAGATGATTTTGTTGTATTGGATTTGGGTTCTCGTGATATTAAATATATAAAATATAAAAACAAAAAATTCCAAGACATGGACTGGAATAATGCGTGTGCTTCTGCAACAGGGGCAACAATCGAAATGCTTTTGAAATTTTATAATGTAGATTGCAAGGAATTGTCATTTACAAAAGAAAAATATGCTATAACATGTGGCATTTTTGGTCTGGAAAAAATAATGGATGACGTTGCAGGCGGAATTGAACCTAAAATTGCTATTTCAAAATTTGTCCATGGAATAGCATTCAATGCTTTTAATTTTGCAAAAAATCCTCAAAAAATTTGCATTTCGGGTGGATTTTGTGAAAACAATTGTTTTATTGAAAGTTTGTCTAATTACTGTGAAGTTGTTTCTTTAGGCAGATTTGTTTTGGTTGATGGATTATATGAAATGGAAAAATTAAATATCAGCTAACTTTACTTCGTTTTTTATGTCAAAAAACATCTTTCCGCTTTGTTTAAAGTTGTCAGGATTTTTTGAAACATAAAACTCGACACTTCCTTCCTTCTTTGTTTGATTGATGCTTTCTTTTACGATTTTAGACAAGCAAATTGCAGGATTAAAGTAATCTTTATTGAGAATTGTTTTAAAAATATCAACCAAATACGGATAATGTGTACAGCCTAAAACAATTCTTTTTGAATCTTTTGCTAAAGCTAATTTTGATTTTATCAATTCTAATGAGTTTTTGTCTTCGTATAGGCGATTTTCTACAATTTCCACAAAACCTGTACAGTCTATTCCTATGATATTTAGGTTTTTGTTGTATTTTTTGATTTCTTCTGTGTATTTGTTTGAATTTATTGTTGCACGAGTAGCCAAAATTGCAACCGTGTCACCATCAGACAAATCCTCTTGTATTGATTTTGCAACAGTTTGAATTAAGGGAAATATTTTTAGCTTGTTTTCAAAATCTTTTTTTAATTGTTCATACGCTACAGCTGAAGTTGTATTACAGGCAAAGACTACGTTTTTTACGTTTTTTGTCATAAAAAAGTTAAGAATATTTTTTGTAAAAGTGTAGATTTCTTCTTGGCTTTTTGTTCCATAAGGAATATTCTTTGTGTCACCAAAGTAGATGTAGTCTTGGTTTGGCATAAGTTTATGCAATTCGGACAAAACGCTTAAGCCCCCGACCCCGCTATCTAAAACTCCTATATATTCTTTCATTATTTTACCTTCAAGTATTCTAAAATTCCATTTGCAATGGAAGTCGCAATTTCCTCTTGTCGCTGTCTTGTGGTGAGTTTTTCTCTTTCTATTTTGTTTGAAATAAAACCCATCTCGACTAAAACAGCAGGTGCTTCTGTATGATTTATAACATAAAAACGAGATTTTATCACGCCTCTGTTTTTTGTGTTCCAGATTTTAAGGTTTCTTTCTGAAGCAAATGCACTATGAATTGTATTTGCAAGCTCCAAACTGTCGTCTTTATAGTAATGTGTTTCAAGACCATAAGTCACATTTTGTACAGTAGAATTAGCATGGATTGAAACATAGATGTCAGGTGATATTTCGTTTGAAAAAATAGTTCTGTTTTCTAATGAAATAAATTCATCTTTATCTCTTGTCATATATACTTTTACATTTTTTTTCTTTAATTTTTCTTCAACCATTTTAGCAACTTCCAGATTGAGATTTTTTTCTTGTACAACACCTCCGCCTATTGCACCGGAATCCGTACCTCCGTGTCCGGGGTCAAGTACAACTTTTTTTAGAGATGATATTTTCGTTTCTTTTTTCTTTTTTGGTTCTTTGTAGATTATTTTTGTATCGTCTTCTTTTGGTATATAAACAACATTGATGTTGCCTGATTTTGCCTCATCTTTTTCAAATTTTGTATTCGAAGCGATAGGCACTTCTGTTTTGTTTTCTGTAGAGTTTGAAGCGATTATTGTTTCTTCCTTTATTTCTTTTGGTTTTTCTTTAAAACACAATTTTATTGATTTGGAATTGCTTTCTACATTTGCATAAGCAAAATTTAATTCTTTAATTGGGATAATGTATCTTGTTTTGTTGGGTGAAATTTTCATTGTTTGTATATTTAAATCAGTATTTTTTAATACTTGTTTAAAATATGTTTCATTAAAATCAGGCAAATTGTTTATATCTAAATAAAAATTGTTATTCAATTCAAAAACATCATAAGCGACTGATTTGTCAAATTTTAAATCCAAAATATAATAACCGTTGGAATTTTTGGATAAATTATAAGAAGTGATTTTTGCATTGTTCAGTGCAAAAGAGGTGTTTAAGACATTGCTTCTATGGGAAATGTATAGACTTTGATTGTCTGGAGAAATTACTATTCTATAATCTCTCAAACTTTCTCCAAGCAGTGTTAATTTTATTTTTTTGTTTGATAATTGATTTATTGTAAGAGTCGTGTTGGAATTTTTGTTTATGTTTGGAATGCTATATGTTTTGTTTTCCAGATTTGGAATTAAATTTGCACTGTCTAGAATTATTTCTGCTTTTGTGTTGTTATTAAAATAATTTATTTTTTGTAAAGACAACTCTCCAATACCTCTCAAAATCAACCCGCTGGAATTTTGACTAACGAGGCTCAAATAGTATTTGTTTTGCAATTTTGGTATTATTTCTAAAGTATAGTTGTTGCTATTAAAAACAATATCGCCTGCTGTGTTTTGTGCAACAGAATTTTTGTCACTGTCGCCGTTTGTTGTGTAGAATTTGTGTTGAATTGCATTTGAAACAAGTTGGTTGTTGTATTTTACGATAACATTTATTCCATCTGAATACGTTTTAAAATTTGCTAAATCTTTTTGATTGAACAAAGAAAACACAATTCTTGTGATATTTGTGTCTTGTTGAATTAAATCAATTTTTTGTATTACTTTTGAATTTTTTACTTTGTAGTATCTGCTTCCGTTTGGAAGTGTGGAATTTGGAATATCAATAATATAACGAGCAGGATTTGATAATGTAAATGTTGTTAGATTGTTTATCAGATTGACTGATGTAGGATTGGAAGTTGGTATAGGAACATAAAGAGAAGTATCTTTATCTCTAAAATCCCCACTGCCTCTAATTAATACGGTTTTATCGGAATTGTCTAATACTAAATCAAGAACTCTAAAATTTGCTCCATAAGATGCATTTTGCAAAAAAAATGCAACAAAAAAGAATATTATTACTATTATTTTATAAAAAAACAAAACAATTCCTCTTTTACTTTTTACTATTTTAACATCAAGTTTTTATTTTTATCTAAATCAGATTACTGAAATTTTATTTACATTTTCTAAACATTGTGGAATAATACTTTTAACAAATCAATATATTATGAACAAAATATTTCTTAAAAACCTAATACAAAACATAAGCCGTTCAATATATATATATATATATGTTTTGTTGCACAAAATTTAAAAAGAAATTAGAATTTTTTATCTTTGTTCAATATATAAAGTGCAGTTTTTTGCTTTTTAAATTAATTTTTAAAAAGTTTTTAAACTGCACTTTATCGTTTTTAAAAATTGCAAGTATGGTAATTGTTTTGAATTTAATTTGTGAGGAAAATTGATATGAAAAAATTTCTAAAATTCGTTTGTGCTTTTTCTTTGGTAGAAGTTATGATATCTCTTGTTATTGTATCTTCAATTCTTGCAGCTTTTACGCCTGTATTAACAAAGAAAACAAAAAGAACAGTTAATGTCGTAAGTTCTGTTACTAAACTTACAAGTGATTGTTCTGGTACTTTTTCGTCAGATTGTTCGCTTTGCCAAGGAACAAAAAAATGTTATATTTGTTCAAAACAATGCCTAAATTCAACTTACAAAGATGTCGATACTTGCACATGCAAGCCATGTTCAGAAATTGATGTGAATTGTACTTCTTGTCAAGATTTTGGAAAATGCACTTCTTGCAAAAGTGGTTATTATCTAGAAAATAATCAATGTAATTTGTGTCCTGCCGGTTATTATTGCACAAATAACATAAAAATCGCCTGCCCTGCAGGAACTTTTGGACAGGGCGACGGTGCGAGAAGTTCTTGTACACCTTGTCCTGGTGGTACTTATTCTTCAGTGACAGCTGCAACATCAAGTGCTGCTTGTTCCCCTTGTCCTAGTGGAACATATTCTGTAAGTGGAGCTATTTCTTGTACGCCTTGTGAATCAGGTTACTATAGCAATGGAGGGATAAAGACGAGCTGTTCTTCAAAAACCCCAAATTGTGCAAATTGTAACAAAGAAAATGGAAGCTGCACTAATTGTGCAATTGGGTACAAGCTCATCGGAAAAGTTGTTAACAATTCCTATGTAACTTCCTGTATAAACCCTTGTAGTGTTGGTTACTTTTATATTTCAGAAGCAGATGTTTGCATGAGTACAGATAGAAGAAGCTGTAGTGGAGGTGCGACTTGTACTTCAAAAGGAAGTTATTGTTCAGCTGAAAGTTGTTGTTGGGGTTCATACCATTGTACAAAATCAGCTGCACAAACTATTTGTGCAAAACATGGCGATAGATTGGCAACTATGGAAATGTTAACGACAGCAATGAAATCGTATCAAAGTCACATAAATTTTTCTAAAAGCTCTTATATAACAGCTTGTAGTTATGGACCGAACAGAAACGTGACAGGAGGCCCTGGATATATTTGTTATCCGAATATCGTCTGGGGAAGTGACGGTATTGCTGCTATTAATAATGATGGAAGTATTACAAGTAATCCAACTAGGCCAGATGGTATGGCTTTATCGGTATTTTGCATCAGGAATGCTGACTAATTTTATATTATTTTAAATTCGCTTGGGGAAATTTTCCCCATTTTTTTATAATTAAATTCAAGTTTGATAAAATAAAATCTATCATAAAAATCTACCATCTTGATTAAGATGGTAGATTTTAGTTGTTTATTAAAATAGAAATTAACTATTTAATTTCAACAGTAGCACCTGCTTCTTCTAATTTAGCTTTGATTTCTTTAGCTTCTTCAGGTTTTACGTTTTCTTTAACAGGTTTTGGAGCGCCATCAACTAAATCTTTAGCTTCTTTTAAGCCCAAACCAGTGATTTCACGAACTACTTTTAATACTGGGATTTTGTTAGCACCAGCAGAAGCTAAGATAACACTTACTTCTGATGGAGCATCACTAGCAGCTTCGCCAGCAGCAGCTGGAGCAGCAGCAACTGCAACAGGAGCAGCAGCAGAAACGCCGAATTTTTCTTCCATAGCTTTTACTAATTCAGCAGCTTCTAATAATGTTAATTTTTCAATTGATTCTAAAATTGTTTCTACGTTAGACATTTTGTATACCTTTCATAATTTTTTGTGTATTACAGAGTTTTAGTTTATGCTTCTTTTTGTTCTTTAACAGCATTAATTGCTCTAACAAGAGCAGACATAACGCCATTGATACCATAAACTATGCCGCTTGCAGGTGAATTGATAGAACCAAGCATTTTTGCGTAAAGTTCTTCTCTTCCTGGCATAGAAGCAAGTTTTTTAGCTTCATCAGCATTTAATACTTTGCCTTCTAAAACAGCACCAAGGATTTCTCCTTTTTTGTTTTCTTTTATGAATTTTGCTAAAACTTTAGCTGATGCGACTTCATCACCGAAACCAAATGCAATAGCAGTAGGGCCGGTCATTAATTCAGAAATTACTTCAAAATTAGTTCCTTTTGCTGCAACTTTGCATAGAGTGTTTTTTGTAACAGTCAAATCAGCATCTTGAGCTTGCAAACCACGTCTTAATTCAGTAATTTCTTCAACTGAAAGACCACGATAATCTGCAACTACAGCAACTTTAGCGTTTTCAAATTGTTTTTTGTAATGTTCAATTTTTTCACTTTTAAATTGTTTTGTTGCCATTTGAAATTTTCTCCTTTCTGTTAGACTTCGCAAAAATTTATAAAACAAAAGTTTTGCGAGTATAGTACGCAAAACAGCTCAAATAAGTATTATTAACTTTTTACTTTTTGAACCTGGATTGGAAATTAAGGTAAAATACCACCAATCGTCTTTGGTACTATAACAATCATACAAAATAACACTTTTATGTCAAGAGTCTTGTTATATTTCTTAATATTTCAACAAAATTAGGCAATTAATATTTTTAGCTGATTTTCTTATTGTATCAAAAATAACTTCTATACAAAAGTTAATATTTTGATTGATGTGCTTTATTTAATTAAAAAAGCGTGGTAGAATACAAACTCCGGTTGAGAATTATGCAAAATACAAAAGAAAAAGTTTTAAGAGACATTCATTTAAAGCAATATTCAGATTTAATAAACAAAATTGCTAAAGTTGAGTATAGATCTGTTGGTGTTCAGCATTTGATTGATTATGATGAACTTGTGAACATTGGTTTTCAAACAATAAATATTCTGTGTGAGCAGAAGAATTTTGACACATTTAATGAGTCTTATTTATCAACAGCAATAAAGTGGGCGATAAGAAATGAGCTTAGAAATCGTTATAGATGGTATGGCGTGAAATACAATACATCAAAAGTGCAGCTCACGGAAAATGAACAAAATGAATTAAAAGAAGCAATATACAAATCGGTTTTATCTACTGATGAAATGTTTGATTCTGAAAAAACTTTTGAAGTAAAGGATTTTAGAAAAACTCCTGAAGAAAATTGCGAGTTTTCTATGCTTTCAAATTCAATCAAAACAGCAGTAATGACTCTGCCTAAAAGAGAAAGAGAACTCATAGAGTCGAAATTTTTCAAAGAAAAGAAACTTCATGAGATTTCTGATGAGTTTTCAATTTCTCAAAGTAGGATTTCCAGAATCATAAAATCAGGTTTGGACAAGTTGAAAGACGAACTTATTAAAAATGAAGCTATATAGTAGCTCTATTCAAAATATTTTTTGTCTTTTATCTCATCGGGCATAAATTGTTGTGCAAAATCAGGATTGTCATGGGTGTAGACATAACCCTTTCCAAAACCGTAGTTTTTCGCACTTTTGTAATGAGCATCTCTTAAATGCATTGGCGGTAAAAAATCAAGACCTGATTTTATATCAGAAATTGCAGTGTCGATAGCTTTTATTGCTCTGTTCGATTTTTTTGCTCTTGCAACAAATTCAACGGCTTGTGCAAGCACAATTCTTGCTTCCGGCATACCCAAATGTTCTACTGCTCTCAAGGCTGCTTCCGCAATCAAAAGTGCCCTAAAATCTGCGTTTCCAACATCTTCCGAAGCTACTACAATAAGTCTTCTTGCAATAAATCTTGGGTCTTCTCCTGATAGTAACATTTTTGCAAGATAGTAAATTGCAGCATTGTGGTCAGAGCCTCTTAAACTTTTTTGAAAAGCACTTGCATAATCATAATGTGAATCAATAGAATATCTTATTGATGATTTTTGGAGTAATTCTTCTACTGTTGATTTTTCAATTTTTTTATCTGATGCAAAATAAGAATTTTCAATAGCGTTCAAACAGTATCTGGCATCTCCGTTGGACAATTCCGCAATTAATTCCAGTGCTTCGTTGTCTAAAATTTTTTCACCATAATTTTTTTTGAGGTATTCAAACCCTTTTAGAATAATTTTTTTGATTGAATCTTTGTCTATTGAATTGAGCATAATTACTTGTGCTCTGGATATCAAAGCAGGAACGGTGTGAAAAGACGGATTTTCCGTGGTAGAACCTATAAAATAAAACAGCCCTGATTCAACATAAGGTAAAAGTGCGTCTTGTTGTGTTTTTGAAAATCTATGAATTTCGTCGATAAAAACTATAGTTTTCTTGTTTTCTCTTAAGTTTATTTTTGCATTTTGAGCAGTTTCTTTTATTTCTTTTACGCCTGAATTAACAGCAGAAAGCTCTATAAAATCTGCATTGTGAAAATTTGCACACAATCTGGCAAGTGTCGTTTTTCCACATCCAGGCGGCCCCCATAAAATAAACGAAAATAATCTCTTCGCCATCAAAAGTTTATAAAACGGAGAATTTGGACTGATTACTTTTGTTTGTCCTAAATAATCTTCCAAATTCTTTGGACGCATAAGTTCTGCTAACGGCACTTGCTTATTATTGTTTTCTAAAGAGTCAAATAAGTTCATACCTATATTTTACAATAAAAACACAAAGAATATTGCTTCTTTGTGTTTTTAAGTGTTTCTACGATATATCTATATTTACTTTTTTTGAGATTGTTGCAGTTGTTCACTAATATATTTACTTTGTTTTATTTCTTGTGCAGTGGTTTTTACAGCTTCTGCTCCTTCTCCAGCTGCTTTTTTCACAGCTTCCGTTTCTTCTGCTGCTGCTTTTTTTACAGCTTCTGTTCCTTCTCCAGCTGCTTTTTTTACAGCTTCTGCTGCCCCTTCTGTTCCTCCTTTTATTCCTTTCGCATTATGGTGTTTAACGGCGACAGCGACCCCAATACCTGCAGCTGCTATCACGCCCAATGTAACAAGTGCTTTTTTAAGCTTTTCATCTCCGTTTTTTATCTGTTCCGGTGATTTATTTGCTTCTTGGGTTTTCTTTGTTTTGCTTTCTTGAAAATTCGTATTTTGAACTGATGTGACATTTTGTACTGACATTTTTTTCTCCCGGTAAATTATCTATGAATCTATAAAAAATTTTTTTCTTTCAATATTGTTGCAATATAAATTTCTTTTTTACAAAAATTTACAAATGAATTTTAACTATTTAATATAAAATGAAATTAAACGGAGTATAAAATGAAAAAAAATATTATTATTTGGTTGTTAGTTTTGTTTTTTGTATTTGTTGTGTGTGTTTGTGCTGTTAAAAAACACAAGAAAATAAAATTTGTTTTTTGGTCAATTCAGTTGAAACCTGTGTATGAAAAGCAGATGAATACAATAATTCAAAATTTTGAAAAGAAACATCCTGAATATAAAGTTGTTTGGGTTGATATTCCAATACAAGAAGCTCAAAAAAGAACACTTGCATCTATTTTGTCTTCTGCTCCGCCTGATTTGGTGAATTTAAATCCTGATTTTTCTTTGATTTTGGCTCAAAAAAACGCTCTTTATTTTTTTGATGAAAAAGATGCGAAAGACTATCTGGAAGCACTTACAAACAAATTGAAATATAATGGAAAAATTTATGCTCTTCCTTATTATGCAACCAGTCCGGTCACAATATATAACAAAGAAATTTATCAAAAATGTATCGGGGGTGAATTTATAAAAAATTATTCTGACTTAGGTTTGGTGTCTGAAAAATTAAAAAAATGTTCAAATATTCCCGTTTTTTCTGCAAGCATCAATGAAAATGATACTTTAGCAAAGATATTAAATAAATACAATGTTTTCGATTTAACAACAAATTATCAAAAAGAAAAAACGTTCGAAATATTTTCGCTTTTCAATAAATTATATAGAGATAACGAACTTCCAAAAGACATTTTGACAACAAATCATAGAGAAAATATAGAAAAATTCATGTCATCTCAAGCACTCGTAATTGTTGCAGGTTCAAATTTTGTTAATATGATAAAACAAAACTCACCAGAACTCTATTCAAAATCTGAAATAGCAGCACAATTGGTTGGAGATAATGAAAAATTCGATGTTTCTTTGATGAACTTGATTATTCCGGCTAAAGCAAAAAATAAAGAATTGGCACTTGAATTTGCAAAAATATTAACAAATACAGAAAATCAACTTGAATTTGCAAAAATAACGAATGTTTTGCCTGTGAATAAAAATGCCCTAAATAATGAATATTTCAAAAATTGCTCATCTGATTTGTATGAAAAATCAAGATGTGTTTCGTCAAAACAGTTGATGAATCTTGTTGATAGAGATTTTGGGAATGAAAACAAAAAAGCAATAAACGAACAAATAAACAAAACTTTAGAAGAAATTTTGTTGAAAGATGAAATTTCTCAAAAAGAAATCAAAGATAAAGTTAAAAAATTATCAACAGAAGTAAAATTGCTACAAACAAAGTAATTTGTAGCAATTTTTTATATATATAATATGAAGAAAACTATTTTTCATGTTTTAAACTGTGTAAAGAACTCTTTATTTCTTTTACGCATTTTGCTGCCAAAACCAGTGCAGTTGCTGAAATACCCAACCCTACAGCTGTTTCTTTGCAAATTCCTGCGTTTTTTGCTTTTTCATAGGTATCATTCGGAATGTTTTTTAGTATAGAGCTTTTTGCCTTAGCTACTGTAGAAATCGTAGCACTTCCAATCTCATTTAGTGTATTAATTGAAGAACTTACTGCTCTAGATACTACCGGTTTAATTTCCATAATTTTCTTTCTTATATTGCTACATCTAACAAGGCTTTTAGTGCGCCCATATTTTTTGTACATTTGTCATACATTGAAACACTTTTTTGAGTGATATCTTTTATTCCATCTTCATTGTTATCTGCAGCAACTAATGAAGGAACCATAGTAACTGTAGCAACGCAACCAGCCACGTTTGCTAATGTTTCTGCTTTGTCACCGCTTTTTGAAACTGCTTTTGTGAAAGTTGAACCTGCAGCTTCTAACTTGTTTGCTACTTTTTTTGCAATTTCAGGAGTTTTTTCATTAGCAATAAAATCATCTACTCCTTTTGTAACACTGCTTGTTACTTTTGTTGCTTGGTCTGCTGCTTTGTTAATCATATTTGGGAAGAATTTGTTTGCTGCAAGAGCAACAGCTTTTCCTGTTATAAAAGTGATAGCTACTGCACCAATGACTGAAGCACCAATTTGTAGTGCATTTTTCTTGTCGCTTGCTATTTTTGCAGATTCGCCATTTTCGTCAAAACCATCTAAATCAAGTCTTTTGTTTTTGCATTCATAACAATCACAATCATCTGAATTTAATTTATTTAGTGCTTCCATAACATCGCTAACATTTTTGCGATAACAATCCGCATCTTCTAACGATCTTGATGAAAAATTTGGACTGACATTAAGTGCATTTATCTGCATAAAGCCTCCTGTTGCTTTGAATATCTTAACTTACACCTGTACAAACACTGTAAAGAATTTTTTTTGCCAAAATAATTTAGTATGTTTACATAAGTTTACATATAATTAACCTTGGCATTATTTATATTATTCTATAGATGAAAAAAATGCAAATAAAAAAATTACTTGAAAAAAATAATTTTTTTGATAGTATAAAAATAAGGTTATCGAACTTTTTAAGAAGAGTAAATTGGCTGGGCCTGTGGCGCAGCGGTAGCGCAGGGGACTCATAATCCCTTGGTCGTGGGTTCGAATCCCTCCGGGCCCAATTTATTCTTTTTATTTTATAATTTGTTCAATGCAATTTATTTTAAGATTTACTGTGTTTAGATTCTCTGTGTAATTGGTATAAAGTTTTTTAAAACTTATTAAAAAACTAATCTGACGTTTTTTAGTTTGAAATACAATTGCAAGCATTTTAAATTTGAAGATAATGATTTACCTTAGAACGTTTAACAGGCTTCGTGATAAAATTCATTTGGAGATAATATTATGCAAGACGCTGATATTAAAAAATTAAAGAGTCTATTAAATAAAACTAATGAAGAGATAAATAGCCAATATGCAGATTCTAATGGTGAACTAAAAAACCTTGATGAGCTAAAAATTTATCCGGCTTTTGATACAACAAGTAAAACATTGGACAAGGAAGAATTTAGGCCATTAGAAATTAATGGAATAAAATTAGATGTTAGTAACTTGGGTAGAATTAGGTGTAATGGTATAATTTTGCACCAAGTTGAAAAAGTAAAAAATTTATACAATGATAATAAAACTATAAAAGGTTTTCTTCAAATTGACAAAGAAAAACACAAAGACCTTTGGAAAAAAATACCAAACGGCCAATATGAATATATTTACCAATTAGTTGCAAAAGTTTGGCTAGATAAACCAAAGCTATATCTAAAATGTGAAAAATATCCTATTGAAATTCATCATAAAGATAATAATGGATATAATAATAATGTCGACAATTTAATCTATTTGACAAAATATGAACACTTTGAGATACATAAAAAATAGATGACAAGAAAATTATTGGGCTTGTTATTATTTTTAAAAAAAGACAAAGTAGAAATATCCGAAAATACAAAAATTCTAAATTTATATAAATAATCTTTTATCTGTTAATGTAATTTTATAGAACAAATGCGGGTTTTAAAAATTATAGATACAAAGAATCAAAATTTTATAGATTGGATAGAACCTTTAATATTAAGAATATTTTTTTAGAGTAGTGCATTAGCATAAAATCAGACTTCTTTTTTGTATCTTTTGTGAAAATATCTTAACAATAAATAACCAACAAAAGCAAAAAGCACTCCAGGGACAACAGTGCATTCGTAACTATAGCCCATTGTGATTGGAATTCCTCCTGCAAATGCCCCTATTGCATTACCCAGATTGAAGGAAATTTGCGAGCATGATGCACCTAATATTTCGCCGCCTTTTGAATTTTCAATAAGCAAAAACTGTTGTGGTGCAGACAATCCGAACAAACACCCCGTACAAATACACAACAAAAGTACTGCACAAAATGGATTTTTTGATAGAAAAAACATTCCAATCAAAGCCAAAAATACAAACAATTGCATTCTGTTTGCAACAATTGAGGGTGAAATTTTATCAGCAAATTTTCCGCCCAAATAATTGCCAATACACATACTTCCACCTGTTAAAATCATTATTAATGAAATGTATTTGGCATTAATTCCTGAAACTTTTACAAGCAGTGGATTTATGTAACTGTACATGCAAAAAATCCCACCGTTACTCATTATTATAGCAAAAATCAACAACCAAATAGCAAGAGAACTAAATATCTTGAATTGTCCTTTAAAACCGTTATCAGGTAATGGTTTCAAATTCGGGATTAATTTTATTATTGAATACAACAAATAAAAACCCAACAAACCGACTATTACAAAAATTGTTCGCCAAGAAAAATTGTGGCTTAAAAATGTTCCAAAAGGAATTCCTAATAAATTTGCAAAAGTCATGCCTGAAACCATTGTTGCAATTGCTTGATTTTTCTGATTTTTTCCGGAAAGCATTCCTGCAACTATAGCACCTACGCCAAAAAAAGCTCCATGTGGAAGTCCTGCAATAAATCTTGTTAAACAAAAAACATAATAATTAGGTGCAAAAGCAAGCATTAAGTTTGCGATGGTAAAAATAACAGAAAGTGCAATTAGAATTTGTTTTAAGGGCCTATTTCGTCCCAAAAATACCAAAAGAATTGAGCCAACAACAACGCCTAGTGCGTACAATGAAATAAAATTACCTGCCATAGGAATACTACACTTCATTGTGTGTGCGACATCGGGCAAAATTCCCATCATTACATATTCAGTTAAACCTAAGCCAAATGTACCCAATGCCAAAGGATACAAGCAAGTTGTTTTTCTCATAAATTAATGCCTCTTGAAAAAATAAATTTTTCGCAAAAATATTATATATTAAAAATTTGATAAGCTAAAAATTTATTAATCAATTATTTGAAAAATGCTAATAAACAAAAATTTACAAAATAATTACAAATACTTGATTTTTTTTATTTATTTTATATGATAAGTGTAACAATACTTATGAAAGGATGTAGAAATGTCAGTATATTGCGAAATCTGTGGTAAAAAATCACTAAAATCTGCAAAGATTTCGTTCTCTCATAAACAAAATGTTCACAGACAACTACCAAACTTGCAATCAGTTAGAGTTAAACTTGCAAATGGTTCTGTTAAAAAAATGTCTGTTTGCACATCTTGTATTAGAGCAGGTAAATTTACGAAAGCATAATTTTTTGCGATTTTGTGTATAAGATTTAATAAGACGGTTGAGCCAAGTGTTTTGCCGTCTTTTTAACTTTGATTTGCTTTGTAAAGTTAGATTTGATGGAGAAAAGTTTTTGAAGATAGGGATATATCTGGGGGATATTAAAAAACCAATTTCTTTAGGCGGCTTAACGTTTGAAATGTCTTTTGTTGACGAATTGACGAAACGTGAAACAAATCACGAATTTGTATTTTATTATGTTGGTAAAAAAAATATTTTCAAAAATCGAGAAAATATGAAGTTTGTTTCCCTAAATTATTACAAAAAACCATCTGTTTCTTTTGTACCTTTTCACCTTGCATTCAATAGAGTTCCAATTTTGCCTTTAAATTATCAGTTAAAAAAAGATAACATAAACGTAGTTTATTTTTTAACGCCTTATTTATTTGAGCATATAGAAATTCCGTATTTTGCGGTAATTAGAGAAGTGGCACACAGGATTTTACCTCATTTTCCTGAATATAGTACAAATGCAGTTTTTGTTAGAAAAGAAAAGAAACTTAAGTTGTTTTTAACAGGTGCTTCTAAAATAATCACCTGCAATCCTGTCGTCAAAAACGACATAAGAACTCTTTATGACATTATTGAAGAAAACATTGATGTTTTGTCTTTGCCATATCCGAATTGGGTAAAAAATTCAAAACAAAACGATGAGATTTTAACAAAAAATGACTTGTCTAAAAATAGCTTTATTCTGTATCCTGCTTCTTTTTGGACGCACAAAAACCATATCCGATTGATTTTGTCTGCTCAGATAATAAAAGAGCAAAATATGAATTTAAAGGTTGTTTTTGTCGGCTTAGATAGAGGAAATAGAAAATATTTACTAGAACAAGTTAAAAATCTTGATTTAGAAAATGAAGTTTTATTTTTAGATTATGTTGAACAAGATGAACTAAAATCTTTATATAAAAACGCCTATGCTGTAGTTTATCCTTCATTAGCAGGGCCTGATAGCATTGTAGCACTTGAGGCTATATATTTTGGATGTCCTGTTTTGATTTCAAATCACCTCGGTTACAATTATCAACTGAAAAAATCCGCAATGTATTTTAATCCCTTAGATGAAACGGATATTGTGGAAAAACTTGAAGAACTAAATAACCGAGTATACAAAGAAGAACTTTTGTCTAATGGAAAGCTGTTGATTAACGAATCAAAATGTAAAAACTACATAGATAAATTTATAAATTTAATGGATGATTTTTATTTGACTCGCCAATGCTGGTCTTTAAAAGAAAGATACAACAACAAATGATAGTAGTTTTAGTTATATTATTGATAATTTTATTATTTTTGGTGATTGGATATGTTTTGTGGCTAAAGAAAAAAAATGAAAAAAAACAAAATACTCCCGTTTTTTCTGTAGCAGAAGTATTTGATAATCACAATTTCATTCCAAAAGAAATATACCAAGCAAATAAAAACCTCTTTTTGTCACTGAATAAACTCGAAAACCGTTTTGCAATAGTGAAAAATGTTAATCCAAAAAATGCATCAAATATTGTTTTTATTGAATTTCCTATTACTCATTTGCTAAAAATTAAACAAACAAAGATTTCTGCAGAAATCATTTATCTTTACAACTCAAAAGTTCAAACTTTAAAAATCACTCCTCTAAAAGAAGATGTCAAAAAACTTTTGTATTATGTATATAAAAAAACAAACTTTAAAGCAATTGAAATAAAACATCCCGACATAAGGTTTGATATTGTTTCTTCCAGTGATTGGGACAGCACCTATGTATGGGCTTTTTCTTCAAGAAAATCTGTTTTTGTATATTACGATTCCGAAAAACGCTTTGTATCTCATGAAATTAATTTATTAAAAACAAATTTAACGCTAGATATAAAATACTCTTATTTTGAAATGTCAATCTACAACATAAATCAACAGCTACTTTCTTACGAAACGGAGTTTTATGATGAGTTGTTCAATTCTTTATTTAGTACAATAAAAGAAAAATTTGCTTGTATAAAAGAAGATGCACTCTATTATGATAACAACAACAATGTGGTTTTTTTGACAAATGGGGTAAATTCGCTTCAAATAGTGAATTTGGAGACTGTTGAAGAAGTTTATTATTATGAAAACAAATTGTCTTTCAAAATTTTGCAAAATGATAAAATAATAAATTATATCGTCTCAAAAGAACTATCTGATTGTTTTAGCGATTTTGTTATTAATTACAATCTAAAACAAATCGCAAGCAATTTTAACTATGCAACAGACAAATTAATAAACACTTCAGAAAACACAAAATTACTAATCGATTATACGAGAAACAGAGTCGTGTATTGTGCTGCTTTGAATACTTTTTCAAAATTCAGTTACTATACAATTGCTTTTGATAGTATAATAGATGCTGAATATTTTAAAAACGGAAAAAATATTTTTGTTAGAATATATTTAGAAAAAGATGAAAAAATCGATATTTCTTGCAAAAAGTCGGAAGTTGCACACTATATATTAGCACAGCTAAAGGTAATTTTGAATGAAAAATCTAACTGAAAAAGAAAAAATGATTTTAGGTCTTGCATATTATCCAACAAAAGATTCAATTCTTGAAAACGATAGAAATAAATGCAAAGTGCTTTGTGCAGAGTATAATTCAAGAAAATATGATGACAAATCAAGATTTGATTTGCTTAAAAATATTCTTGGAAAAATAGAAGGCAACATTGTTATTGAGCCTTATTTTTGGTGTGACTATGGTTATAATATAGAAGTTGGCAAAGATTTTTATTCAAATCATAATTTAACGATTTTGGATTGTGCAAAAGTAAAATTCGGCTCCGGTGTTTTAATTGGCCCAAATTGTTCGTTTTATACAGCACTTCACCCGATAAAAGTCAAAGAAAGACAAGATTTAATTGAGTATGCTCGTCCGATAACAGTAGAAGACAATGTTTGGATAGGCGGGAGCGTAGTAGTTTTGCCCGGTGTTACAATAGGAAAAAATTCTGTAATAGGTGCAGGTTCAGTTGTCACAAAAGACATTCCGGCTAATGTTGTTGCAGTCGGAAATCCTTGTAGAGTGATTAAAACAATTGAAAATTAGATTTTAGAAGTTATTTCTTCTTCTTTTTGTCTTTGCTTCATTATTTTTGCACGTTTGTTTCTATACAACATGTCGCAAAATGCTTCAAGACGAGTAATAAAACCTGCTTCGCCTGTGTGTTCATCTATAGTCAAGTTCAAAAGCGGTTTTGAAAAATTTCTTGCTTTTCTTTTAATATCTTCTATCATCAAACTGTCAGGGCCGCACCCAAACGCTGTGATTGTAATTACGCCATCAATTTTTTCATCTTGAAAATAATGTCCGGCACAACCTGTCATTTCGTATTGGTTTGCCCAATATAATGTAGCACTCAAACAGCTCATACCACCTTGTAATTGTTCTTTTGTTAATTGATAAGCATTAAATACTCTAACATTCATTTTTTCTAATTTGCGAGTAATATCCATACAAGCACGTCTATCATAAATATTGTATCCATGGCCAATCAATGCGACGCTTATCGGTTTTTCTTCTTTTCTTGGTGGTATTATGACTTGACCTTGTTTGGCGTATTTTAGTGCTTCATCAAATTCTAGCCCGTTTTGTACCATTACATTGAAGTTGTTTTGGACGATAGAACCAGCATTTTGGGCTTCTGTGATTTTGTTTGCATCTTTTATACCAAATTGGTTAGCAATTTCTGCTAAAAAATCATGCCAAGTTTGATTTTTTTCAGACATGTCAAAAGTTGCTTCTATCAGGTTGTAATCTCCTGATACGACATTTCTAATTAAATCGGGAAGCCCTCTTATTTTTGAACAATTGTATATTTTTGGTGCAATAGATTGAATTGACGGAACAAAGATGTTTTTCACGCCTTTTTCAATTAAATTTAGAACATGTCCAACAAAAATCTTAATCGGCAAACAAGTTTCTGTTACAACTAAAGAAGCACCATCCGCCATTGTTTTTTTTGTAGTTGGAGAAGATAAAACAATTTCTATACCCAATTTATTAAAAAAACCATACCAATATGGAAAGTAGTTGTAGTATGACATTGCTTGCGGTATACCAATTTTCATTTCTTTGCTCATGTTTTCACCTATTATTCTTTTAACATGATACATCAAAAAAAATTTAATTTAGTTCCTTTCTTTAATTTTTGTTACGTTTTGACAATTTTTTAATGTTAGAAGTTTTAAAATAATATATGATAAACTAGGGAATACTATGTCTAATCAATATATAAATACTGCTTTTTCACCATATATAAAGCAATATGTTTATCCTTATCCAAACGCACCCATAGATGGTGTTGTTTCGAATTATTATTTTTCAAATCCTTATCAAACGAGTTTTTATTCAGATTCAGGTACTATATATCCTTTTAACAACCCGATTTATCAACCAAAAGTTAATCAGCAATATAGTTATTTGGGGCAAATAAAGTCTCCAAATAACGACAATGTTGAACTTTTTCAGTTAAAATCAGGTCAAAGAGTTGCAATTATGCCAAAAAAAGGGCAGTCAACAATAGTAAAAACATTCCTCAATGGCGGTTCTATGAACGAAAATGACAAATTGAGAGGAATTAGTCATACAATAGAACATATGCTTTTTAAAGGTTCGTCAAAACTGAACGATGGTGATGTTTTTAAATTAACCGGACTAATGGGTGCAAATACAAATGCTTCAACTGATTATGCTCAAACAGATTATTTTATAAATGCTCCATATATGAGCAAGGAAAATTTTGCAAAAACAATTGAAATTCAAGGTGATATGATATCAAGTCCAAAATTTGACCTTGAAGCACTTCAATCAGAAAAAGGCCCGATTTGTTCAGAAATATCTATGATGAACGATGATGTATCTACTGTTGCTTTTGATAAAGCAATAAGAAATCTTTTTCAAATTCAATCAGATTCAAAAAACATGGTAGCAGGTTCGATTGATACCGTTCAATCATTAACTGATAACGATTTAAAACAGCATCATCAAACATATTATTCACCAAATGATTTATTTACGGTAGTTGTTGGCGATGTCGATGTCAATGAAACAATTGATTTGATATCAAAAAACTTTAAAATCCAACCGACATACCAAAATTCAACAAACAAATACAAAGAAACTCTATACCCGATTCAAAAGCCAGTTAGAGAAGATGTAAAAAGTGCAAAAACAAATAACACAATCATAACTTATGCTTTTGCAGGGCCAAAACCTACAGATGCAAAATCATTTGCGATTTTGTCTATGTTGCAGCTTTATTTACCTAATTTTTCTACTTCTGATTTGAAAAACAATATCCAAAAAATTAATGGTGATTTTGGTATGACATACCAAAAAGTCGGACTCAACCAAAATGACCCTTATGCTTTGGTTGGAATTATGAATACCAACAAAAACGACGACCAAAAAGGAATAGATATTTTTTATGATGCAATTCAAAAACTTCAAAATCAATCATTATCAGATGATGATTTGATTGCATTAAAAAATAACCTCTACAAACAACTTGAATACCAACTTTCAAGCAGTACTCAATCTTGCGATATGCTTGGCACTTCTTTGATGAATGGGTCGAATCTTTTTTCAGATTACAAACAAATAATTCAATCTATCACAAAAGAAGATATCAAAAATTTTGCAAAACAATTTTTAGATTTAAACAAAGTTTCAATGACTGTCGTGCATCCGACAGATGTCAAAGATGAAGATATAAACCAAAATTACAACAATTCAAAATATTCATATCAAAATGTAATTTCAAACAAGCAAAAAAACCTTGTGTCGTTTTGTGGTATGCCAAAGGTTTCGACTGAATCAATCAGAGAATACAAACTTCAAAACAACACACATCTTGCAATAAATGATACAAATTCAAAAGTATGCGTCTTTGATTGGAAAATCAATACTCCTCCAATCAAACCAAAAAACCCGAATTTGCCTGCTATTATGTCATATATATTCCAAAGAGGTTCAGAATACAAACAACAAAATGAACTAGAACGCTTCAAAGAACTAAATGGAATAAATTCTTCAGTATCGGTTAATGGAAGAAGTATTGAAATAACTGCAGATTGCTTGCCGCAAAATGCACAAATGACGCTTCAAATGATGAATGAATTAATGTATCACCCTAGAATCACCGAAAATGATTTTAATGATGCAAAAAATTACGTAAAAGATATGCTTTATGCTTCTCAAAAAGACGCTTCATCAAATTTGTTGGACAATTTGTATCCCGGATATTTTCCAACATTAGAACAAAAAATAAAAACAATCGACAATTTGAAATACGAAGACGTTATTGAATTTTACAACCAATTGTTGTCAAATGCATCTTCTGCTTTTGTTGCGACTTTGCCTTTGAAAGACGATTCTACGTTGTCACATAAAGTTATTGATACTTTAAATCAATCTAAAAATATTGCTTTTAAAGAATTGACTCCAAAATTAACACCTATTTTTGAGGCAAATAAAGAAGCAAATGTTATATATGACACAGACAATCTAAATCAGGCTCAAATATATAAAAGCTACAAATTCCCATTATCCGGAAATATTGAAGACGAAGCAAAATTCGAGCTTGTAAATGAAATTCTGGGCGGAAGTGCAAATGCAAGATTGTTTGCTGATTTAAGAGAAAAACAAAATCTGGCATATAGCGTATATTCTGAAGTTCAATCATTTGAAAATACAGGAATTTTGACATTATGGCTGATGACAACAACAGACCACAAAGACCAAAATCAAGAAAGTTTTGACAACGTGCAAAAATCTCTTGATGGTTTTACAAAACACACAGAAAAAATGTGTAATGAACTTGTAACTGATGAAGAATTGGAAGCTGCAAAAATGAAATTAAAACAAAATCTCTTTGCACAATGTCAAAATCCGATTTCTGAAACTTCACTTATTTCAATGAATATGTTAGAGCCTTATGGTGTAAAAAGAATTGACAAATATCTAAATGCTATAGACAAAGTTACAAAAGAAGACATCAAGAAAACTTCTCAATTCATATTTTCTCAAAAACCTTCTATCTCTATATTAGCTAGTCCTGATACGATAGAATCGCAAATGGAATATCTAAAAACCCAAGGCAAAGTTGAAAAAGCAAATAGAGGTAATCAAAATTAATGATTTTATTATAAAATAGAATCATTAATTGCAAAAAATCTTATAGAAAGTGTAAAAATGTACAAAATTCTAGATTGCACTCTTAGAGATGGCGGTTATACAAACAATTGGTGTTTTGGAAAAGATAAAATAACTGATTATTTAGCTTCTATTTTAAAAACAGAAACTGATTTCGTAGAGGTTGGTTTTTTGACTGATGAAAATAGAAATGAAAATCAAACACTTTTTAATGATATTTATGAAATAAATAATTACACTGAACAATCCGACAAGCTTTCCGTGATGGTTGCAAGTGGAAAATATGATGTAAAAAAATTACCCAAATTCGAAAATACTACAATTAAAAATATTCGATATATCTTTAAATATTTTGAACAAAAGCAAGCATTAGAAGAAATAAAAATAATAAAAGACAAAGGCTATAATGTTTTTGTAAATCCTACATTTATAAATCAGTACAAAAAAAACGATTTGTTAAATTTGATAAACAAAGTAAATAAAATATTACCCGATTATTTTACAATAGTTGATTCAATGGGAGTATTAAATGAGGGTGAATTTTTAGAATTTATAAAAATTGCAAACGAAAATCTCTATCATAAAATCGGACTTGGGGTGCATTTGCACAACAATTTAAATTTTGCAAATAAAAATATATCATCTTTAAAAAAAATAAAACTAAAAAGAAACATTGTGCTGGATGCGACACTTTCAGGCATAGGAAGAGGTGCCGGAAATCTGGTTTTAGAAGAATATGTTGATATAGATAATAATATAAAAAAAATATTAAAAAATGATATTGAAAAATTTTCTTCTATTGATAAAAAAAACTACAATATAGCAGCAAAAAATTACTGTCATCCTTTTTATGCAACGTATTTGATTAAAAATAATATCGAATACAAAAACGCAACAGAAATCTTTAACAGCATTCCAAAAGAATTTAAAACAAAATTCAATAAAGAAATAATAGAAAAACTTGTTTCAAAGGTTCAAAAATAAAAATGTCGGGAGTTACCCGACATTTTTTATTATATTGCATTTTTACAATCTTCGCAAATTCCATCTTCGTTTAGCTCTCTATATTTCCAACAGCGAGAACATTTTTGTCCGGTTGCTTTGAATACCTTTACTGTATAATCGTCTTTTGAATATTCGTTAAGAGGTTTTTCCTTTGTTTCATTGTTAACATGGGATACGATATACAAGTCAGACAAGACATCTGAATATTTGTCGATTAATTCTTGTTTTGATTTGTCTGTTGAAGATATTTCTATATCTACTTCTAAAGATGAACCTACGATTTTTGGCTCGCATGAACGCAAAGGCTCAATAGAGCGAGCAACTATTTCTCTTGTTTTTAACAAAGC
>CAKUUG010000018.1 GCA_934692665.1 uncultured Candidatus Melainabacteria bacterium | reverse complement strand
CCAGAATTACTGTAATAACTAAAAAAAGTATTTTTATTACTAATTTTTTGTTCATATAACAATAATATCATAAACGAAGTTTTGGTAGTTTTTTATTAAAATTTATAAACTTAATTTAACAAATGCTCTTTTATTACTTCTGAAACATAAGTAAAATCATCTTTTATGCCTATATTTTTGCCAGAATTTGTTTTTGAAAACATTAAATAAGGAACTTGTTCTCGAGTATGGTCAGTACCTCTAAAAGTAGGGTCACAGCCATGGTCTGCCGTGATAATTAAAATATCGTCATTTGTCATATTTTTTATAAATTCAGGTAAATAAGAATCAATTTCTTCTATTGCTTTTTTATAGCCAAAACTGTCACGTCTATGACCATATAACATATCAGTATCAACAAGATTTGTAAATATAAAATCACAATTTGAAGTTTTAATTGCTTCAAGGGTTTTATTTAGACCATCAGTGTTACCTTTTGTAAGAATTTTTTCACTAACTCCTGAACCAACAAAAATATCAAATATTTTTCCGATACCCAGAACTTTTTTTCCATTTTTTTCAAGCATATTTAAAACAGTGTCTCTAGGCGGAACAACAGAATAATCGTGTCTTAAACCGCCTATTCTTGTTGGTTTGTTATCAATTATTTTATAAGGTCTAGCAATTACTCTTGATACTCCACAATTATATTCATCTAAAATTTCTCTGGCTATTTTTGACCATTCATAAAGAGTTTCAACGGGTATCAAATCAATATCCAAAGCAATTTGAAAAACACTATCTGCAGAAGTATAAATAATAGGATATTTTGTTTTTTGGTGTTCAGAATTTAATTCTTCAATTATTTTTGTACCGGAAGCCGGATAATTGCCCAAAATACCCTTACATGAAGTTCTTTTTATAAATTCATTTATAATGTTTTCATCGAATTTTTTATATGTTTTAAAAGGATTTTCAAGCACAAGCCCCATAAGTTCCCAATGACCTGTTGTTGTATCTTTCCCTTTTGATTTCATTTTTAAAATACCAAAATCAGCGGTCGGATTTTCAACTTTTTTTACACCTTTAATATCAACAATATTGCCCAATCCCATTTTTTCAAAATTAGGAACATTGAGTCCGCCTGTTATGGATGCAAGATTGCATATAGTGTTACAGCTAAGATCATCTCCATAGTCTTTTGCATCTTCTAAAGCACCACAACCCATGGAATCTATAACCATCATTATTGCTCGTTTTTTCATAAAATACTCCTTGAAATAAAATAGTTTTATTCAATAACATTTACAATACTATCTAAATATTTTAAATGCCAGTCTTGAATTGATTCTCCCGGATACAAAATTCCGATTCCCGGAGGATAAGGTAAAATCATATCTTTTGAAATATTATGCAAAACACTTTCTTTTGGCTTTTGAACACTTTTATAGCTAAAAGCCTGCCAAGGATTGAGTTTTTTATTTGGATGCGGTTGAAAATCAATTTTTTCATATTCAAAATCTTTTTCAATCGGCACATGTTGGAGGGCTGTTTTTAGTTTATTTAATTTACTTTTTGTAGTGCCGACTCCGGTCAAATAAAGGCAACAAATCGAATTGTTCAATTCATCTTCGATTTTGTATTTATCAAAAAGAAATTCTGACAATTTATCCGCTGAAATACCTTTTTTTCTGAGTAAAATTTTTGTTATATCGTGATTTTTATCAAAAAATTCTACATCAAATTTTGACAATTCTTGTTTAAATTTTGTAATATTTGAAATTAATTTTTCTATTTCGGCTTTTCCTTTTTTAGAATTCAAATATCTGATGCATTGTTCAATATTTTTTAACAAAGGATAAGATGGAGAAGTTGTATGAAACAAATTCAGACCTTTTTGAAATTCTGAAATATCTACATTTCTTATGTTGGAATTTACATGCAAAAGTGCAGTTTGATTAAGAGCACCAGCTGTTTTATGCAAAGAATTAACTGAAACATCTGCACCTTGTTCTATTGCAGTTTTAGGGAATTTTGATGAAAAATTATACAAAGAGCCATGGGCTTCATCAACTATTAAATATGTGTTGTTTTGTTGACATATTTCAGAAATTGCACTTATATCCGAATTTACACCTTCGTAAGTAGGACTCGTCATGATAAAAACCTTGTAATCATTCAATTTTAGAGTTGAATCAAGTTTTTTTAAATCTATATGGGTGTAAATTCCCCACTCTTCATCAACTTCAGGCATTAACCAATCAACATCGGCACAAGTAAACACCAATCCACTGTACACAGCCTTGTGACAGTTTCTTGCAACAAGAACTTTGTCATTTGGATTTATTAATGTTTTCATAGAAGCCAAAATTGCAGTCGTTGCACCTTGTGTTACAAAAAATGTCTGCCCTGTTTTAAAAACATTCGATACGTAGGCTTGTGCTTTTAAAATATCGTTTCTCGGATTTGATAAATTGTCGTACCCATCAAATTCCGATACATCATCTTTGTAAAAATTTTTGTACTCAGATGAAAAACTTGGTTTTTGGTTGTGCGAAGGTGTTGTAAAAATAATTCTATTTATTTTCTTTTTTAAAAGTTGTACTATGCTCATAAAATCTCCTATTAAAATTCTAAACAAAAAACAATTGTAGAAAATTGAATATTTATATGATTTTTGTAATAAAAATATACATTCATCTTAAATGCTTGGTTAATTGAAATTTTTATACTAGAATGTAAATACACCGGGTCGGAATTAAAAACCTTACCGGTGCATATAATATAAATTAAGGAGAAAAGTATGGCACTTAAAAACTTTTTATTCACATCAGAGTCAGTTACAGAAGGACATCCGGATAAAGTTTGCGACCAAATTTCAGATGCAATTTTAGATGAATTTTTGTCAAAAGATCCAAAGTCAAGAGTAGCTGCAGAAACTACCGTAACAACCGGTATGGCTCTTGTGTGTGGAGAAATAACTTCAAACTGTTACGTAGATATTCCATCAGTCGTTAGGAATACAATAAAATCTATCGGTTACAATGGAGAAGAAGGCGGCGGATTTGATTATAAGACTTGTGCAGTTTTAACTTCTATCGATGAACAATCGGTTGATATTGCATCAGGCGTAAATAAAGCCTTGGAAACAAGAAATACTTCTTCAGAAACATCGACAGAAGAAACTCTTGATATAGGTGCAGGCGACCAAGGTATTATGTTTGGTTATGCATGTAACGAAACAAAAGAATTGATGCCATTGCCTATTGCATTAGCACACAAATTGGCTTATAGATTGGCTGAAATAAGAAAACAAAAACTTGTTGATTATTTAAGACCAGACGGAAAAAGCCAAGTAACCGTTGAATATGTTGATGGAAAACCAAAAAGAATCGATACAATTGTAATTTCTACTCAACATGACCCTATTATCAACGGAAACGACAACAATAAGCGTATCCAAGAAATAATTGAAAAAGATATAATCAATCTTGTTATCAAACCTGTTTTTGAAGAATACGATATCAAACCTGATGAAACAACAAAATACTTAATCAATCCATCAGGAAGATTTGTAATAGGCGGCCCACAAGGTGATGCAGGTTTAACAGGAAGAAAAATTATTGTTGATACCTATGGTGGATATGCTCGTCACGGCGGCGGTGCTTTTTCTGGCAAAGATCCAACCAAAGTAGACAGATCAGCAGCTTATGCAGCCAGATGGGTTGCAAAAAACATTGTAAAAGCAGGACTTGCAGAAAAATGCGAAATAGAACTTGCTTATGCAATCGGAAAATCAAAACCTGTTTCTGTATTAGTTGATACATTTGATACAGGCAAAATTACTGATGAAAATTTGGCAAAAATCGTATCAGAAACATTCGACCTTCGTCCGGCAGCAATCATCAAACAATTTGATTTGAGAAATTTGCCCGCTAAAAACAACGGCAAATTCTACCAAAAACTCGCTGCGTACGGGCATGTCGGAAGAGAAGATTTTTATGTACCTTGGGAAGATACGTCACTTGCTGATGAATTAGCTAAAAAAGCTAAAAATTACCAATAGATACATTTTTTAACGAAAGGTGCAAATAAATTTTGCACCTTTTAATTAAAAATGATACAATGAAAAAAATATGAAAAGACACAACAAAACAGCAACAATTGCGGATTTACTAGATAGTTCGGTTTTTGGAAATACAAACATCAAAAACAAAATGAACAATGTAATAAAACATTCTACGATTTTTTCTTTTTGGAACAATATTGTAGGAATAAAATTTGCACGTCACACAAAACCTTATGCAATAAAAACAAACAAACTTTATGTAAGTGTAAAAAGCCCTGCGATAGCTCAAGAGCTAAGTTTATACAAACTAAAATTGCTCAAAAAAATCAATTCATATTCTATACCATTAAATATGGAAATTAAAGATGTAATATTTAATTACAAAAATTATACAGCAACAGTACCGGAAACCATCACACAAAATGAAGACAAACCGATAGAATTAGATAAAAATAAAATTGATAGTGTTTCTTTAGATGAAAAAACTAAAGAAGAATTTAAAAATAAAATTGAAAAATTGAAATTTTTAAATGATTCGCAAAAAAATACTCTTCTATCTAAACTTCTTGATGCAAAAAAGGCTCAAATTATACAAAACGAAGATAATTCAAGCCTTTAAATAAATCTGATTTAAAATTAGTCTACTATTGCACCTTTTGGAACGACTGTAATTCCGCCGGCCGAAACATAGAAACCACGTCTTAAATCGTCTTCTTTGTTAAAACCAATTTCTGTATAAGGAGGAATTTCTACATTTTTGTCGATTATAGCTCGATTAATCTGGCTGTGTCTTCCGATAGTCACATTTTCCATCAATATTGAATCAGAAACACTGGAATAACTATTTATTCTAACTTTTGGCGACAACACACAACCTGAAATTACACCGCCTGAAATTATACAGCCTTCTGAAACAAGGGAGTTTTTTGCAACACCGACTCTTTCATCTTCATCCCAAATGAATTTTGCCGGAGGGAAGTTGTAGTTAAAAGTTCTTAAAGGCCAATCAGGAGAATACAAATTTAGCTCCGGTTCATAAGCCAATAAATCCATATTTGCTTGCCAATAACTATCAACATTTCCGACGTCTTTCCAATAACCACGTTCAGCTTTTGTTATACCTGCGAATTCGTTTGTTGAAAAATTATAAATAAAGACTCTAGAGCCGTTATTTAACATATTTGGAATTATATTTTTACCAAAATCATGAGAAGAATTTTCGTTTTTTGCATCTTTTGTCAATTCTTCAACAAGCCTATCAGGTTTGAATATATAATTTCCCATAGATGCAAGACATTTTGTAGGATCACCGGGGATATGTTTTGGTGTGTGTTTTGGTTTTTCTATGAAAGCAGTCAACCTCCAATCAGAATCAACTTCTATTATTCCGTATTCAGAAGCAAGCTCTATAGGGATTGCAATTGCGGAAATAGTCAAATCAGCATTTTTGTTAACATGATAATCCAGCATTTGTCGAACATCCATTTTGTAGATGTGATCACCACCAAAAACTGCAATTTGCGAAAACTTTTCATCAGTAATTAAATTAATATTTTGAAAAATCGCATCAGCCGTACCTTTATACCAATTTGAGTCAGTTCTCATTTGTGCAGGAACTAAATCAACATATTGGTCAATAGAAGAACATAAATTCCAACCTCTTGAAATATGTTTATTCAGAGAATCAGATTTGTATTGAGTCAGCACTTTTATTTGATGAAAACCGGAATTTACAAAATTATTTAATACAAAATCAATAATTCTGTATCTTCCACCAAATGGAACAGCAGGCTTTGCTCTATCTTTTGTTAAAGGGAAAAGTCTTTTACCTTGTCCGCCGGCTAAAATCATTGTTAATACTTTGTTGTGAAACATTTTTACACCTATCTTATCTTGATTACAATTTTAAACAAGATAATAATCAAAAACAATAATTCAAATATATGTTTTTAGAATAATTTTTTATATACAAAAAAGCCCCAAAAATATTTGGGACTTTTTAAATCAAAATATAGATTGTTATACTATTTTTGAATATCTTTCATTGAAAGACCGATTCTGTGTTCTTGTGGTGTGAATTTTTTGATTAAAACTTCGACTTCATCGCCAAGATTGAACATTGAATTGATGTTTACTTGACCATCAGCAATTTCAGAAGATGGCAACAATGCTTCAACACCAGGGTAAATATTGATGAATGCACCAAAAGAAGTGATTTTGTTTATTGTACCTTTAATTACATCGCCTTCTTTGAATTTGTCAACAATTTCTTCCCATGGATTTGCACCCATTCTTTTTAGAGATAAAGAAATACGTTTCAAATCTTCGTCAATTTTAATGATTTTAACGTCAATTTTTTGTCCCAATTGGATAACATCAGATGGGTGTTTAATTCTTTCCCAAGAAATTTCAGAAATAGGAAGCAAACCATCAATACCTTCGATATCAACAAATGCGCCGAAGTCAGCGATTCTAACAACTTCACCTGTTACAACTTGATCAACAGCAAGTCTCGAGATGATTTCATCTGCAACCATTTCTCTTTGTTGAGTATATACTTGTCTTTGAGATAAGATAAGTTTATTTCTTTTTGGATCAGCTTCTAAAATTTTAACTTCAATTTCTTGTCCAACTTGCATTTCAGATGGAGCACCGGTTCTCAATTGGCTAGATGGAACAAAACCTCTTAAACCTTCGATTTCAGCAATTAAGCCACCTTTAACGGAAGAAAGAACTTTAGCAACAGCTGTTTCGTTAGCTGCTTTAATGTCAGCAAGTTTTTGCCATGCTTGAGCACATGAAACTTTTTTAAGAGATAAAATTGCAACTTCATCATCTTCTTCGTCTTTAATGATGTAAAATTCTTTTTCGTCCCACAATTTTACGATATCATCAACATTTTTGTCTTGGAAATTTGAGATTTCACGATTTGGCAAAAATGCTTCGGTTTTTGCTCCGATATCAACCAAAAAACCATCTTTTTCTTTTTTTACAACTACGCCTTTTACAACGTCAGCAACGTTGATTTTGTAAGTGTAAGAGTTAAGCAACAATTCTTCAAATTCTGAATTTGATAATGTTTCTTTTGTCATTTATTTTCCCTTTCTAATTATATATTTCCAATTTTTTTATTACTTTTGTTATTATATCATCCGGCGTAGAAGCACCGGCTGTTATACCAATTTTTGTTGATTTGTTTATCAAGTTAGAAAATTTGTCTAATTCGTCTTGGTCTTCTATATGAATAGTGGAAGTAATTTGCCTTAACAATTCAGCCAAATGCGTTGTGTTAGCACTTTTTTTAGAACCTACAACAACCATCAAGTCAGATTCTTTTGCAAGCTTTTTAGCTTCATCTTGTCTAAGCGTTGTAGAAGGACAGATAGTATTTTGTATAGTCAAAATTTTGCATATTGTAGAAAGATAATTAACAACTTCATTTAAAAATTCTTTTGTTTGAGTTGTTTGCAAGACAACACCTACTTTCGCAGCTGATTTTATTTTTCCTTCTATCAAAATCAAAGCATCAAGATTTTTTGCAACGAAAATATTTTCAGGATTTGTTGCGTATTTTTTTGCGTTTGCACAAATTGCCATAACTTCAGGATGTTCAGGTTTGCCTAAAATAACGACAAAATAGTTGTTTTTTGCTAATTCTATTGCTTTTGATTGAACTTTTTTTACATCAAAACATGTTAAATCAACAAGCTCATAGCCTGCATTTTTAATATCGCAAAACACATCTTCCGATTCACCATGTGATCGAACAACACAAATTCCATCACCTTTTTGAGGGAGCGAAACAAGTGTTTTTATGCCCAAATCTTCCAATTCAGAAATAACATGAGAATTGTGAATCAATTCACCAAGAACAGAAATATTAACTTTGGGATTGCTAAGCTTTAATTTTTTTGTAGTTTCTACAGCTCTTTTTACACCATAACAAAAGCCCGCATTGTTTGCCAGTTTTATTGTTTTTTTGGTCTTGTTTAAATCGTTTATGGCTTTAAACCAACTTTCTAACTAAAGTCAATATATAAAATATTGCTAAAAATATTTAAACATAAACATTTTTTTAGTACAATAGTTGTGTGAAAATTTTCAAAAGGATGTAAATGGATAAGAATATTAAAAATGTAAAAGAAGATTTTTTGTTTTGGTCGAAAAGACTCTACAAGAACGGAATGTCGCCGGCAACCAGTGGGAATGTTTCTGTCAGGTATGGTAGCGATTTTTTAGTTTCAGCTTCCGGTGTATGTGCTTATGATATGAACGAAAACGATATAATTTTGATTGACAAAAATGCAAAGATTCTTGATGAAAATCAAAAAAAGCCTACAAGCGAAAAAATAATGCATCTTGAAATATACAAAGAAAGAAAAGACATAAATGCAATAATACACTGCCACTGCCCGATTTTGACAGCTTTTGCAGTTGCAGGAATAGAAATGGAAAAAACAATTCTTCCTGACTTTGCATTATTGTTTGAAAAAGTCCGACTTGTTCCGTATTATTGCCCTTCAACAAAAGAGCTTGCCCAAGCTGTAAAAGAAATATTCAAAACAGATGATGTTGCACTATTAAAAAACCATGGAATAATTTTGGGTGCAGATAATTTGAAAAACACATATTACAAACTAGAGAGTCTTAGAGCTTATGCACAAACATATTTGTTTGCACAGATACTTGGCGGAGCAAAAAGTATTTCTAAAAAATCAATAGAAGAAATTAAAAAAATTTATATAAAAAAATAGGAGTAAATATGACAACACAGCTTATAAATGCCAAAAGAGGAAATATCACCGAAGAAATGAAGTTTGTTTCTGAAGCAGAAAATATAGATGTAGAGGTTTTAAGAGATAATATTGCAAAAGGTTCGGTCGTTATTTTAAAAAACAATACACGCATAGGCTCTATTGCAACAGGCATAGGAGAAGGCTTGAGAACAAAAGTAGCTTCAATTGTCGGAACAACAGATAAAAAAGTTACACTTGATAAAGAACTTGATAAAATAAGAGTAATAGAACAAATAGGCTGTGATGTACTATTAGACAATTCTATAGGAAATCTGATTGACGAAACAAGACAAGCAATTTTATCTTCAACAAGACTTCCTATCGGTGCAAACCCACTATTACAAGCATCTATTGAAACGATTGAACAAGAAAAAAACATCTCATTTCTTTCAAAAGAAAAAATTTTATCTACAATAGAAAAGTATTGTATTGATGGAATTGATTTTATTTCTTTGGATTGTGCTTCAACAAAAGAAGTTTTTGAACAACTAAAAAGTCAAAAAAGATTTTTAGGCATCACAACAAAATCCGGTATGCTTTTGGCAGATTATATAGCCGCAACAAATGACGAAAACCCATTGTTTTTATATATAGATGAGATTTTAGAAATAATTAAGCCATACGACATAACGCTATCAATTGCAAACACAACAAAACCAAGCTGCATATATGATGCAAACGACAGAGCACAAATGCTTGAAACAATAGTTCAAGGAGAAATAGCAGCAAAAGCCAGAAACTATGGTGTACAAGTAATGATAGAAAACATTGGTCATACCGCTCTAAATGACATTGAATCAAATATCAAAACAATAAAAAGTTTGACAAATAATGCACCTTTATTTACTAGTGCTTGCATTAGTGATTCTACAATAGGTTATGACCATATAAACTCTTGTATCGCATCAACAATTGCAGGAATTTATGGTGCAAATATGTTCAGTGCTGTTCCATCTATTGAAAATATAGATTATGTAACTTCTGCACTAGCTAGAGAAAGTGTTGTCAGTGCAAAAATTGCAGCACAATGTGCTGATCTTGCAAATAAAAATTCAAAAGCAGTCAAAACAAATCAAGAATTAATAAAAGCAGAAATCGAAAATAATCAACAAAGCAGAATTTACAACTGTATAGATAGATTGGCATTAGATTCGCACAGCAAAAACAATAGCACGAATTACATTAAAAATTTCACAGACAATGCAATACTCGACCAATACAAAAAAGATTTAAATGAATAATGTTAGATTGACGTAGCTGTTTTATTTGGATATAATCATAGTATGCAACCTTTAATTTCAGTAGAAAATGTTGAAAACACTACAGAAGAAATGCTTTTAGACATTTCACAGTGGCGTAAAGATATGATACATTACATAAAAGATGAAAATCCTGAAATTAACACAGCGATATTAGAAATAGCACAAAAAACTGATTTAGACCCCAAAGCTGTTGCAACAGGTGCATATATGGTTTATAAACTTTTAGAAAACGAAGCAAAAGATTTAACATCATCAGACAATTTAGATATATAAAGTGGTAAAAATATGACAGAATTAAGCAATAATGACATTGAAACGGCAAAAAAAATTGCCAATATGTCAAAAATATCAAAGATTTTAGAAAATATTAGAGAAGTAATTGCGAACGATAGAAAACAAAAACAACCACTAATATTAAGAATTAACGAAGCGTTTATTTTTAATATTGCAAGAAAAGCAATTTTAGAAAAGAATTCTACTTTTTTGATGTCTATTGCAGGCGAAAGTGCTTCAGGAAAAACCACTCTTGTAAAAAACACTGCAAAAGCTTGTTTAAAATCTGACAACAATGATGTATACACAATTATATGCTGTGATGACTATTACAAAGATGCATCAAAAGAACTGGAAGCTGCAGGAAGCTACGAAAAACTATTTGAATCCGGTTTCAGTTTTGATACACCTGATGCTATTGATTTGGGTTTAATGAAAGAACATTTGATACAATTAAAACAAGGCAAAGAAATCTACTCGCCATTGTATAATTTTGTAACTTGCGAAAGTAAAAAAGATGTCGTATTAAAAAAACCTGCAAAGTTAATTTTAAATGAAGGTTTGTATGTGCTAAACAAAAATGTTCGAGACATTACAGATGTAAAAATATATGTATATACTCCTTTTGAAATAATCAAAGACAGATGGTTTGCAAGAGCAACAAGCAGAGGCAAAACGGGTCTTGCTGCACAAATGCAATTCCATGATGTTAATCAAACTGCTTTTCGTCATATTAGACCTTCAATGGATATAGCTGATGTTGTAATAAATGGTATGACAACACAAAAATACATAGAAGACTTCATAAACGAGCTAATTACAGCGATAGTAAGCGTATTAAATGACAAACATATTTCTTTTTAAATAATACTTGACAAAATTATTTTATGTATTATGATAATACTTGCCTGATGGGGCGTCGCCAAGTGGTAAGGCACCTGGTTTTGGTCCAGGCATTTCGGAGGTTCGAATCCTTCCGCCCCAGCCAATTTAATTAATAGAATTAGTCCTGAGAATACAGAAGTTTCGGGACTTTTTTATTTTCAAAAGACAAGGGGAATGTATGAAAATTCAAAATCTAAATTCAACAAATGTTGCATTTCAAAAATCAAAAATTTTGACATATCAAACAAAAAATGAAGTGACAAACGAAAATACCATAGCTTCACTGTACAAGCTAGACAAAGGTAACTTTGATGATATAGATGAAATGGAAACAATAAACTGTCCTGCTAGTGTTAAAAAAGCATACTTTTGTAATCCATTTAACACAGTTTATATGTTACAAGATGACAAAGATGGAACTCCAATCGCTTATGCAGAAACAACTCTACATAAAGAAAGCCTCAAAAATGTAAACAGCGAAAAATACCTCAACTTGTCAATTCTTGCAAAAAATCTTGATTACAAAAATCCAGAAATTCCATTTTATACGCAAGCGATAAATGAAGCTCAAAAAACAGGTTGCGATAGCATTCATTTAGCACAAGAAGATAAAATCAAACAAATTGCTATACAAAATGGGTATAGTGATATTCGCATTGTTGAACGAGATGACTTTTCAAAATCACCAAACAAAATCAACAAACAAAGCAAGATTAATTTTAGTGCATAATAAAAATCAATATTTACAGAAGCAAAGAATTGTAGTTTAATTATAATATATTGAAAAAGTGATATTATGATTGAAATATTAAAAACTACAGACGAAAAACTTGTCGAATTAAGCATAAATGAAGCACAGAGTGGTTCATGGTTTAATTTGATTAATCCGACTTATGACGAAATACAAAAAGTTTCAATCATACTGAATTTGGATGAAAGTTTCTTGAGAAATTCTCTAGACGTCGATGAACGTTCACGTATAGAAATAGAAGATGATAGCGTGCTTATCATCACCAATATCCCTGTTATGGAGGATGAAGGCAATTATGATACTCTTCCTTTGGGTATTATTTTTACAGATAGAGGTTTTATCACTGTAACATCTAAGAAAAACAAAGTAATATCATCTTTTAATAAAGACACAGCAGGCTCATTTGACACAAGAAACAAGACGAAGTTCTTGCTTGATATATTATTTCGCTCAACAAAATTTTATTTAAGATATTTAAATTACATTTACAAACAATCTGAAGACATTGAAGATGAACTCAGAAAAACAATGAAAAACAAGGCTTTATTTCAGCTGTTTGAAATGCAAAAATCTCTTGTGTACTTTACAACAGCATTAAAAGATAACTATATAATGTTACAAAAAATAATGCGTCTTACGAAAAGCACAAAACAAAATTCTTTGCTAAAATTTAGCGAAGACGATATCGATTTGTTGGAAGATGTAATTATCGAAAATCAACAAGCACACGAAATGGTTGAAATGCACAGAAACATTTTAGAAAATATGATGGATACTTTTGCTTCTATTATTTCTAATAATTTAAACATAGTAATGAAATTTTTAACTTCTATTGCAATTATCTTTGCAATTCCAACAATGTTTTCCAGTTTTTGGGGTATGAATGTAATAGTTCCTTTTGGCAATAGTCCTTATGGCTTTTTTATAGTCGGATTAATATCGCTTGCAGCCGCCATATTTGCTGCTATATTTTTTGCAAAAAAAGGTATGTTTTAGATTAATGGGTTTTGTTTTTGAAAGACAAGAAATAGAAGGGTTGATACTAATAAAGCCTGATTGTTATAAAGACAACAGAGGAAAGTTTGTTGAATTTTATAAACAATCTGAATTCAAAAAAAATGGAATTGTAGAAAATTTTTCTCAAGACAATTTTTCATACTCTAAAAAAAATGTTTTTAGAGGACTTCATTTTCAAAAATCACCGAATTCTCAGTCGAAATTAATAACATGTCCAATGGGAAAAATTATTGATATTGCTGTTGATTTAAGAAAAAATTCAAAAACTTATAAAAAATATTTTAAAACTGTTTTATCTGAGGAAAATAATCATTTTTTATACATACCAAAAAACTTTGCCCATGGATTTTATGCCTTAAAAGACAGTATTCTTTTGTACAAAACATCTGACGAATACAATCCCGATTCAGAAAGCGGAGTTTTTTGGAAAGATAAAGAAATAAACTTGGATCTGGATGTGGGTTTATTGCCTATACTTTCTTCAAAAGATGAAAAACTGCCACTATTAAATGATATTGAGGCAATACTGTGAAAATTATTTTGACAGGTAGTGAAGGAATGCTTGGAAGAAATATTGAAAAAAACATAAAAAAAATTCACAATGTTTTTTCTTTCAACAAAAATTCCTTCGATATAACAAATTTCAAACAAACAGAAAACATCTTTTTAGATATAAAACCGGATTTAATAATAAATTGTGCAGCTTATACCGATGTAGAAAATGCCGAAATTGAAAAGGATTCAGCGTTTTTGGTTAATTCAAAAGGTGCAAAAAATGTTGCAATTATGACTCAAAAGACAAATTCTAAACTGATTCACTTTTCAACAGATTATGTTTTTGATGGAAAAAAAACTATTCCTTATATAGCAAATGATGTTCCAAATCCTATCAATATATACGGACAATCCAAACTGGATGGAGAAAACGAAATCAAAAAACACTGCACAAATTACTATATTATAAGAACAGCTTGGTTATATGGAGATTATAAAAACTGTTTTGTAAATAAAATTATTTCAAAAATAAAAAATAATGAAGAAATTTTTATAGTAGATGACGAAACAGGTTCTCCAACGTATGTTCAAGAGATTTCAAATAATATAGAAAATATTTTAAAAAAAGATTTTGGAACTTATCATTTGGTTTGTAATCACGCTGCAACAAGGGTTGAGATGGTAGAAGAAATATCAAACATCCTAAATATAAAAGCAAAAATTACAAAAATAAAAAGTGAACAATTAAACCTAAAAGCAAAAAGACCAAAATACAGTGTTTTAAAAAGTGATTTTCCTGTTAATGATTGGAAAATTAGCCTTGAGAATTATGTGAAAAATCAACCATTAGTCTAAGAAAACACACAAAAAAAATATTGCCAACACAAAATAAATATGTTAATATATAAAGGTATCAAAAGTCCGAAGTGGAGTCAATATGCGTGTATTACCGCAAATGTTTAATAAAAATATCCAAATTAACAACAAAGCAAACAACACAAATACTCAGTTAAAAGGTTCAAATACAATAAATGCCGCCACTCCACACAATTATACAGGCAATGCCAGTGTTGATTTAGCTTATGCAAGTATGATTGATGAATCTATCGCTAACGATCTTAGAAAAATGGACTTAATTGGTTAGAATGTAAATTTTTTTCTTATTTTTTTTAAATTTTGTGTATTTTTTTATTGAAAAAGTTTTTATGTTATAAAATTAATAAAGAATTAATAGAAAGAAAAAATATGACAGAAAAAAATTTAGCACAAATTGGTATTTTTGGTGGTTCAGGTTTTTATAAATTTTTGGACGATATACAAGAAATTTATATTGATACACCATACGGAAAAACATCTGATGCGCTGATGTTGGGTACGATAGCCGGCAAAAAAGTTGCTTTTATGCCACGCCACGGCAGAAATCATACAATTGCTCCGCATAAAGTAAACTACAGAGCAAACGTATGGGCAATGAAAGAAATAGGTTGCAAAAGAGTGATTTCTCCTTGTGCAGCCGGTTCATTACAAAAACACGTAAAACCCGGAGATATTGTTTTTTGTGATCAATATGTTGATTGGACAAAAGGTAGATTAGATACATATTTTGACAAAGATGATATCAAACACATTTCGGCTGCTGAACCATATTGTCCGCAACTTAGACAGGTTGCAATTGATTGTGCTAAAAATCTTGGCTACGAATACCACTCAACAGGTACAGTCGTTGTAATCCAAGGACCAAGATTTAATACAAAATCAGAAAGTGCCTTCTTTACAAGACAAGGTTGGGAAGTAATAAACATGACACAATATCCGGAAGTTCATCTTGTTAAAGAATTGAATATGTGTCCATTAAATATATCATTAATCACTGATTATGATGCAGGGTTAGTAAACGATTGCGAACCTGTTAGCCATGAAGCTGTAATGAAAGTTTTTGCAGACAATATCAACAAATTGCAAAAATTATTGTTCTCAATCGTTGAAAATATTGATGAAAACAAGACTTGCAATTGTGACAACAGTGCTATATAAGAGGTAATTATGAGTATTACAAGAGCAGTTGCTAATATATTTGATTTGGTTACTTTTTTACTGGTTATTTCAGTTTTGTTAACATGGTTTCCCAGAATAAACTGGTACAAAGAACCTTTTAGAACATTAAGAGCTTTTAGTGATATATTTTTTAAACCATTAAGACAAATCATCCCTCCAATCGGTATGATAGATATTTCTCCAATTATCGCTTTTATCTTATTGGGAGTTTTAAGAAATATTATTGTTGGACTTTTATATTCTTTAGGGATATAAAATCAAATAAACTTAAAAATTAAAAAAATGCTGAAGTTGTTCGCTTCAGCATTTTATTTTTAAAAAATCTGTTTGTTATTTTTTAAATACCAAAACTGCATTACATCCGCCAAAGCCAAATGAATTTGACAAAACAGCATTTAGTTCTTTTTCTTTTGCTTTAAATGGAGTATAGTCAAGATTTGCAACTTCAGGATCTTGGTTATCAAGATTGATAGTCGGAGGAATAATACCTGTATTTAAAGCTTTTATTGAAATAATCGCTTCTACTGCACCTGCACCACCTAGCATATGCCCTGTCATTGATTTTGTAGAAGAAACGGAAAGATTTTTATTAACTTCTTTATCTCCAAAAACTTTTGCAATTGCATTTGATTCAGCAATATCACCAACATGGGTTGAAGTTCCATGGGCATTAATATAACCTATGTCAGAAGTCTTTAAGTTTGCATCTTTTAGGGCCAATTCCATAGCTAACGCAGCTCCGGAACCTGTCGGATCAGGTGCAACCATATCGTATGCATCAGATGATTGACCATAGCCTACTAATTCAGCATAAATTTTTGCTCCTCTTTTTATTGCTCTTTCTCTTTCTTCCAAAACTAAAATTCCTGCACCTTCTGACATAATAAAGCCATCCCTTTTGATATCATAAGGGCGAGATGCTTTTTTTGGTTCTTCGTTAGATTTTGAAAGTGTTTTTGCAGAAGTAAAAGCACCGATACCCAAATCGCAAATTCCTGCTTCTGCACCACCTGCAACCATTACATCAGCATCACCGATTTGTATTGCACGCATAGCATCCCCGATAGAATGAGCTCCTGTCGCACAAGCCGTAACGACAGCTTTTGACATACCTCTTAGGCCATATTTAATAGAAATTTTTCCGGCCGCCATATTTGATATCATCATAGGAACCATAAATGGAGAGCATTTATGAAAACCTCTGGTTTGCATAACGAGGTGATTGTTTTGTATTGTTTCCAAGCCACCCGCAGCAGAACCTGCTATAACACCAAATCTTGTTAAATCTTCTTTTTCCAAATCAAAATTAGCATCTTCCATAGCTAACTGTGCAGCAACCACTGAACATAAAATAAATTTGTCCATTCTTCTTGCATCTTTGGCATCAACATAAGGTGTTGTATCAAACTCAGGCACTTGACCACCAATATGTACCAAATGTTTTTCTTTATCGAGTGTTAAAAATCTTATTCCGCTATTACCTTTAGTGATATTGTCCCATAAAACATCTATTCCAACTCCAAACGGTGAAACGCAGCCCATACCGGTAACAACTACACGTTTTTTCATCTTTTTCTCCTTGTTATAATATTAATAAATACTTCCATCTTATCCCAGTTTTATTATAGCATTAGCAGCAGTCATTCCAGCACCGAATGCACTTAATAAAATTTTTGCAGGCAATTTTATTTCGCCTTTGTCTATTCCTTCTCTAATTGCAACAGGAATAGAAGCAGCTGACATATTGCCATAGTGTTGTATATTAGAGATTACTTTTTCATCAGACAAATTCAATCTTTGCGACAAAGCGTCAATCATTCTTTGATTTGATTGATGAGGTACAAAATAATCAATGTCCTCAATTTTTGTATTCGTTTCTTCCAATAATTCTTCTATTTTTACAGGAACAGCAGTCATAACATACTTGTAGACATCTTTTCCTTTCATATTGATAAAAGGTTTATGAATATCTTTAATTTCTTCAACCAAAGGACAATTTACACCTTGAGTTTTTAATGTAATATAATCCCCACAAGTACCATCAGACAACAAATTTATACCTAATATATCATCGTCTTCTTGGCTTGCTGTAAGTAGAGCTGCCCCTGCACCATCACCGAAAAGCACACAAACGCTTCTGTCTTTCCAATCTGTAAATTTTGTTGTAGCATCAGTTGCAACAATAAGCACATTTTTATACAAACCGGATTTTATAAAAGCTCTTGCTGTTTCTAAAGCATACAAAAAGCCAGAACACGCAGCCTTTAGATCAAAACATGCAGCGTTTTTTGCTTTGATATCCGCTTGTATCAAGCAAGAAACTGAAGGGTAAACATCTTCCGGAGCAGAAGCTGCTGCGATAATCAAATCTATATCACAAGGATTGAAATCAGCTCTTTTTAGAGTTTTTAAAGCAGCAGCAACACCCAATGTTGTTGAAGTTTCATCACCGGATATAACCCTTCTTTCTTTGATTCCTGTACGAGTAGAAATCCATTCATCAGAAGTGTCAAGAATTTTTGTTAAATCATCATTCGTTATTGTATTTTTTGCAACTTCATAATCGATTGCAAGTATTTTTACTCCGTTCATCTAATTTTTCCTTATATTGCGTAATTAAAACCAAATAAATATGCTTCAATATTTTTTTGAATCAAGTCTTTTTTATCTTTTAAAATTTTTTCATAAGCTGATTTTACTGTTTCAATAGGCAAGTTACTTGTAAGCTTCATCAATATACCAAGAGCAATTGAATTTGCCATTTTTATGTTACCTAATTTCATTGCTTCAGCTGTTAAAGGTGCAAAAATGTATTTTATATCATCTCTTGTTTTTTCAATTTTTGCCAAAGAAGAATTAACAATAATAGTACCATTGTGTTTCACTTTTGATACAAATTTGTCAAAAGAAGCCTGATTTAGTGCAATAACAAAATCAACTTTTTCATTTTGAATGCACAACAGTTCATTATCAGACATGTTTACTTCACAATTTACAGCTCCGCCTCTCATTTCTGCACCATAGCAAGAGCAATAAGAAACAAATTTATCATTCAGCATAAAAATATTTGCAAGTATCGTGCCTATAGATAATATACCCTGTCCACCGGAACCTGAAATAATAAAATTTTTAATCATTTGTTACATCCTTAAATATTTTTAGCGGATAAATTTTTGACAGTTCTTCTTCAATTCTTTTGTGAGATTCGGCAGGAGATAATTTCCAATTTGTAGGACAAGTCGACAAAACCTCTACATAACTATATCCTAATCCGTTTATTTGATTTTGAAATGCTTTTTTGATGCAGTTTTTTGCATTTATTATATTTTTTATATCATGAACGCTCACTCTTGCACTAAAAGACACTCCATCGCACAACGCAATGTGTTCTGCTGCTTTTATCGGATAACCATGGTATTTTACATTTCTACCTGTAGGCGAAGTGGTTGTCTTTTGGCCCATTACGGTTGTCGGGCCTAATTGTCCGCCTGTCATTCCATAATTTGTGTTATTTATACAAATTACGCTGATATTTTCCCCTCTTAAGGCACTGTGCAAAGATTCGCCCAATCCGATAGAAGCAAAATCGCCGTCACCTTGATATGTAAATACAAATCTATCTTTTTTCGCAGCCAAAAAAGCTCTTTTTATTCCTGTTGCAACAGCACAGGCTCTACCATGGGGAGCCTCCAAGCAATCTACATCCAAAAAATCATACAGCAGAACCGAACATCCTGAAGAAGCAACAGCGACTGTTTTTTCTTGCATATTTAGTTCATCAATAACTTCTGCCACCAATTTTACAACAACACCATGGTCGCAACCGGCACAAAAAGTAAAGCTTGAATTTTCTTTTATTGATTTAGGTTTAGTGTATACCAGCATATTGCTCCTTGATAATATTGTCTATTCCAAAAACAATTTCGTCTCTTTTTAGCCAATCACCGACCGGTTTTCCGATAAAAGAGATTGAAGCGTTACTGCCGACAGCCAATCTGACGTCTTTTAACATTTGACCCAAATTCATTTCGACATCAATTACGCATTTAACTTTTTTGGATAATTGACTTAGCCTTTTGTATGGAAAAGGGAAAAGGGTTTTTGGCCTAAAAAGTCCAAATTTTAATCCCTTTTCACGGTAAAAATTGCATACAGCTTTAGCATGACGAGCCAAAGAACCAAAAGCCGTAAGTAAAAATTCGGCATCCTCACACAAATACTCTTCAAAATCAACTTCAGATTCTTCAATAAGTTTGTATTTTTTATTTAGGTTTAATATGTGTTTGTTTAAAATATTTTGTTCAGGTTCAAGAGAGTGAATTTCTCGACTTTGGCGATTTTTTTTGCCATCTAAGTTCCAAGATGAAGTATCAACTTCAGGAAATGAATTTTTACCCAACTCAACCGCTTCTGCCATTTGCCCCAATAGGCCATCCAACAGCAAAATTACAGGATTTCTGTATTTTTGTGACAAATAGAAAGATTTATATGTCATTTCAATACATTCTTGAACATTCATCGGAGCAAGAGAGATTATTTTGTAATCGCCATTACCACCACCAACTGTTGTTTGGTTATAATCACCTTGAGAAGGGTATATATAACCTTGTCCGGGACCTGCACGCATAACATTCACAAGTACAAAAGGCAATTCATCACAACATGCATAAGAAAGAGCTTCTTGCATAAGAGCAATTGCACAAGAAGAACTTGAAACCATAACTTTTGCACCGGTAGACGCTGCACCAAGCGCCATATTTATTGCACCAATTTCAGACTCCGCACAAACGTAAGCAAGGTCTTTTTCTTGCATGACCCCACTTAAATACTCGCCGATTTCGGTTTGAGGCGTAATAGGATAGCCAAAATAACAGCTCATACCGGCTTTTACGGCAGCTTTTGCAATTGCAATATTTCCTTTTAGTAATTGTTTTTCGCTCATTCTTTATAAATATTAGCTATTGCTAAGTCCGGACATATCATCGCACACTGTTTGCACGCTAAACACTCGTTTTGATTATCCGAAAATTCTACAACAGCCTCGCCTGTTTTACCTATAGTGCTACTTTTTTTAATTAGTTTTTTAGGACAAACATCAATGCACAAATAACAAGACTTACATTTTGAAGTATCAATCTCAATATATGACATATTCTTCCCCTAAATAACTAGTTATGTTTATTTTCGCACAAAAATAAAAAAAAGAAATTAAATAATTAAAAAGATTATATTAAGTTTTGTAACAGAAAATAATTGATTAAGCAATTTTATAAAACAAATATACTTTATATATATGTAAGACATAAATGAACAAATTATAAAACACACTAACTACACACTAACCTTTTCTACACGAGAGTCAAGTAAAACGATTTTCAACCCTTAGGATTAACCTAAGGGTTTTTGTTATATTATTTATTTTTTTATTTTTTGAGATAATATAAAAATAAAAGGAGGAAATTATGTATAACGTATTTGTAAAAAAACAAGGCAAATATAACCCTGATTTAATGGGAGAGTTTTCCAACATTAATGATGCAATAAAACTTGCAAACGAATTAAAAGAAAAAGATTCTACAATCACCTACACTATCGAAGAAACCTCAGGACACTTTGATAGCTACGGTGAACCCATTAGTACAGTTGTAAAAAGAGGATAAAAAACCGCCAACAGGCGGTTTTTAATTTTTATATTTGATAACTTTGGAACAAAGGCAAATACAACGCCAAACCTAATGTACCAACCAAAATACCTATCCCAATCATCAAAGTCGGTTCAATCATCTTCATAAATGCATCAATTACTGAATCGAGCTTTTTATCAATATAGTTTACACAGTGATACAAAGAATCACCCAAACGACCTGATTGTTCACCGGTTGCAATCATAAACGTCATCATGGTTGGAACTTCTTGCACTGATTTTAGTGCAACAGAAAGGTGGGTACCTTGTTGAACCTTGTTTGCAACTTGTCTGATTGCATTTTTTAACAAAAAATTATCCATTGTAAGATTTGCTAAAGACAAACAGTCAACAATCGGAATACCTGCTTCGTAAGATACTTGTAATACTGCAATAAAGTTTGAAAAATTTGAAAACTTCAACATTTCAGATAAAACAGGAATTCTTAAAACGAATTTATCTATTTCTCTTCTGATTTTTGGCTGTTTATATGCCCAAGAAGCAAAAAATACAAAAGCAGTAACTGCAAATATCAAAATAAACCAATAGTTTTTCATAAACAAACCTGCACTCATACAAGCTCTTGTAATAGGAGGAAGGGGTTTTCCCATGTTGTTGAACATTTCTTCAAATGCCGGAAATACAAACACTAACATTACAATAACAGCAATCACTGCAAGCAAAACAACAACCGCAGGATATATAAGAGCACCTATTACTTTTCCTTTTACGTCGTCTTGTTTTTTCAATAGCTCCAACATTCTAAGCAGTGTCTTGTCCAACTCCCCTGAATCTTCTCCGGCTTTTACCAAACCAATGTAAACTCTTCCGAAAATATCTCTGTATTTTTCAAGAGTTTCCCCGAGAGTAGTACCGCCAATGATTTTCTTTCTAAAATCAGAAGTTATAGTTCTAATTTTTACAGAATCAGAATTTTGTTCAATAAACATCAACGCTTCAATAATCGGAATACCTGTTGAAGTTAATATTTCTAAAGTAGATGTAAAATCAATTTTTTCTCTCAAACTAAGAGAAGACACTTTTGCAATTTTATCTTTCGGTTTTTTTGTTTTATCAATAACTTCTTCAACAAGTGTCGGAATGAGACCCATTTCTTTGATTTTTTTTCTAGCTTCAAGAGCTGTTTCGGCTTCTATCCTGCCCGAAACACTTTTCGTCTTGTCTTTTAATGCTTTATAGTTGAATATTCCCATTATTATTCGCCCGCTAAACCTAAGATTCTAACCTGTTCATCTATTGTTGTATTGCCTTCTAATATATGTCTTAAACAAGACATACGCAATGTTTTCATACCTTGACTGATTGCATAGTCTTCTATTTCGATATCATGTGCTCTTTGAGCAATCATTTTTTTGATTTCATTATTGATAACTAATATTTCCAAAACCGCTAATCGACCAAGATAGCCTGTGTTTTTGCAATTTGGGCAGCCATGAGGTCTATAGATTTTAGTTTGTGTCATTTTTTGTATTTCAACAGGATCGGTTAATATTTTCTTTGCTTCTTCGACCGTTGGATAGTATTCTTCTTTGCAATTCGGACAAAGTTTTTTAACAAGTCTTTGAGCTATAATACCCGATACTGTAGAAGAAACAAGATAATCTTTTGCACCCATTTCAATCAATCTTGTAACCGTTGCTGCAGCTGAATTTGTGTGGATTGTAGATAAAACAAGGTGACCGGTCAAAGAAGCGGAAATTGCGACTTCCAATGTTTCATAGTCACGAATTTCACCTATTAATATAACATCAGGGTCTTGTCTTAATATCGCACGCAAAGAATTTGCAAAAGTAATACCGGCTTTTGTATTGATTGCAGATTGGTTAATACCTTCTAGCTTAATTTCGACCGGATCTTCGATTGTAGTGATATTCACATCATCTGTGTTCATATAGCGTAAAAGAGCATACAATGTAGTCGTTTTACCTGAACCTGTAGGACCTGAAGTCAATACAATACCATTTGGTGCAGAAACCAAGTATCGAATTTTTTTGATATCATCTTCAGAAGCACCAACGATTTCAATTGTGCTGGCTTTTGCTTGTTTTGCACTCATTTGCGGAGCAAGGACACGAATTACCATCTTTTCACGTCCGGCAACAGGGAGTGTATTTACACGAAAATCTTGTGCTTTGTTTTTGTATTTCATAGTAAATGAACCATCTTGGCAACGTCTGTGCTCTGCAATGTTCATTTTTGACAATACTTTAAAACGGGAAATCAAAGCACTATCAATTTTTGCAGGAATTTTAAGTGCTTCAACCAAAGAACCATCTATTCTGAATCTAACTCTATATCCAACAGACATGGGTTCAATGTGAATATCTGATGCACGTCTATCTATTGCTAAAGATATAATTTTGTTTGCCAATTGAGAAACTGCACCATCTGAATCTTGAACTTCTTGTTCAACTTGCTCCCAAAGTTCGTTTTTATTTCCTTCAACTTCGTCGTCTTCGTCCAGTTTTTGAATCAATTCTTCTGTATCAGATTCAGCAGTGTTATAATAAGTATTTATAAAATTTTCAAACTCTAAATGTGTAACCAACATTACAGTCGGCTTCAAGCCTGTTTGATAAACTATTTCATTTATTACTTTTGTATCATTTGGATTGACCATACCGACAACAAGAGATTTATCGGTCATACTTAATGGAATTACTTTGTTGATTTTGACAAAATCTTCAGGCAAAACAGAAATTGCCGTAGGAAGTGCTTTTAATTGTTGTGTAGTTGCATATTTTAGACCCATTTGAGCACCTAGTGCTTCTTTTAAGTCTTTTATCGTAACATAGCCCAATTTAACCAAGATAGAACCAAGAGGTATTTTTTGGACCTTTGATTCTGCAAGAGCAACTTCCAATTGATCAGGAGTAATTAATTTTTCTTCTATCAAAATTTGACCAAGACGTTTGGTTTCCGGAGCTTTGACTTTAGTAACATCAGCAGTTGCGACTCCATCACCATCATCTGTCATATTTGTTTTTTCGGCACGATTTTCATCAGCTTTCTTCTTTGCTTGTTCAAAAATATCATCAATTTCATCACTTGCAACTTTACTAGATAATGAAACAGTATCAACATCGGAGTCAGAATCGCTATCGTCATCATCCTCATCGATCAATATATCGCTATCATCATCTTCTTCATCTCCAATGTTTAATTCATCATCATCAATATTAAGTGAAATATCAGAACTATCATCAGACAAATCAGAATCTTCTGTTTCATCTTGTGGCAAACTGCCTCCATATTTTTCAACGTATTTTTTCAAAAAAACGTCAAATAAGGTATTAAAACCATCTTTTGCCAAACAAATAAATTGGATTTCATTTGGTATAACAGTTTTGATATATTGTTTTATTCTGTCTTTTCCGGATAATTTTGAATCGCCGTCAGAAGCCTTTTCATTAGATGTTTCACCGGATGCAGCATGGATAACTACAAACAAAACATTATTTTGAATATCAATCGGGACGAAAGAAAGTTCTTTCGCCACCGATAATTCAAATTTATCTGCCAGTTCAAAATTTATGTTTCTTATTAACTGCTGCACTACGGGAATGTTGCTCATACTTTTGCCTTCTTACACGGGATTATAGGTCGTAAATATTTTTGTCATCGCTGCGGTCTTTGATTATATGAGGTGTAACCACGATAACTAATTCTTCTCTTGATTTCTTGTTTTGACTTTGTCTAAAGAATGATCCAATAAAAGGCAAATCAGACAAAATTGGCATTTTTACTGCTTTTTGAGATTCGTTTTCTTTTATTAATCCGGCAAGAACTAAAGTTTCTCCATCTTTTATTCTAATATTCTTTAATGACAAGTCTCTTCTTTGCAATAAAGTATATTCTTGCGCTTGTGTTTTGATTGTTGAAAACTCTGGAGTGATATTCAATGAAACATATCCATCAGGAGAAATGAAAGGCAGTACTTCGATTAACAAACCTTCGTCATCGCCAATGTTGTATGTTTTTTGAGTACCGTTTACCATACCGTTTGAACTATCCAACACTTGCGAAGTAACTGATTTTACATAGTCAGAAGTCATGTCTATTGTTGATTTTTTACCGTTTGCTACCATTATTTTTGGATTTGTCAATGTTCTACCATTGCTGTTTTCAATAATGTAGTTCAATGTGTACAATAACGCACGAGAGCTTGAACCTCTAAAGTAGTATGGAAGGTCACTTACATCAGGGCCATCAACCGTTCCTGTTTGTCTTTGGTCTGTGTATTTTTTACCCCATAAGAAGAATGGGTTTGATTCAGAACCTATATTAAAACCGGAAGCACCAAAACCTAAAGAAATAAACGGTGTCCACAAGTTCCAAGCATTATTAAAGTCTTTAGAACCGGCTTCGTTCAATTCAATTACGGACAACTCTATATATGCCATAAGTTGTTTTTTATCATGTTCTTTTATGAATTCTTTTATAGTTTGAACTTGTTCATAAGAACCACCCAATATTGAAATCTTTCCTAAAGAAGGGAAGTAAGAAACCGTAAGAGGTGCAACCGAGAATGCTTTTAAGCTCGCATCACCTGGGCTTGTTACAGCAGATGTAGCATCTGAACTACTTGCCGCTTCTGTATCTACGCCGTAGTTATCACGACATGCCAGTTTTCCGCCACCAAGCGAGATTTTGTCATCATCATCACTGTCATCATCTTGCAATTCTTCAGAATTTTTCTTTAAAGAAAAGAATGTATCACATATTAATTGAGCCATTTCTTTTGGAGTAGTATGATTTACTGTAAAAGTGTTTACTTGTGGTTTTACATCCAATACAGGTAAAACTCTTTTAATTGCAGTAACATCTTCTGTTGAACCAAAAACAACAATTTGGTTAGTTGCAGGATTTGATGTAACTATTGCTCTATGCGATAAACCAAATATATTTGATTTAAATAAATTTTCGTTCAAAAAATCAGCAACACTGTTTGCATTAACATATTTTATCGGAAGAACAGTCATGTTTTTTCTTCCATAACCCAAATCCTTCGCAGCTTCCAGAGTCATAACCGTTAAAGTATTGCCTTCTAGAGTATATGTTAATTGCGAAGATTTAAAAATCGCCAAAAAAGCATCGTTTATATTGATGTTATTTAAATCCAGTGTCAATTTGCCCTCAATAGATTGGTCAAATATTATATTCAAGCCAGCTTTATCAGCTAACATACGAAGAACTTGTCTGATATCTGAATCTCTCAATGACAAATTGATTACAGCTTTTGACTTTGTTATAGGAGTACTCGCATCAAGTCTAAGAGTTGTTTCTATTCCACTATCAGCAAAATTGGTACCGTTTTCGTTATTTTGATTAGCATACAAATATGAACTTGATACGCTATCCAAATAAGAAACCCTTGTATCATCATAACCGAAAGCCGAAGAAGCAAGCATTGTTAAACTTAAGAAAGTTAAACATGCAGAACTTAGTTTAATCGGTTTAAATTTCAACATTTTATTTATTCCCCCAAATTGTTTATTCAACATTTACTTCTACCACCCCTTCTTTTCTTGAAGAATTCATTTTCTTTCCACCTTCACCGTCACTTACAGTGTGATATTGTCTACCGGTAGGTAAATATTGAGCATTGCCATAAAAATTATCCGTGATTTTGAATTCTTCACCAACGTTTGCTTTGTATGTATTTCTACCAAAAGCAACTAATACATAATTTTTACCTATATCTATAACTCTGTATTCGTTTAATTTGTCACCACGTTGTACAAAATAATCATTGTTGTCATAAGTAATAATTGCAGAAGGTTTTACATCATCATACATAATACCTGAAACTGCAATAGAAAGCATTTTCATGGCTTGGTTGTCTTCAGGTGCATAAGCAGCCGGAGGTTTAGGAATAGAAGGGTTTTCAAAATTTATATATGTTTCCGGTACTTCTACAGACAAGTACTTTGATTTTGGTAAAAACGGATTTTGTCTGCCCTCGATTTTGATATCTACAACTTCTTTCTTTTCTTCTGCAGGAGTTTCTTGAGGAGCAAGCTCATCTTTTGTTTCTTCGTTTACAACGGGGATTTCTTCTTGATCTTTTGATCTTTCAGCTAAATCTTCTTGAGTTACTTCTTTCACTTGGTTATTCATGGTTAAGTCACCAGTGGAAAACTCATTTTCTTGCATATAAGTATATATTCCATACCCACCGCCAACTGCCAATATTGCAACCAAAAGTGCAATTAAAATAGGCATAGCGGAAGACTGAGATTTTTCTTTCGCTAAAGGTTTTCTAGGTGAAATTTCTTCTTCAGGAACATCAGCTGTTACATCTTGCATATTTGTAGCACCGTTTAAAAGATTGCTATCAAATTCAAATTCATTTTCTGATTCATCAGGTTGTTCTGCTTCAGCAATTTCTTCATCTTCGGTATCAACAACAGAACTGTCGCCTTCGCTTAGAATCTTTCTTAGTTCTTCTTCGTCAGGCTCATCATCAGAAGGCACAAGTTGAATTTCGTCACTTGAATCTATAAGAGAAGAATCATTCGAAGTAGCATCTTTAAGCAAGTCATCAGAAGTGTCATCCAACACATCGCCCCAAGAAACTACTCCATCTTCAGAAATATGTATATCAGAACTATCCTGTAATATGTCTTTTTCGTTTTCGTTTTCGTAAAACATTAATGTAAACTCTTCATTTTAATACTATAATTACTTTTTGCTATAACATAGCAAGGGTTACTACTCTAAAAATAGTTTACTATAAGCGATAAAAAATTGTCAAAGTGTAACTTTTTAGTAACAATTTTCATCATAAGTAAACTCTATACCAGCAGCAACAATGGTATCACCATCTTTTATTCCGCATTCTCTCAATCCCTCATACACTCCCATAGAATCCATTATATTGGCTAGCCTTTTCATTTGTTCGGTATTTCTGATATCAGTCACCGAAGCAAGCCGTTTCAATTTTCCTCCATCTACACTATATGTGTTTTTGTTAATTTTGAAAATTTCAAAATCCGAATCATCATTGTCTGTAGAATTTGTATCTTCTTTAATATCGAGCTTAATCTCAATATTTTCGATATTGTCAATTATCGAATAAATGTAGTCCAACAATTCTTTAATGCCTTGTTTTGTAGCAGTAGAAACAATGAATACCTTATCTTTTATATTGTATTTTTTTATAAATTCATCTTTGATTTCAAGAGCATGCTCATAGTCTAATAAATCTAATTTATTAAATACGATGATTTGCTTTCTTTTTGTCAATTCTGAATCGAATTTTTCTAATTCTTTGTTTATCTTTTCGTAGTTTTCAAAAGAATCTTCTTGAGAAATATCAATTACATGGAGCAACAATTTGCATCTTTGAACATGTCTTAAAAATTCATGCCCTAATCCCAATCCCAAAGAAGCACCTTCAATCAATCCCGGAATGTCTGCAATTACAAAACCATCGCCTTGTGGTTTTTTTACTACTCCCAAATTGGGAACAAGCGTTGTAAAAGGATAATCTGCAACTTTTGGCTTTGCCGCACTAACAACACTAATCAGACTGGATTTTCCTGCATTTGGCATACCGACCAGTCCAACATCTGCTATTAATTTAAGTTCCAGTTCCAATTCTCTTTCTATTGCAGGTTCTCCGGGTTCACAGAATTGTGGAGCTTTTCTTTGCGGAGTTGCAAATCTTGCATTGCCTCTTCCACCTCTGCCACCTTTTGCAATCAAAACTGTTTTTCCGTTTTTGTTTAAATCAGCAATAAGGTTGTTTGTTTTTAAATCTCTGACAACAACACCTGTTGGCATTTTTATATACAAATCATCGCCATTTTTCCCATGGCAATTTTTATTCTTTCCATTTTCGCCACGTTGAGCTTTGTATAAAGATTTATGAGTAAAATCAAGCAAAGTTGACATATCATCCGTTGCAACGAAATAAACATCACCGCCTGAACCACCGTCGCCACCTGCAGGGCCGCCTTTATCAACATATTTTTCACGACGCCAAGCAAGGGCACCGTTGCCGCCTGCCCCTGAAACTACTTTTATCTTAGCTTTGTCAATAAATGAAACCACTACCCCACAAGCCTTCCAGTTTTGTTTTGCTGTTCTAGTAACATTTTACTGATATTGTAATCCAAAATTCTTAGATTAAATTCTTCGTGAGAATTTTCAATATCTCTTTCCACTACAATATCTACAAGTAATTTTAACACCGAAGAAAAAATATTTCTATCAATCTTTAGGTTTAAGAATCTATCAAGTTTCTCCAACAGATACGGATACAATTCTATTGCAAAAAACAAGTTTAGAGTTTCAATGTATCCTAGAATTTCATTGTCGATTAAAGAAAAATGAAACTTTCTTTCAAAAATCAATACTAAATAATAATCAGCAAACGAACAAAAGTCATTCAAAAAATAATTGGTACCTTTTGTATTTGTACAGTTTGTAAAATATCTGACAAACTCTGAATACACTTTGTTATCTTCACAAACTAAATAATCATTTTTCAAAGTTAGATAATCTTTTAGATAACTTCCAATCAAATTGTAATCATTATTAAATTTTTCTTTAACAACTGATACAGATTCGTATTCAAAATCTGACAGGTTTGATTTTAAAAAATCAAAAAAACGTTCTATTTGTTCAATAAATTCCATATTTAATATTTTACTTTTATATTTTAGAATATCAAAAATATTAATAATTCTTCATTTACAAATATTAGTTTCTATAACCGGTGCCTGCTCTATATCCTGAAACGCCGTACAAAATAGGCAAAGCAGGTTCAATCCATTTTAAACCGGATAAAACAGAAACCGTTGCAATATCATCACTGTGCATAAACATATCAAGAGCTTCAGGCTTTCTTTCTGTAGGTTTTTTATTTGGAGAAATTAAAGGAGAGATAACTTTTTCAGATATTAAATTTGCAACTTTAGAGCCGCCAATTACACCGGTTAATATTATCCCTGCCGTCATTCCAACAGCCCTTGCTGCTTTTGAAGTAATGTTATTTTTTTCAAGCAATGCTAAAGCAGCACCTGCACCAACATTACACATAAAAATATTTGCCAAATACTGATAAACGCCTTCTGAAATTTTGTCCGGCAGATTCTTTTTGTAATCATCTTTTGTTAGAACATCAGCAGCTACTCCACCTGCCACTCCGCCTGCAACGGGAATAGCACCGTACAAAGAAAGATAGCCTATTTGAGAGAAAATTTCTTTAGATGTTATATTTTCAGGATCAGGAATCAATTTGTTAAACATGTCGTTTCCGTTCTTAACCTTTGAAAGCTTATTTGATAATGTTTTTACTTCTTTAAAAGACAATACTTTGTTTTTTGATTTATTTAATATATCTACTGTTTCATCGTCAAATTTTTCTGAAGCCAAAATTTCAGATGCAGTATTTGAAGCCTTTTCGACAACTTTGTCTAACTTTTCAATCGGTTTTCTTTTTGTTATAAAACCTGCAACAGAAGCAGCACTTAAGGCACTTGCAAAAGCAAAAGTTGTGATAACGGATTTTTTAAAAAGTTCTTTATTATTTGCTTTTTTTTCTTCTATAGAGGCAGTTTTGTTCTTTTTTGATGTTTCATAGCAATCATATAAAACTTTTGCACCAACACATGCACTAATCATTTTTGGCATGGCTTTATCTAATTTTGAAACCAAAATCGGCTGGTCGAGAAATTTTCCAAAAGTTTTTACAGGGTTCATAAGTCACTCTTTCTTTCTATTTTAGTTGTTTTTATTATTTTTTGAGTATGAATCGGTAAAATTTTCTATCTTGTCTATTAATTCTTCATCTATCACATGCTCTATTCTGCAAGCATTTTTTGAAGAAATGACAGAATCCATACCAAGAACTTCAGTAAAGAATTTTTCCAGTATCAAGTGTTTTTTAAGAATATTTTTTGCTTCTTTTTCACCTTTTTCAGTGATTTTAATACCTTTTCTTCCTTCATAAACAATCAAATCTAAATCAGCAAGCCTAATTAAGGCCTCTGAAACTGAAGCTCTTGAAATTTTGAAGTGATTTGCAATATCAACAGCTCTAATATTTATATTTTTAGAGCTGGAGCTGTAAATCAACTCTATATAATCTTGTAGTCCTGATGTAATCATGTTAGGTTCACCTTACTTTCGATAAAAAAATAGTAAGGTAAACCTAACTTTTTGTCAATAGCTATTTTTTATCTAAAAAAGGATTTTTTACATAAAAAAAACCTCAGAGTTTTCACTTGAGGCTTTTAACACACACAAACCATTTTCTTAAAAAACTTTTAATTTCTCTCTTGGTGGTTTTGGTTTATGTGTTTATATAATATATAAACTTTTTATGCCAGTTCAGGACGTGGTTCTTTCTTTAATTTTTCCATCAAAACGTTCTTTTTAGCCATTTGTGCAGCAACAACTTTTCTTGCAGCATCTGCCAAACGCTCTTTTTTAGATTTTACGGATTTCATTCTTGTATATTGTATATTCATACTAATCGCTTTAGTACAAACATCTTTTAGTGCTTGTTGTATTCTAAATGCTTCCATGTGAGCATTTGCATAATCATTCAAAGTGTTCATTAATTTGTTTGGGTCAATCATTGAGTTTTGAACAACTGCATTATCAACTTTCAAAGTTTGGTATTTTTTTACTAATGCTTTATCTAACTTGTCTTGCGCACCAATTGTCATATCTTGATTCCTCTATAAAATATTCTCTATGTTTTAATAAAGTATTTTTCAAATAAAAAATTGCTTATTAAAGATGTTTCTTAACAATTCGTAACATATTTCTTATTGTAATAAGCAAAAAAATAGCATAAAATATGATTTATAGAGGGAAAATATATGAAAGAAGATAAAAAAGTAGTTTCATTTGGCAAAAAGCAGCCAAAAAACAATGAACAAATACAAGAAGTTGAATATTGTAGTTTTTGCGGACGTCCAAATACGCAAGTTCCAAAACTCGTAAAAGGCCCGGGGGTTAATATTTGTTCAGAATGTGTACTTATTGCTGTTCAATATTTGATTTTGCAAGATGGAGCAATGTCTAGCGAAGCACAAAAAATTCTGGATTTATTGTGGAGTGCAAACAAAAAATAATGCCTCTAGAATCCAAAATGAAACTCAGAGGCGAAATACTTTCTATTCTGAATAAATACAACACGGATGACAAAATCAGCAACAGAACGGTAAAAAACGACATAAATTCGTTTTTAAAAATTGAAGATAAAGAACTGCTTGCAAAAATTTTGTTAAACGAAGTTATAAAAGGAAACAAAAAATACGCAAAGTTTTGTTCATTGCTTATTTTGAGGGTATTGAATAAAGAAGATATAGAAAAACAGTCCTTAAAAATTCTTGAAAAAGAGGATATTTCTGACGAGAAGAAAGTTTTTTTATTGTCAATACTAAGACAAAAAGAAATAAGTTTTTCACCTGAAGAAATTGAAAATTTCATCCATGATTTGGACAAAACAGCAACAGACGGCATAAAAAAATTTTTAATAGATGCACTTGAGAGTCCGGAAGCTCAAATTGACTTGTTAGATTTTTATCAAGGTATTACATATCAAGAAAAAATTTCTTTGTTAAACAATCTGACATACGAAAGCAATTCAAAAGAAACAATAAATGCTCTTTGTATTTTGAGTTATTTAAATTTAACAAAAACCGAAATAAAAATAATCTCTGACAATCTATT
>CAKUUG010000017.1 GCA_934692665.1 uncultured Candidatus Melainabacteria bacterium | reverse complement strand
GCTTGTGGCTATGTTTTAAAAACAATGGTTTCTGCTCAATTAATCAAAGCATTAGACGAAGTTTCGATGGGTAAAATTTATCTTCCAAATATTCTTTGCTCAAAATTCTTTGAATACTTCCAAGAATTTGAAAGAAACGGACAAAAAACAGTCGAAGAAGAAGATGAAGAAAACTTGCTTCATTATTTGACAAACAGAGAAGAAGAAGTCCTTTCTTTACTTTTGGAAGGTGCTACGTACAAAGATGTTGCAAGAGAATTGTTTATTTCTGAAACTACAGTAAAAACTCACGTAAACAATATCTTCCAAAAGCTTCAAGTTAAAGAAAAAACTCAAGCTGTGCTTTATGCAATCAACAAAGGTTTCAAACCAAAGAAAAAATGCACTGTAGCTTAAAAATTGCATTTTAAATTGTTCGGTAAGTAAATGAAAAAAAACATTAACAAATATTTTGAAAATAATGATTTATTTAACAACCGTTTGTATTCAAAAACGGTTGTTAAATCATTGATAAGAAGCGTACTTGAACCTATTACGACTCAAAATTCAAAAGCACTTGTTTATGCAAATTTCAACAATATTGATGGTATTGAAAGTTTAATAAAAAGAATAGAATATTTGCCAAATGTCACATTGGAACAGTTTAGTGATTTTGAATTTTCGAAATTTGATGCAGAAAAGATAGGCTTTGTGGTTTTGACTTCGCAAAGATATAATTGTGCATTTTTGTTTAAAGAAACAGAAGAAAACAGATTTTCTATATTTTTGAAACTGAATTCAAAACTCGTAAACAAAGTCTATGAAGCTCTGAAAGACACGTTTTTGTTCAATGATGATGAAGAGTTTTATTCGCACAAGCCTGAACGCAGAGAAAATCTCTTGATGAATGAAGCTGTTGAAAATATTTTAAAGTATTTTGAAGAAACAGTGGAAGAAAGCGAATGTAATTCAAAAATTCAAGAAACATACAAAAACGTAAATCTCGTAAACAAAGATTTGAGAAACGAAGTATATCAAAATGTGAAAGCGATTGCCCATGAGATAAAAAACCAATTGAGCATTTTGGACATTTATACAAGAATTTTTGAAAAGAAAACGAATGACTTGGAAACAATTCAACCTATTAGAAAATCTGTTGAAATAATCAAAAAACAACTGGAACAATTCAAAAATATCGATGTAGTTAATCTTGTTGAAAAAAATGTAAAAGAAATCATTCAAAATTCAATAAAAATGTATGCAGGACTGTTGAAAGAAAAAAATAACAAAATTATTTTGATAGATGAAATGCCTGACAAGATAGCAAATTCTTTTGTTGATGAAGAAAAATTGTCTATTGTGATTAATAATGTTATTAAAAATGCAAACGATTCAACAAAAAATGACGAAATACTAATCAAACTGGGGCAAAGTGACGATAAAATAAAGATTTCATTTATAAACCATGGAGAAAAAATTGAGCAAGAAAATAAAACAAATATTTTTTCATCAGGTTACACAACAAAAAAAGACGGTTGGGGAGTTGGGCTTTCTGTTTGCAAAAAGTTTGTCGGCTCTCAATTTGGGACTTTTGAATTAGAAAAAAGTGACGATAATGAAACGATTTTTTCTATGAAGCTTCCATTGGCTTAAAAAAAATAAGGATAGAATTATGGATATAATTAGTAATAGAACAAAAGATATTGTAGAAATGGCACTTGATGGGCTGTATGAACGCTCAAAAGCAATTTCATCAAACACTGTTAATGCCCTAACGCCTAATTATCAAAGAAAAGAAGTAAGTTTTGAAGGAAGTTTGAGAGAAATTATCAAACGAGAAGACGAAAAAGAACAAGCGAAACTGCAAAATTCTGCTTTTTTTCAAAAAAATCCGACAGAAGCCCTAAAAAGCAAGAGTCCGGCAGAGCTTTCTCTTTTGGCTACAGAAACAAGAGAGGGCTTTAATATCGATATAGAAGCAGACATTTCTGACCCTGTAGATAGCGATGGCAACAATGTTTCTATCGAAAGAGAAATGATGGACGAAGCAAAAAACGGTATGCAATACCAAGTTTTGACAAATTTGATGTCCAAACAATACCAAGGACTTAGATCTATAATAACAGGTCAAAATAGCTAACAAAAAAGGATAGAATAATATGAGTTTTGGAGTTTTTGATGTTGCGGCGACCGGCATGGAAGCCCAAAGAATTAAAATGGACACCGTTTCTTCTAATATTGCAAACGTGAATACTACACGCAATGCAAAAGGAGAAAGAGAAGTTTACCACAAAAAACAAGTCAATTTTAAAGAAATGGCAATAAAAAAAGGCTTCACTTTTCCGCAAGGTAATGCATTTGTTGAATTTGACCCGCCATCTGAACCTCAGTTGAGAGGTGGGGTTGTAGCAGGAAACAACCAAATCGCATCAGGCGTTATGGTAAATTCCGTTACCGATGCCGACAATCCGACAAGAATCGTCTATGACCCAAATCACCCTGACGCAGACAAAGATGGGTATGTAGAATTGCCAAATGTAAACATTGTAGAAGAGATGGTCAATATGGTAAATGCTTCAAGAGCTTATGAAGCAAATGTCACTATAGCTCAAACAACAAAAACAATGATACAAAGTGCTATAAACATATAAACTGTGCGAAAGTAAATTAAATCGATGAGATTTAACTTACGAAAGACCTTAGAGATAAAGGAAGAAAAATGTCAAATTTTGAAATAAATCCAAATTTTAATATGAATGGTTTTGACAATTCAATTTCTGAATTTAATAAATCATTTTCAAATTCTATAAAATCAAACAGCGAAGCATTGAGTGGAAATTTGAGTTTTGAAGAAGTGTTTAATTCTTTTGGCAATAACAAAACACCAAAAACAAAACCCTTAAAAGCAGACCTAAAAATCAGTGAAAATACAAACGAACAACAATCTCCGACAGCAAAGCTTGCAAGTGATATAGGAAAAAGTTTTTCAGGTGGTATTACTGAATTGAACGAAAGTCAAAAACAAAGCGAAAGAGATATAGAAACTTTTGCTTCAGGTGGAGATATAAGCGTTCATCAGGTAATGATTTCTGCTCAAAAATCAGCACTTGCTATGCAAATGGCAATCCAATTGAGAAACCAAATGTTGAACGCTTATAACGAATTTAAAAATATGAGTATTTAATAAATTAATATTTAATAAGGCTTACGATTTTTGATTCTTTTGGGAGCTTTTCTTTGCCTTTCAAATCTGACAATTCAATCAAAAAACAAGCACCAACAGGTGTTGCCAATTGTTCGACCAGTTTGAATGCAGCAGCAGCTGTTCCTCCTGTTGCAAGCAAATCGTCAACAATCAACACTCTATCTGCTTTTTTAAGAGCATCTTTGTGAATTTCGATTTTGTCTGTACCGTATTCGAGTTCATATTCTTGAGAAATTGTTTCTGCAGGCAGTTTGTTCGGTTTTCTGATTGGAACAAAACCGCAGTTGAATTTGTACGCTAATGGCACGCCAAAAATAAATCCACGAGATTCAAGCCCTACAATATAATCGATTTTTTCTTCTTTAAATGCATTGTGCATCTCGTCAACAATCAATTTTAGGGTTTCGGCATCTTTTATTGCAGTTGTTATGTCTTTGAATAATATTCCTTTTTTTGGAAAATCAGGAATATCTCTAATCATACTTCTTATTTTTTCTATATTATTCATTTATAAAAAACCTTTTTTAATTCCAACCTGTCTATTATATCATAGATTTTTTATTTTGAATTTTTTGTTCGTGTTTTGCTTGAATATCGTCTTTTACTTTTATTGCCAATTTTGTTGCAAGAGCAACACTAATTGCACCGAGAACATAAGTTGCAAAACCACAAGCATTTGTTAATTTGACTTTTTTGAACAGTTCTTTAGACAAATCACCGCTTTTTACCAATTTTCTTGCTACGTTTTCGCCTCTGAGCGATGCAAGTCCTTCTTCTAAAACCATAGGTGCATAAGTTAAGAAAGCCAATTTTCCTGCATTTCTTTTAACAAAATCTTTTGTTTTTTGGATTTTTGAATCGTTTTCGTTTGTTTTATCAGTTGTTTTTCTTTTGTTAGCCAATCCAATAAGCAATACTAAAGGAGCAAGCGATTTTACCGGACGCATATTTTGTAGCGATTTTAGAATAATTCCGCCGTTAGCATTTAGTGCATGGCCCATTTCATGGAAAGCTGATGTTCTAAGAACTTTATCCGGAGTGATGATTTTGTTTGCATGAGACAAATAACAAGCATTATTTCCGCTTTTGAACATTGATGCCATACTATCTGCCAATAGTTCTTTAACTCTTTCCATATTTGCCCCAAGACTTTTTGCCAGTTTTTTAATTGGCTTTGAACAACCAATTTCTTCTTTTAGAGCATCATATGCATTTTTGTCGCATTCTTTTATGCCGGAAAGAGTTTCTTTTGCAGTTTTTGTTGCAGTTTCTGTTGCTTTTTTTATATTTTCTTCTGCAACTTTTTTTCCGGGTATTAAATTTCTTAGAGCATCAATTGTATCTTTAATAATTGAACCTGAACCTTCTTCAACATATTCAACCGTATAAGCTCTAACGCCTTTATCGAATAATTTTGAATCCTTTAAACCTTTGTCTACTGCTTTTGCAAAATTGTCGGTTTCTTGGTCATTTAGTTTGATTTTCTTCATTTGTCCAAGAATTCCTGAACTAACAAGTGTTAATGGCACTGTTGCGATGTTATAAGCAATATTTGCTCTATTTACACCCCTGTTTCTGATTTTTTTGTTTTTGTGGCCTTTTTTGGATTGAAATTTGCTTTTTTCAAAATTTAAATTTGTTTGAGAAAGAGAGAGTTGCATGGTTTTTTCCTTTTTCTGGTGCTGACATTTCACACAAAACAACTCAAAGAAAAAAATTGCTATTTTATTGTTCTAATTTGCGACAAAAGAAATTTCGTATATTCGTTTTTTGGATTGTTAAATATTTCTTCAGTTGAGTTGTATTCGACAATTTCGCCTTTGTTCATAACTGCAATTTTGTCGCTTAAATATCTAACCAAATTGAGGTCATGAGAAATAAAAAGTATGGTCAAATTTAATTTTTCTTTTAAATCAAGAAGCATATTAATAATGCTTGCACAAATGCTCACATCCAAAGCACTGACAGGTTCATCTGCTACAATAAATTCCGGTTTTAGGATTAATGCTCTTGCTATTGCGATTCTTTGTCTTTGTCCGCCTGAAAATTCGTGAGGGTATTTTTTTAGGTCATCTTTTGAAATGCCGACTAAAGAAATTATCTCTTCTATTTTTTGTTTTTCATTTTTGATTTTGTGGATTTTTAGGGGTTCTAGAAGAGTTTCTTCGATTTTCATTTTTGGATTTAAACTTGAATAAGGATTTTGAAATATCATTTGAATTTTTTTTCGGTATTCGAAAGTTTCTTTTTTATCGAATTTCAAGATATTTTGATTTTCATAAAAAATCTCGCCATTCGTTGGTTCGATTAGTTTTAGAATGCAATTTGCAAGTGTTGTTTTTCCACATCCTGATTCTCCCACCAATGAAACAATTTCGCCTTTGTTGATTTTTAAATTTATGTTATTCAACACTTTTTGGGGCGGTTTTTTGGGCGTTAAAAAAGATTTTTCAGGTATATAAATTTTTTCTAGATTTTTTATTTCGATTAAATTTTCCATAAATAATATTATATAAAAACTTCTACTTTTTGAAAATTCTACTTTGTGGCTTGGATGAGAGCGATTTTGGAATTTATTTGTATTTCTTTATTAGAAAGGGCGTTTTGAACTTCTTTTATGAAATTGTCTACTTTTTTTTCTTCAAAATACTCCAAAAACCTTTCTTTCATTGTTTTTTGGTCAGGTGCAGGAGGATTTATAAACCAGTTTTTTATCGTTTCTTTATTTGGTGAATATTTTGATGGAGTAACAACAACATTAATTAAAACATCGCTAAACCCTGCATTGCTTAGATTTTTGTCCAAAGTTTCTGCCGTAAAATTGACCAAAGGGTCATCTTTTCTTTCCATAAATTCTTTTTCTGCGTTTTTAAATTCTTCATAAAATGTTATTTCATTTTGCTTCAAAAGTTCATAATATCTGGTATTTTGAGAAATTATAGGTTCAAAAGCACAATACATTCCATTCGGTTTTAATACTCTAAAAATTTCACAAAACGCACTTTCTTTATCTAAAATATGCACCAATACCGAGCGAGTCAAGGCTCTATCCAAATAATTATTTTCCATTTTTATACAAGCCAAATCAGATTGAAGAAATTTTACATTGTGGTTTGTTTTTGTAGATTGAAGAATTTTTTTGCATTCATCTAAACAATCTTCAAATTTGTCTGAAAAAATGAGTTCAACTTTGTCTTTGAATCTTTCTAAAACGCCAAAGCCCAACAATCCGCTTCCGCAACCAAAATCAGCGATTTTCATATTTTCTTTTAACTGTGCCAAATCTAAAACCTGATTTCTAACAAGCAAAAGCCAATTTAGAGTCTGTTGTTTTTGTTCTTCTGACATATAACTGAATCTGGTTTTCGAAAGCCAAGTTGACCAGTTTGAACATATTTCGCTCATTTTTCCTCCAAAAGTAGTATTTAGGGTGTTTTTTCATAGATTTTGAATGCTTAACAATTATAATTATTATATAGGACAGGTAGAATTAAGCCATGACAGATTTTGAAAATTCCTCTAATGAAAGTATAATCAAATATCTAAAAATGATGTTTGATGTTAGCACTATCGCCAATCAAACTGACGATGTTTTTGAACTTTTGGATAGATTGAAAGATTTTTGTATAAAAATTACAAAAACCCAAGATATTGCAATATATCTACTGGAAGATCAGCTATACAGATGTGTCTATACAAACAAAAGTACCAGAACAAACGAGTTTTTTGAATATGACGAAACTGCTTCTGCTTTTTGGGATGTTGCAAATACTGTTCGCTTGATTAGGATGAAAGACGAGTTTGGAAAACAAATATACAACACTTTTTTAGAAAAAAACAATCTGGATGTTTATGACCCTACGTGTGTAAGAGTGTTTTATTCAAACAATCAAATACCAATCTGCATTATGCTAATCAAAGAAAACGAACTATACAAATTTGATGAAGAAATGTATGAAAAATTAGAGCAAATTTTTGATTATATTGAGCCTGTTATTTCAAAATACTATAAAAAAGTAAAACACGACAAAGAAATTCTTCAACTCCAAAAGTCTTTGCACAATATTTCTATTTTGTACAATATTTCTCAAGCAGTTAATTTTATTGATGATTTAAAAAGACTTTTACAAATAATCATTTCAAAGGCTCTTGTGACTTTGGATGCTGAAAAAGGCTCTTTAATGCTGTATGATTATTCTCTAAATGCTTTGCAGGTGAGGATTGTTTCCGGTTTGGCAGACAAAAAGCTGGAAGAAGCAATCAACAACGGTGCTGTCCAATGTGCAAAAATCGGTATTGGAGAAGGAATTGCAGGTACTGTATTTTTGGAAAGAAAACCAATAATCACAAACCTAGGCTCTGCTGACCCTCGTTTCATTACAAAAGAAGTTTTATCAAACACAAAATCTTTGTTGTGCGTGCCTTTGGTTGCAAAAGGTGAAGTCATCGGTGTTATTAATATAACAAACAAAAAGCACAATAAACTCTTTGACCAAAAAGACCTTGAGTTTATTGAATCTTTGGCAAATCAAGCAGCTATTGCAATAGACAATGCAAAATTGTATGAGCTGGCAACAAAAGATGGCATGACAAAATTGTACATTTATCGTCATTTTTATACACTGTTGGAAAATGAAATCAGAAGATGCCAAAGATACAAACGTAATGTATCACTCGTTATGATGGATATAGACAATTTTAAACGCATAAATGATACATACGGGCATTTGATTGGTGATACAATACTGAAAAGGCTTGCGGCAACTTTGCAAGAAACAGTCAGAAAAGTCGATATCCCAGCTCGTTACGGCGGAGAAGAGTTTGTTGTTATTTTGCCTGAAACAGACAAAGAAAACGCAGTCACGATTGCAGAAAGAATAAGAAAAAACATCTCAAAAATTGCTGTCCAAGTAAACGAAACAGAAGTTCTTTCTCCTACTGTTTCTGTTGGAGTTGCTCAGTATTTGGTAGATGCACAAGACCCAAAAGAATTGATTAATGCAGCAGATACAGCGTTGTATCATTCTAAACACAATGGCAAAAATACTGTTTCTTTGTATTACAAAGACGGCTGCAAAAAAGTTGAACAAGTAGAATTTAAAATAGACGAGTAATTTACTAGCAATTTTTTTCTTTCATTTGTTTTAAATAAGTGGTAGAATTTATTTGTACCAAAAGTAAATGTGTAAATAGTGAGGTGAATATGATTCAACCAATTTCTATGGCAACAAACATGATGAATTCTGTTGCACCTGTTTCATTTTCAGCAAGAAACCAAATGAACAATGAAACAAAAGCATTGAACACTTTTGTTTCTTCATCTCGTGAACTTAGCCCTAGCGTTAAAAATTCACAAGTTGCTCAGAAACTAGATTTTTATGCTTAAACAATAAATAGCCTATAATTTCTTATAGGCTATTTTTGTGCTATAGTGAAGCTATGTTCACAGGTTTAATAGAAAAAATTGCCACAATAAAAGAATTGAAGATAACATCTTCGGGTGCTATTGTTTCTTATTTTTGCCCTTTTGATATAAAAGAAATAAAAATCGGCGATTCCATTTCTGTAAATGGGGTTTGTTTGACTGTAAAATCACTCGAAAACAATACAATATCTTCTGATATTATGAAAGAGACTCTTGAATTAACAAATTTAAAAAACCTGAAAAACGGCGATGTGGTGAATCTTGAAAGAGCTATGCAGCTAAATTCCCGCTTGGATGGGCATATTGTTTCAGGGCATGTTGATACTGTTGCAAAAGTAAAAAACATAATCGAGGATGGTTTTTCAAAAAGAATAAAATTTTCTTGCAATACAGATTTGATAATAAAAAAAGGTTCAATTGCAATAAATGGCACAAGCCTTACTGTGACAGATGTTTCAGAAGATGAGTTTGGGGTTTCTTTGATACCTTTGACGCAAAAAGAAACAAATTTAAAAAATCTAAAAATTAATGATATAGTAAATATTGAATATGATTTGTTTGCAAAATATGTGCAAAAGTTTACACAAAAAAAAGAAGAAAAATCGAAAATCACATTAGAATTTCTGAAAGAAAACGGTTTTTAAAAGGAAGAAACGATGTTTAGTACTATAGAAGACGCTTTAATAGATTATGCAAAAGGCAAAATCATCATCGTTGTTGATGATGAAGATAGAGAAAATGAAGGGGATATGATATGCAATGCAAAATTTGCTACCCCTGAAAATATAAATTTTATGGCACAAAATGCAAGAGGGCTTGTTTGTGTTGCAATAGACAGAACGCTTGCACAAAAATTTGACCTTTCGCAAATGGTTGAACAAAATACAGAATCAATGAAAACTGCATTCACTGTTTCAATTGATGCAGATGAAAAATTCGGCACAACAACAGGGATTTCCGCTTATGATAGAGCAAAAACAATAGAAGTCTTGATTAATCCCTCTTCTGTTTCTTCTGATTTTAGACGTCCGGGGCATTTGTTTCCTTGCGTTGCCAGACAAGGCGGCGTTTTAGAAAGAATAGGGCATACAGAAGCCGTTGTTGATTTGGCAAAGTTGTCTAATCTTCCTTTAGCAGGTGCTATGTGTGAAATCATGACCGAAGATGGACACATGGCTCGACGTGATTATATTGTTGAATTTGCAAAAAAACATGATATAAAAGTGATAACAGTTGCGGATTTGGTAAAATACAGAATCAAAAAAGAAACAATAATATCTCTTGAAGCAAAAGCAAAATTGCCGACAAAGTTTGGGGATTTTGTGGTTTATGGATATAGAAATATACTAAACAACAATGAATATGTAGCTCTTGTTTGTGATGACGGGTCGAATAAAATTCCGCTCGTTAGAGTTCATTCTGAGTGTTTGACGGGAGATGTTTTTCACAGTTTGAGATGTGATTGCAATTATCAACTTCATAGTGCTTTAAAAATGATTAATGAATACAAAAAAGGTGCTCTAGTCTATATGAAAGGACATGAAGGCAGAGGAATAGGTTTGATAAACAAAATAAAAGCTTATGCCCTGCAAGATAGTGGACAAGATACAGTCCAAGCAAATGTTTCGCTCGGTTTTGCACCAGATTTGAGAGATTATGGAATAGGGGCACAAATCTTGAGAAATTTGGGCTATTCAAAATTCAATCTTTTAACGAACAACCCGACAAAAATCATAGGTTTGAATGGATATGGGCTTGAAATAAATGAAAGAATACCTATAAAACCTATTATTGATGAATACAATAGAAAATACATAGAAACAAAAATAGAAAAAATGCACCACTTGATATAGAGGAAATATGAAAGAAAAAATAAAATTCGACCCCGGTTTTGCACCTTTGGTGATAGATTCTCTGCAACAGCTGGGTTATACATATTATTCATTTAATGCGATTTCTAATCTTAAATTAAAAAAAATAAATTATCTCCAAACTTCCAAAAAATTGGAAAAGTATTTAAAAAACAACATTTCTTTTTATTTGGGGTGTTTGATGTGGGCAGAGTATATTTCTCAATTTGAAGATTGTGAAATAGAAGGAAACAAGCTTTTAGGTGAAGTTTGTGAAGAAAAAGAATACACTGATGAAATAAACTTTCTTATTGATTTAATTGAAAAAGAAATGCCAAGAGATTACAAGTATTTTTTGAATAAAAATTACTCTCTTGATGAAAGATATTTGCCGATTTTAAAAACTTATAGAGAATTTTTGATTATTAATAAAGGTTTTTGCAATTGTTCAAATACTTCTGAAATAAAAATTCCACAAACTATGAAACAACTTTCAAAAGACGAATTGGAAACTTTGAATACAAATATCAAAAATGCAATCCAAGAAGAAAATTTGTCAAAACTTCTTGAATATTATGATTTTGTTTTTTAAAAAGTTTTTAACCCTGAAGTCGTAGTATCTAGTGTCTTTTCACCTGATTTTGTAAAATCAACAACATAACTCGTCGTTGTTGCTTCTTTTATTGTGCCAACGCCGAACGATGAATGAAAAACCCTTGTTCCGACAGGCAAAAGCCCCAATTGTCTGTTTGTTTGAACAAGAGCAGGCGTTTGAGCTTTTTGTTTTGCTTTCAAAATCATTGACTGAATGTCGAGCTTTTGCTGTTGCTCTTTTTGGGGTTCTGATTTTTTTATTACTTTTGCATTTACTGTTTTGTAATTTATTGTTTGCGGAGTTTGGTTTTGGTTTTCTTTTGCTTTGTTTGCACTTTGTTTTATTCTTGCCAAAGATGAAGCAAAGTTGTTGCTTACAGTAGAAGTTGTTGTTTTAGTAGAAGAATAAGAAGAATTTGACGAATAAGAAGAACTCTTCTTTTCTTTGATTTTTGAAATTGTACTAGAGAAGCTGGATTTTGTTGATGATGTTGATTTTGTAGAATCTTCTTCGATTAAAGAAGAAGGAATTTCATCCAAAAATCTGCTTCTTGGGTTGGATTGGTAATTTCCCCAGACTTTTCTTTGTTTTGCATGGGTTAAAAATAGTTTTTCTTTTGCTCTTGTTATACCTACATACATCAATCTTCTTTCTTCTTCTAATTCAGAATTGCTTGATGCCATGCCAGTACTTCTTCCATGAGGAAAAATACCGTCTTCCATGCCTGCCAAAAATACAACAGGAAACTCAAGCCCTTTTGCAGCATGGAGTGTCATCAATGTGACGGATGATTCTTCTTCTTTTATTTCATCAACATCAGAAACAAGAGCGACTTGTGACAAGAAGTTTCCCAACATTCCAAGGTCATCTTCGGCTTCTATATTGAAATCATCATCTTCAAATTCTTTTACAACATTAATAAATTCTTGCAAGTTTTCAAGTCTTGATTGATTTTCTATGTTGTCTTCTTTTCTCAATTCTACCGAATATCCTGATGCTTCCAACAAATATGAAACATATTCAGACAAAACATAATCATTTTGATGAGATGTAATTTCTTCTATTGTTGCGTGGAAATTTTGGAGTTTTGTGCGAGTCGCACTGTTTATGTCTTCCATTTCTTCCAGATGTCTTAATGTTTCATAAATACTGATTTCTCTTTCATCTGCGTATTTGGTCAATTTTTCTATTGTAGTATCGCCGATACCTCTTTTTGGAGTGTTTATTATTCTTTTTAGAGCTTGTGAATCATTGTGATTGTAGATTAGTTTTAGGTATGCGATTGTGTCTTTTATTTCTTTTCTATCATAAAATTTCAGACCCCCGACGATTTTATATGGAATAGAATAACTCATAAGAGCTTCTTCTATTGAGCGTGATTGGGCGTTTGTGCGGTATAGGATTGCTATATCTTCTTTTTTTACGTTCAAGTTTTCGATTTTTTTTGCAATGTAACGACTTTCGATAAAATCATCATTTGCTTCAAATAGAGTAATTTTTTCGCCATTGCCTTTATTTGAATATAGATTTTTGTCGAGGCGTTCTTCGTTGTTTTTTATTACTTCGTTTGCAGCTTCTAGAATTGTGCCTGTTGAACGATAATTTTGTTCCAATTTGATTAGTTTTGTATTTTTGTAATCTGATTGAAAATTCAAAATAATCTTAAAATCAGCTCCACGCCAAGAATAAATTGATTGGTCAACATCGCCAACGGCACAGAGCGAGCCTATTGAATCTTTTGAGCCGTCTGACGGATACAACATATTAATCAAATCGTATTGGGCTTTGTTCGTGTCTTGAAATTCATCAACCAAAATATGTTTAAATCTGGTTGAGTATTTTTCTCTAATTTCCGGATTTTCTTTTAACAAATTGACTGCAAGCATTAACATATCATCAAAGTCAATTGCATTATTCAAGACAAGCTGTTTTTCGTATTCGTAATATATTTCTGAGATTTTTTGGTTATAGTAGTCTTTTGCATAAGTTGCAAAAGTGTATGCGTCTTGCATTTTGTTTTTTGCATTAGAAATAGCTGCTCTAACGGCTTTTATTTCGAATGATTTTTCATCTATATTTAGTTTTTTTAGAGCATTTTTGATAACGGTTTTTGTGTCTGTGTCATCATAAATTACATAATTGTTGTCCCATTTTCTGCCGTCTTTTGTTTTGTAATTTTCAAGGTCGCTTCTTAATATTCTTCCGCAAATATTGTGAAAAGTTCCGACCCACATTCTTTTTACTATATTTTCACCCAAATAATTTGACAATCTGGCTTGCATTTCTTTTGCAGCTTTGTTTGTAAAAGTTACAGCCAAAACGTCATTTGGGCTTGTGTCGTTTTTTACGATTTGAGCAATTCTTGAAGTCAATACTTTTGTTTTTCCTGAACCTGCACCTGCCAAAACCAAAATTGTACCGTTTTTTTCTGTAACTGCATTGTATTGTTCAGTATTTAAACCTTTTAGATATTCAGCCTCAAGCTGCATTATGATAGTCTCCCCATTAATAAATTACTAATTTTCCGCTAGATATTTTCAAAATTGTGGAAATATGATATCATTATACAAGAAAATTATTAAAAAAGGAAAAAAGTTAAAAATTATGGAAGAAAATTTCGACAATCAGCAACCCTCGATTATGGTTCCTGTAGATGTTTTGGACACAGTAGAACATAATGACGGTGATGAAGTTGATGTATTATCTCAAGAGCTTGCAACTATTCGCCAAAGTGCCAAAAAAATAGCAATTATTGGCTCAAGAAATTTAACAATTACACATCAACAGATTATTGAAACTTTGACAACAAGCCTTGTTATGCAAGGAAACACGATAATTACTTCAGGTGGTTCGTCAGGAACTAACGCTGCAGCGATTAGAGGAGCTTTAAAAGCAAATCCTGAAAAGTTAAAAATCATTCTTCCTCAAACAATAGGACAACAACCATCAGATGTCCAAGACCAACTTATTGGTGTTCCAAACATAGTAGAACATCCTGATAGAGCGATGATGACATTGGCTGATGCATCAAGAATTTGCAATAGAGAAATTATCTCGCAATGTCAACAAGTAATCTGCTTTTTGTCACATTCTTCTCGCACTTTGCACAAAGCAGTTGAATTTGCAGAAGAATCTCATAAAGTCGTGACTGTATTCTATTTGGATTAATAATAAAAAAATACAAAAAAAGTCCTCGATTTTTTTTAAAAAAAGTAGGGGCTTTTTTATTGTAAAATTTTTGACAAAATATCGATAATAAAATATCTTATTATTATGCTAATTATGGGAATTGACCCCGGAATCGGAATAACAGGGTATAGTTTTGTAGAATATTTTTCATCAAAAAAAGGCGACAGTTTTGAACTTTTGACGAGTGGCTCTATACAAACAGACAAAAATGCAACACATTCAAAAAGACTTCTTGAATTAAAAACAGATTTAGATTTTTTATTAAAAGAATATAAACCCGATTTTGCATCTGTTGAGCAGTTGTTTTTCTTTAAAAATCAAAAAACAATAATCCCTGTTGCACAAGCGAGAGGTGTTATTTTATTAACATTAGAAGAAAACAATGTAGAAACTTTTGAATACACGCCGCTCGTCGTAAAACAAACAATAACAGGTCACGGTAGAGCCGACAAAACTACAGTAAAAATGATGGTAAAAAATTATATTAATTTGGATAAAAATATAAAATTAGATGATACAATAGATTCGATAGCATTGGCGATTTGCCATGCACAAAATTCAAGACTCGAAATTTTGAAAGGAAAATAATGAACGAAACAATTTTAAAACGTGCAAGCATTTTTGCATTGATTTTAGGCGGTGCAATCGGACTTTTTTCTTTGATTCCTTCTTTGATAGGTTTGGCTATTGTAGTTTTGTTATTTTTTACTTCGGTTATCGTAATTTTTTATATGAAAAAAGGCGAGAAATATTTGGCTTTTATTGATACGCAACAAGGTGCTATTTTAGGCGGAGTAATCGGATTTTTTTCCGGTGTCGGGTTTTTTATTACTTTTGCTCCTTTAGTGTGTGTTGTTAGATTGATATTCAAGAGCTACTATTCTTACGGCATTCCGGACGTATTAAAAGACGCTTTCTGGCTTTTTGTTATAATAGTTTTTATGGTCAGTGTGTTTTTTGCACTCTTGAATTCAGCGTCCGGCATGGCAATTGCTTGGATTTTTGATAAAATTGAAAAAAAACCGCAAGATTCTGATGCGGCATTAGATATAAAAATAGAAGACTAAGGAAAAAACATGGAAAAAACAATTGAATGGATTAAAACAGGTGATAATACAGGTTTTTCAAGAATGATAGACCAGACTATTATCCCTTATGAATATAAAAAAGTTGATATAAAAACTTCTTCTGATATGTATGATGCAATCAAAACAATGATAGTAAGAGGTGCTCCGGCAATCGGTATTGCAGGTGCTCATGGTGTAGTTTTGGCAGCGATTGAAAATGTTGATAGTCATGATTTTGTAGAAAAAGTTAAAAAACAATCAGCATATATAAATTCTTCTCGTCCGACAGCGGTAAATCTTCATTGGGCCATTGAAAGACAGCTAAAATTAATCGATGAAAACAAAGAAAAAGAAAATTCAAAAATCGTAGAATTGTTGGTCGAAAATGCAATCAAAATGGAAGATGAAGATATAGAAATAAACAAAAAAATCGGCGAATATGGAGCAACGATTGTGCCAAAAGGTGCAACAATTCAAACTCACTGCAACGCAGGAGCATTGGCGACTGTGGGCTGGGGGACAGCGTTGGGGGTTGTTCGTTCGGCTTTTGAAAAAGATAAAACAATAAGAGTCTTTGCAGATGAAACTCGTCCTCGTCAACAAGGTGCAAGATTAACGACTTATGAACTCACTCGTGATGGCATTGATACAACGCTTATTACTGATGGAATGGGTGCATATTTTATGAGTAAAAATATGATAGATGTTGTAATAACAGGGGCTGATAGAATCGCACTCAATGGCGACAGTGCGAACAAAATCGGTACTTATATGCTTGCAATCGCTGCAAAATACCATAATGTTCCGTTTTACATTGCTGCACCAAAATCTACGATAGACCCAAAAATAGAATCAGGTGCAGAAATAAAAATTGAAGAAAGAAACAGACAAGAAGTTACTACAATAAATGACAAATTAATCTGCAGTGACAAAGTAAACATTATAAATCCGGGGTTTGATGTGACACCTGCAGAATTGATTACAGGTATAATCACCGAATATGGAATCTTCAAACCAAATGAAATAAAAAAATTATTTGAATAGTTTTTTTAAAAAAAATATAAAAATCTTTGAAGATAAGTAAATTCTACTTTTACAAAAATTAATAGTTGTGGTATAAATAAAACATAAATAAAAAAGGAGATAAAACCATTAGTAAAAATGATTACAGAAGTTCAAACGAACTTTTAAATGAAAAAATTAGAGCCAGAGAAGTTAGATTAATTGATGAAACAGGAAACAACCATGGTACTATTCCAACCTCAAAAGCACTAGCCATGGCAAAAGAAAGAGGTTTAGATTTAGTTGTAGTATCAGCAAACCAAGCTCCACCGGTCGCAAAAATTCTTGACTGGGGAAAATACAAATATGAAATAGAAAAGAAAGCTAAAGAAGCGAAGAAAAAACAACATACAGTAGATGTTAAAGAAGTAAAAATGCGCTACAAAATAGATGTGCATGACTACGAAGTACGTCTTAAAGCAGCAAAGAAATTCTTGAATGCAGGCAACAAAGTAAAAGTTGTTGTTATGTTGAGAGGACGTGAAATGCAGCACAGTCATTTGGCTATAGAATTAATCCAAAAATTCCAAGCCGAATTTGAACAAGAATCTATCGTCATAGAAAAGAAACCTATGATTGAAGGTAAAAATGTAGTTATGGTAATTGCACCACAAAGCAAATAAACCAAGTTATCTTTTTTTATTCACGCCTGAATATCTTGAGGCTTTTTTATAAGTTGGACTTTTTGAAAAACTTTCTTTGTATAGTTTTTCAAAACTGTCTTGCGAATATTTGTAGTTTTTGAATGTTGCAACAATCGAAAGATGTGCCAAATAAACAGCAATCGGCATAAACATTATTGCTGTGCATAGCATAATTGTGCTGTGCAAAAGAATTTTTGCTCTTTTGTTTCTTACTTTTTCTATGTCATTGTTTTCAAATTTTGTTTTTATAGCTGAATTGATAAAAGCATTTCTTTCATCAACACTCAAGTTGTCTATTGCTTCTATGTTTTCTTTGTCGACGTAAACAATGTATTTTTTTACTATGTCATAAGTAGAATTCAATTCTTCCCAAGAATCGAGCTTTTTAGAGTTTTCCTCGTATTTTTCTTTCAATTCTCTCAATTCTTTTTCTTGCGGAGTTTCTTTATCTTCTGTTTCTGTTTCTGTATTTTCTTGGGTTTCCGCATTTTCGTTTTCAGGAGCTTTTTCTGTAGTTTCAAGACTCTGCGTTTCGTCTTCAAAATCAGGAACAACAATGTCTTCTTCGTTTTCTTCTATATTTTTTCCCAATTCGTCCAAATTTGGAGCAACAAAATCCAATTCATCTCCAAAATCTTTTAAATCCTCGTTTTCATTTATGTTTTTGTTCTCTTCCAAAGCAAAACTCCTATTTTTAATGCTATTATAACATATTCCTTAAATATGTTATAATAATTTCTATGAGAATTTTAATTTTAGGTACAAATTATTCTGCGAAAAAATTTTTGGAAGTTTTTTCGAAAAACAAAGATAATGACGTTTTTTCTATGTTTTCTTTTGCAAAGAACTATATTGATTTTGTGCAAAATGCAGATATTGTTGATTTTTGTGTTGCAAACGATATAAATTTGGTTTTAACTACAGAAGAAAAATTCATAACTTCTTATTTGACCGAAGAATTAAGCGAAAATAACATCACTGTTTTTGCTCCAACTGTTGAAGCAATTGAGATTTCTTCTTCAAAAGCGTTTGCAAAAAGGTTCATGTACAAAAATCAAATTTCGACTCCAAAGTTTTTTGTTGCGGAAAAATTGCAGACTGCACTCGAATACATAAAAACTTCTAATTTTCCTATTGCAATAAAACCGGACAATCATAGTTTTCAAGAAGGAACGCTGTTTTGTCAAACAAAAAAAGATGCAATACAAACAATAGAAAAATTCTTTGATACAGGCAATAAAAAAATAATTTTAGAAGACTATGTAGAAGGCAAAAACATATCGGTTTGGATATTGTGCGATGGGTATAGAACAAAAATCATAAACATAAACGCAAAATACCAAAATAATATTGCTTTTTCGAAAGAAAATTTAATAAATGAAGAACTAAAAAACAAAATCGAACAACAAATAATCTATCCAACAATCCAATCCCTAGTCAATGATGGAAGAGAATATGTCGGGATTTTGGGCTTTGATATAATAACAAAAAACAATCAAGATGTGAGCCTTGTTGGTTATAATAGTTTTTTTGATGATATAAGTGTTGATTTTTTTGCTGAAAATGAAAACTACAATTTTGAAGAAATTTTTATATCGACCGTTGTCGGCAATATCTTTATGAAAGATATTTTACCTAAAAACACTGATTTTATGCTGACATATAGAAAAAATGAAGAGATAAATTTTGTTTGTGCAAAAACAAAATCTAATTTGCTAAAGATTTTAGATGAAACCGACATAGATTTCAAAGAACTGGAAGAGGCAAAAAAAGTATGGAAAATGTAAAAGAAATTTTGAGCATAATTCCTGCACGTGGCGGCTCAAAGGGAATACCCAGAAAAAATATCAAAAAAATCCTTGATAAACCCCTTATTGCTTATACAATTGAAGCATCTTTAAAATCAAAATACATTACAAAAACAATCTTATCTTCTGAAGATGATGAAATTTTAGCTATCGCAAAAGAATATGGTGCAGAAGTTTCAAAACGTCCAATGGAGCTGGCTAAAGATACTACAAAAACAATACCTGTTATGATTGATGTAGTAGAAAGACTAAAAAAAACAGGCTACAATCCTGATTATGTAGTGTTGTTGCAACCGACTTGTCCATTGAGGGATGAAAAATACATAGACAGTGCATTTGAGTATTATTTTGAAGCAGAAAAAAGTGGTTACGACAGTTGTTTTTCAGCTTATTCTTCCGGTTTGACCCATGCAAAATGGAGAATCACGCCTGATGGCAAATATGAAGGTTTATACGATTACAGAAATCGTCCACGAAGACAAGACACAAAAGAACACTACAAAATGATTTCTGAAAACGGTGCATTTTATGCACTCGAAACTGAAACAATGCTAAAAGCACATGACTTTATAGGATTCAATCCTATTGCCTTTGTGACAGAAAAAATAATCGATATTGATACAATCGAAGACTTTAAAAAAGTTGAAAATGAGTTGTTAAAAAGAAATGCTTAAAAAAATTTGTTTAAAATTAATCGAAATTTATCAATTTTTTTCAAAATTTTCTCCTCCCGTGTGCAGATTTAGTCCCACGTGTTCTCAGTATACTTATCTTTCTATAAAAAAATTCGGGATTTTAAAAGGTGTTTATTTGGGAATAAAAAGAATACTAAAATGTCACCCATACCACGAAGGCGGATACGACCCTGTTCCTGATGAATTCAGGTGGTAAATACAAAACAATAAAAAAAATCGGGCAAAAACCCGATTCGAAATCTATTTAATTTGATTTAAATTTTATTTAATTAATCTCCCCACCACATAACCTGACAAGCATAGTCTGAGGAGTCGAGTATCGCTTGATATTTCGAGTATTGAACATCGCTTATATCTTCTTTTGGTTGTTTTGTTTTATCTGAATGTAATGCTTTTGCAATCATAGAAATGCCTGCTGCAACAGCTGCACCTACTGCACCGTATTTTAATATTGAACGACTGTTCGCACGAGCAACAGCAGAAGCAGATGATACAAAAGTATCAACATTTTCTTTGTTTAAAAGTGATGACATTTCTTTTTCTGTCGGTAGAATATATCTCGCACCTGCACCAACAGCCGCACCTATACCTGCCATAAGTGCTGTATTTGGTTTTCTTTTTGGAGTTGGATTCACGTTTACTGTTAAATCTGCCATAATAATCACACTTTCTACACAAGATAATCATGCTAAATACCTTTAAACAGGACATTAACACTAACTAATTACTTCTTATTGTTTTTGATTTGGTCAAAAAAAAATCAAATCACCTAGATTTTAAATTTGAGCTCTCTCGATTTCTCAAATTTTTATTATTGTATCACATAAAAATTTTTCTGTCAACACTTTTTTTAAAAAAAATGTAACAAAAAATTAAAATCATATATATTCTGTAAATCTGTAAAAGCAAAATTATCAAAAAACAAAACTTTATTAATATAAATCACACACAATTTAGATAGAGGAATATTATGAGTATATCAGGATATTTGAGGTCTGAACTTGGCGGATGTGTAAAATTTGAATCTTATATGCTGCCCGATTCGATATTGGATGAGAGCATACCGAAACAAACGCCTTCAAAAACGCAAAACAAAACAAAATCATTTGTGCTGAAATCAAACCCTAGTGCTTCAATTAATGCAAATAATCAAAGCCCAAATTCAATTATGGAAGAAAATCTGGAACAGAAAGCAGTTTCTACAGAAACAAAAACTTCTGCACTTGATAGAATTTATTCATTTGCGGGTGCTTTTGGAATGAAAGTGGATGAAATGCTTTCGATGTTTGGTTTTAGTGATACGAAAAACAAAGACGTACAAACAAACAAAAAAACGAGCCAAAAAGATAAAATACCCAAAAAAGAAGCAACGAACACTACTGTAAATAATGCTGAAGTGAAAAATTCTCCTCCGAAAAATCCGTTTTTAAATATGGAAGCGGCATGAAATGTGGAAAAATATTAATATATTTTAATTTGTCCAAAATATAAAAAAATAATTTTATTTTTTTAAAAAAACTATTGAAATTTCACTTTAAAGGAATACAATTTTTTTTGGATAAAATCCATTGCAATTTAAGACGTTAACAGTAAAAAGATTAAGTGAATACGTTCACTTATTTTGTGGTGGAATATATATTAATTTTTAAGGAGAAAATAAAATGTCAAATCAAGTACCAGACAACAAAGACTGTGTCGCTCCAAGCGAAGTTGCCCATGGTTTTTCTGAAAAAGTTATGCCTGTAAAAGCCGGCTACAGAAAATCAAAAATGTTCGTTTTGGCAATAGCAGCAGGTGCGTTTATCGCTTTTGGTGCACAAGTTTGTTTGTCTGTTTCAACCGGAACAGCTGCAGCATTGGGCTGGGGTGTTAGCAAATTTATCGGTGCTATGGTGTTCGCAACGGGTTTGATTACCGTTGTATTAACAGGTGCTGAATTGTTTACAGGTAATGTTATGATGATGTTTTCAGTCATCGAAAAGAAAATTACTTGGGCAAAATTATTAAGAAGCTGGTCAATTGTTTATGTCGGCAACTTTGTTGGTTCTATGTTGATTGCAGGACTTGTTTATGCAGGTGCTTGTTATCAAAATGCTGACTACGGTCTAGGTGTTACAACAATGACAAATGCTTTGGGAAAAGTTGATTTATCGTTTACACAAGCATTATGCAGAGGTATTTTGTGTAACTGGTTAGTTTGTTTAGCTGTTTGGATGGCAACAAGCTCAAGACGTGTTATCGGTAAAATATTTGCTATATTCTTCCCAATCATGACATTCGTTGCTTCAGGTTTTGAACACAGTATCGCAAATATGTTCTTTATTCCAAGCGGTGTTTTATTAAGAAATGTTCCTCAAGTAGTTGCAGCTTCAGGTTTGGATGCAGCTCAATTGGCTAATCTTACTTGGAAAGGATTTTTCTTAAATAACTTGTTACCTGTAACAATCGGAAACATTATCGGAGCTTTAGTATTTGTTGTTCTATTATTCTGGATTGCATATTTAAAAGATGACCACGAATTGCAACAACAAAACCAAGACTAATTAAGTTTTTAAAAAATGCACTTAATTTAATTTAAGTGCATTTTTTTCTATGTTATTATTTTTGTACACAAAATGAAAAAGATTTTTGAATTATTATTGATAGTTTTTTGTATTTCATCTTCGGTTTTAGCAATAGAAGATGAAGTTGTTTTACAACAAGCTGAAGAAAAATTAAACAACCCTACAGAAACAAAAGAAGAAAGTTTCGAGCAGCCTATTATTTTAGAACCTGAAGAAGTTGCACCGGAAACAAAAGAAGAAAGATACACTCCATATTCAAAAGAAGCCCTAAAAGGAATTTTGACTAAAGAATATGATTTGAATTCACCATCCGGTATGTTTAAAGACCAATTGACATTCAAATTCAAAAAAGGTCCTTTTGAAGAATTGGGTACGCAACTAAATTTGATTTCTACAATGACAGAATCAATGGGTGAAAATGTCGACTCTGATTTCAGATTTAAAATGAATACCATAAACTATGGCATAAGAGGAAAATTCAGAGGCGGAAAAGAAAGTTTTACGTTTTTGGCCGATATGTCGCCAATGAAACAAAATTTTATGCATAGGTTGATTTTGGATGCTTTTGTAGAAACAAAAAGAATCCCCCATCATTCCTTGATTTTTGGTACATCAAGACCATTTGTCGGATATGAAGGCGGTATGAGTCCTTATTTGATACCGTTGGTTGCTCGTTCGCAAACAGCAAGAAACTTCGGCAACGTGAGAAAAACAGGTATCAGATTAAAAGGTGACTTCAAATATATTGACTACGATATAGGCGGATACAGTTCTGATACTTTTTATTCAGAATTTTTCCCGGGGGTTGAAACAGATTTGTGGGTGAATTTTAAACCATTAGCAAAATTTGACCCCAAAAAAGCAGGAAAACTCAATCTTTCCGGTGGTTTTCAAGCAGGTATGCGAAACGGACATGATTTTCGTGTTATGAGTAGTGCTGTCAGATACGATTACAAAAGATTGGGCGTTGCGGCAGAATTTCAATATGCAGATGGTTCAAACGGTGCAAGCGGCATTACAGAAACCCAAAGATGGGGCTATAATGCGACCTTGATGTATCGTTTAACAAAAAAACTCCAAGTAGTTGCTCGTTTTGATGATTTTAATAATGACACTCATATTGCTCACAATAATACCAGAGAATATACCGCAGGTATAAATTACTTTATACTGGGACAAACGCTCAGAATGATGTTGAATTATGTTTATTGTCAAAATATGGCAGCAAGCGACACCCACAAAATAATCATCGGCGGACAAATGTTGCTGTAGCACTTAAAAACAAATTAAAAAAAATGAGGTCTTTGATTTTGACCTCATTTTTAGTAAAAAAAGTAAACAACTATACCATTTTGTAGACTTTGAATTCTCCGGGGCGGAGTTCTTTGAATGTAATTTCTTTTACTATATCGTTTTCTAGTGGTTTTTCGACATAAGCACATTTTCCCATATCATCAAGTTCAAAATCATAATAAGAAATGAGCTTTTTGCCTTCGTTTATTTTTACGGTGTTGTTTTTTGTGATTGTTCCTCTAACGTTTTTCTTTTCTATGCGTCCTGTTTCGTCTTGGACATCTTTGATTTCAGTAGGTGAAAAATAATTCGCAACAACAAGATATGTTGATTGTTGTTTCTTTTTGTTTTTGTCGTTATCAGGAACGATTTCCCAACAAACAAATCCGTTTGCTTTTTGTTCATGGAGAATTGCCCTGCCTGTGTTTAAAAGCTCGTTATTTTGTGCAAAATAATCCAGAGCATTGAATTTTTCAAAGAAATCCCAGTCATAATTTCTTACCATAGAAGTTTCTTTTGAAATGATTCTTTCGATACCTACTTTTGTGAAGCTTTCATCTCCATCAATCAACAATGTAGGACGAGAAGCGAATTTTCCCCCAGGCAAAAATTTCAATTTGAACCATTTGAACAATGCTCCTTCTTTTCCCAATTGTCCGGGGTATTGATTTATATCTCTAAATTCTCCATCTTGGTTATTATAACCTTTCAAAATCGAAAGAGTGTTTGTTTTTCCATTTTTTTGGTTATATGTTGCAAGGCGAATATTGTCATTTATTATTTGTTCAGGGGTTTTTGTGCTTTGTGCAACAATATCATCTCCCCACAACAAATCAAATTTCATATCTTTATGATATTCCTTGAAGTATCCATCCCACAACATATATTCTGCAAGCGTTGCAAAATATGGAACACGTTTTTTTAGTTCTGAATTTATTTTTCCAAGAACTTTTGCAGGTATGCGATAGCTCAAAGGTTGACCTTTTTTGTTTTGAGAAACTTCATCTACTATGTGGTCAATGTGATCTACTCTAAAACCATCAAAATTGAACTCTTTTTGGAGCTGTAGAATGTATTCTTCATAAAAATCTATAACATCTTTGTTGTATTTGTTTGATTCAAAATGATAGAAATAATACGGAGTTTGGCAATCCAAATTTGCAAAATGTGTCACATCTTCGCCTTTGTAATTGTAGTGTTTGAAGATTGGGTATTGTTTTCCTTTGCTCATTTTGTCAAAAATTGGAACACCTGCACTACACCAAGCTCCCCCGGGGAATGTCCAGAGTTGTTCTTTCATTAGTGCTTGTATTATTTCGTCTTGATTTTCTATATCTTCTTCTGATTTTACTGTTTTTCCTGCAACGATATCTATAATTTCTTTTGCACGTTTTTGAAGTTCTTCTTGTTTGTTTTCAAAACTCATTTTATAAGAAATCAGAATTTTGTATTCTTTCATTTCTTCTTCAATTTCGTTGACAATTTTTTCTTCTGTTGAGTTGTATTTTTTGTAGTTGCCTTTTAAGTTTTCTATGTACAATTTTTTGGCATTCAAGATATCTTTTTCTTCGTATTCTCTTTTGTTGATTATTTGAGCACAAAGCGGAGTCAAAAATTGGACAATATCGTTGGTCAATTCTTTTATATCGACCCAACGAGCGACTTCTGGGTTTACTAAAACAATTTTTGAAAATCTTGCAGTTTGTGGCAAAATATCATAAATCACAGGATGGTTGCACAATTGTGCAAGTTCTATAAATAATTTTACTTGTTTTTCTGCATCCAATCCCAAAAACTTCATTAGTTTGTCGTCTTGTAGATTTTCAGAAACTTCTGAAGATTTTGGCAAATATGCACAATCAAATTCTCTTTTGAAAAATGGAATTAAATACAAAGTAGTAGGCAAAATTCCCAGTTTTTCATTTCCTATAGGCAAAGTAATTAAACATTTTATCCAATCAATAAAACTCGCAGGGCAGTCGCTTGCATTTCCATCTCCCAATGCACTAAGAGAAAGAAGTTTTATGTTGTGGCCTTCGTGTTTAAACCAAGAAGAATTTTTTATATTTTTTCTGGCCAAATAAGAAGGGTTTTTAAATTCAACAATACTATTGTCTACAAAAGTATTTGCTTTTGTCATTTTTTTAATCAAACAAAAAATAGTTTCTGCATCAGTCAGCTCTTGTAGGACTTTGAATTGCGGATATGGAAGATATCCGTATTTTTTTATGCAATTAGAAAGATATACTTTTCTGTCTTGCTTTATATTATTTATGTCGTAAATTTGAGCGATTTTTGCAAGCAAAACACTCAACTCTTTTGAATCGAAACAATTTTCGCTTTTATTTTTGTTTAATAAATTCAACATTAAAATACCTCTATCCTTCAAGTATTATTATTGTATCAAAAAATTTGAAATTTTACCCCTCTTTGATACAATAATTAATATTAAAATTTGTAACAGTAGGATTAGTTGTTTGTAACATAATAGACCTTATTTATAGTTTGTCGTAAAATATACTTATGTTAGATTTAAAAGCAAAATACGAAATACTATCTTTTGCCGTTGGTGATACAAAAGCCGGTACAAAAATGGGCAAAATGCAAATAAAAAATCTGGGCGATTTTTCTGTAATGAATTGTGTACTGTGGGAAGAAACTTTAAATAGAATCCCTGATATCGCAACCAGAGTAGGAAACATAATCAAAATAATAACCGCAAGCTACAACGAAAGATATAACAACTGTCTTTTAAATAATTTTGAAGTTCTTGAACAAGCAAGGTTAGGCATAAACGAAAATATAAGAGAAAGATTGTTTAATGAAATAATTGAGGCGGTTGAATCATTTAAAGACGAAAAATTAAAGAGTTTTGTTTTGAATATATTAAATGAAAACAAAGAAAAACTTCTTGTTGTCCCTGCAGCAAAAACCATGCACCACAACTACATAGGTGGGCTTTTGGTTCACACAAAAGAATGTGTTGATATTGCAAAAACGATTTTACCAACTTTTAAAAAAAGGCTAAAAGAAGACGAAGTGATAGCGGGTGTTATTCTTCATGATATCGGAAAAATATTTGAATACATTGTAAATGTTGAATCAGGCGTGATTGAATACAATGAACAATTCAGAAAAGACTGGATTAGTCACTCTCAATATGGTTATACATTATGTATGACAAATGGTTTTTCAAATATAGCAAAAATGATAGCAGCTCACCACGGAAGAAGCGAATGGGGTGCGATGATTGACTTGGGCGAGAGAGATTTAGAGCCTTTTTATTATATAATTCACCATGTTGACGATTTGTCTGCAAAATTTGGTGCAACCAGCGTTAATGACACAAAGGATATGAATTAAGGAAATAAAAATGAAAAAAATTAAAGTATTATTATTTGCTTTTTTGATGATGTTTTTTAACAGAGCTTTTGCAACATATCAGTTGCATGCAGATATAGACGGTATTTCTCTACCTTATGGAACAAAACTCGAAATGGTAATGGGCCATGAAGTGAGAACAACGACTCTTGTTCAGGGAGATATGTTCGAGGCTCATCTTGCAAAAGATATTTATGTAAACAACAAATTGGTTTTACCTTCTAATACAGTTTTTAGAGGTAGAATCACAGGCGTAAAATACTCAAGAATGCTTTCTCGTCCTGCCTCTTTGTATATGACGCTTGACCATTTGATTACAAAACAAGGAACACAATTGCCTCTAAATGCCGGTGTTTCAACTGTTGCAGAATACATTATTAAAACTGATGGAGCTGTTACAACAAATGGTGGATATTTCAAATCAGTAAAAAAAGATGCAAAAAATTCTACAAAATATGTAGCAAAATCAATAGAATGGGGAAGAAACACAGGAAACAAAATGTTTAACGGTGCAAAATATGTGTTTGTTCCTGTAGGAGCAGTTGGCGGAGGTATTGCATGTGCTTCCAGTACCGTATATAATACGATTGCAGATTTGTTCCGTCATGGCGATGAAGTAATAATCAAAAAAGATGATAGTTTCAATATAATAATATTGCAAAAACTCAACATACCTTCATAAACAACGAGTGTTATGGAAAATATAGAAGAAGTTTTACAAAAAATCAAAAAAATTCTAATCGAAAACAAATTGTCGCTTTCGACAGCTGAAAGCTGTACAGGTGGGCTTTTGAGTTCTTATTTGACAGATATTGCAGGTGCAAGCGATTTTATTTTTCAAAATTTTGTTACATATTCCAATGAAGCAAAAAACAGATTTTTAAATGTAAAAAATAAAACTCTTGAAGATTTTGGTGCAGTAAGTGAAAATACTGCATTTGAAATGTCTGAAGGATTGCTTGATTATGCTGACACTTCTATTGCAACAACTGGTATTTTAGGGCCAACAGGCGGAAGTTTTGAAAAACCCGTTGGGACGTGTTATATTTCTTTTGGTTACAAAAAAAACAATAAAAAACAAATAAAAGTCACAAAATTTTTGTCAAAAGAAAAAACAAGAACCACAATCAAAAAAGACATTGTAGAAAATGCCTTGGAGATGTTTTTAGAGTTTTTAGATGAACAATTCAGAGGTTCAATGTGATAAAAACCGTCATTATAGATAACAATACAAAAAGTCTTGATTTGGTTTCATCTATAATAAAAAATAATACAGAAACCGAGTATCTGGGCGGTTTTTCTGATTTTTGCAAACTTCAAAATATTGACATAAATGCGATTGATTTGGTGGTTTTTGATGTTCAAGTCGAAAATTTAAAAGAAATCATTGAAAATATCAAAAAATTGAAATCAAAAAAACGAAATCTAAAATTTATCGCTATGTCGTCTATCATAAATTCTTCTTTGGTAGAAGAACTAAAACAATACGAAATTGAAGAATTAATCCTAAAGCCTGTTTTGGGTGTTGTTTTGGATGCAAGTATTAAAAAATTGACAAAAAAAGACGAAAACAAAAGAGCAAAAACAATAACATTCTTTTCTTTGAAAAATGGAACAGGAAAAACTTCTACTCTGGTAAATGTTGCGTATTGTCTTTCTCAAAATACAGACGAAAAAGTCTGCATTTTGGATTTGAATACAAAATCTTCAGATGTTTCAGATTATTTGGGTGTAAAAAACAAACAGAGTTTTGAATATATCTTAAATAATATTGAAAATTTTGATAAAAAAACTCTAAAAGAAAATATTGCCTGCCTAAAAGATACGAATTTGTTTGTTTTGTCGCTATTTGAAGAAGTCAAAATAACAAATTTTTCAAAAAAAGATATAATAAAAATCTTGAACAGCCTAAAAAAAGTTTTTGATTATATTTTTGTTGATATTGATGCAAATATCGATGAAAAAACGCTTTCTATTTTGAATAATATTGATTTGATTGTGCTTGTGGGATTGTTCAATCTTCAACAGGTAAAAAATCTTCAACAATGTTATGAATTATTCGAAAAAATAGGCTATAATGAAAACAGGACAAAACTGTTGATTAATAGAACAATACCGGATTCTATTGATACAAAAGAAAAAATAGAAATAATATTAAACAAAAAAATCGACTATACAGTTCAAAATAACTATATTACTTTAATAGATTCAATAAACAGAAATTTGTTGGTTGAAGAAGCAAACCCGCAATCGAACATTGCAAAAGCGTACAAAAAAATTTCAGAAGAAATTGCAAAAATCGATTTTGATGAAATTTTTAAAACAAACAAAAAAGAAGAAGTTGGGATGTTTGATTTGCTGAAGAGAATGGGGGAATAAATTGTCGCTAAAAGATAGATTCAATACAAATTCAAATACAAAAAATCAAAAAAATATTGATGTTGAATTCAATATGCAACAGTATTATCAATCAAGTGAAGAAATGCAAAACACTCTTTCATTGGGTGCAGTAGATACATTGCTTGATGATGATGATATAAATGCGATTTTTGTTAATGGCCCAAGAAATATTTTTATTGAAAGAAAAACGAAACTTCACCGTTCAACAAACTCATTTAGGGATGAAATTCAACTTCAAAATATAATAAAAAAATATTCAAATGCCCAAGAAGATTTTATAAAATTCAATTACAAACTGGGTTTCAATGTTACAGCGACTTTGCCTCCTTTGAGCAATATGTCGACTATGTACATAAAATGCTACAGGGACAAATTTGGGACATTGGAGAGTTTGGAAGAAAATCAAGCAATCTCGAAAGAAATTTCTATTTTTTTACAAGCATTGTTAAAATTCAAAAAAAATATTTTAATTATAGGAAAAAGAAAAACCTTAAAAACAACTTTGTTGTCTGCAATAGCTAAAAAAATGCCCACAAATTTCAGATACTCGTTTGTTGATTTTTCAAAAGAAGTTGTTGTTGAAAAAACAAATTTTTCTAATTACGATGTTTTCGAATTGGGAAATGAAAAAGAAACTTCTGTTTTAAAATCAATATTCAAATCGACTCCTGATGGGATTTTTTTGAATGATTTTGAATTTTCTTCTTCTTGTGTAATAAAAAATCTTCTAGATGGCTTTAAAGGTATGATTTTGAATATCGAAGCAGACACCAGAGAAGAAGCGATAGAAAAAATCGCATTAGAAATATCAAAAATAAATCCGCATTTTTCAGAAGAAAAAGCAAAAAAAGAAGCCTATAAAATTTTTGATTTTACGTTTGTTGTAGAAAATTTAGATGACAAAAAGGTAACTTCTATAGCTGAAATTACAAAAAATGACGACATTTCCGTCTTTAATGATATATTTTTGTTTAATGAAAATAATGAACATTATTCAACAGGATATGCTCCTGATATGTTTTTGGAAGATGATATTGATACAATCAATTTGAATATTTTTAATTCAGATTACAAACATACTTATACTTTGTCGCCATTTAAAGATTTACAAAAAAAAGGTATAAATCCTGAAATTTTGAAAAAATTCAGAAAAGACTTAAATTCTGAAAATTTGGAAAAATATGTAGCACAAAAGCAAACAGTTATGCCTTCTATCGAAAAATTGCATTCTGTCGATAAACAAATTGTTGAAAATATAAAAGAAGAAGAAAATCCGGCTATAATAGAAAATATGAACATTGTCTATGACGAAGCATTTATGAAAAAAGCCCAAGAAAAATTCGACGAAGTCAGAAAAAATCTTAAAAACGAAGAACAAAATTCTTAAACATGATAAAAAAATATGAAAAATTGATGCGAAAATGCCTAAGTTTGGCAAAAAAAGCAAAAGGCAAAAACATGCCAAATCCTTTTGTCGGGGCTATTGTTTATGATGAAAAAAAGGACGAAATAGTATCTGTCGGCTATCACAAAGAATACGGAAAAAGTCATGCAGAAGTAAATGCAATAGATTCTGCAAAAGGAAACACAAAAGATAAAACGATTATTGTTAATTTAGAACCTTGTTCGCACTATGGAAAAACTCCTCCCTGTGCGGATTTGATTGTTAAATCAGGTTTTAAAAAAGCAATCATTGGAATGAAAGACATAAATCCGATTGTACAAGGCAGAGGCATAGAAAAGCTAAAAAAAGCCGGAATTGAGGTTGTTGTTGGGGTTTTAAAGGAAGAATGCCTTGAATTGAATAAAATTTTTATCAAAAATATCTTAACCAAAAAACCCTATATTATGCTAAAAACAGCAACAACACTAGATGGCAAAATTGCAACAAAAATTGGTGAATCAAAGTGGATTTCGGACGAATATTCAAGAAAAATTGTCCAAAATTTTAGAAGCGAATACCAAGCAATAATGTCTGCATCAGGTACAATTTTAAAAGACAATCCAAAATTAAACGTAAGAATAAAAAACAAAAAATCACCAACAAGAATAATTTTTGACCCGAATAACAAAATTCCATTAGATTATGAAGTGTTTAAAGATGACGGCGTAAGAAAAATTTTAATTAACAATTCAAAAATTCAATTGCCAAAAACTGTAGAACAAATTTCTTTTAATGGCGATTTTGATGAATTGTTTAAAAAACTGTATGAAATGAAAATTTATTCTATTATGGTAGAAGCAGGTTCAGGCTTCAATTCTTTGCTTTTTAAAAATAATGAAGTAGATGAAATTAACCAATTTATTGCACCAAAAATTTTTGGTAATGGAATAAATTTTGTTGATGGGATCGAAAATTTAAAAGTTGATGAAGCGATAAAACTTCGTGATATAAAAATAAAAAAACTGCAAAATGACGTTTTGATTAGTGCAAGAGTTTCAAAAAATACTTGAAAATAGCTTTAATTTTTAGTATAATATCAATTACAATTTTTTTTAACAAAAAGAGGTTATTAATGCAAGATATAAATGAACTTTTTGAAAAGGCAAAAAACGCCTCAAAGAATGCATATTGCCCTTATTCAAAATTTCCTGTAGGAGCCTGTATTTTATACGAAAGCGGAAAAATATATACAGGATGCAATGTTGAAAACGCAAGCTATGGTCTTTCGTTGTGTGCAGAAAGAAACGCAATGTCGAGTGCTATCAATATGGGAGAAACAACAAAAATAAAAGCGATTGCGATTTATTCTCCAAAACAAAAAAGATGTATGCCTTGTGGTGCTTGTAGACAGTGGTTAGGCGAATTTGCACTGGATGAAAATATAAAAGTCATTCTAGAAGATGAAAACGGGTTTTTTGTTTTGACTCTAAAAGAAATATTTCCTTTTGGATTTAAGTTTGAATAAAAAAAATAAAATATGGTTGATTTTTTCAACCATATTAAAATAGTGTATAAATTAAAATTTAAAGCTATTCTTCAGTTAGTACTTGTTTCAATTCTATGTCCGGTTTGCCTAAAACTCTGACTAATTCTAAAACAGATGCTTTCATTTGGCATTTTTGACTTGAACTGTTGAAGAAGTCTGTATAAAAACATCCTTCGCAATTGCATCCTCTTTTGTAACACTCGATTGCGGTCGGAGTCCATCTTCTTACAGCTGTGGCTCTGCCAAAATCTCTACTCTTTAACACTTATAAACTCTCCCAATAAAATCTAGTAGCCCTAAAAACCTTGTGTCCTTTGGCTTTAATATAATTATATCTTTTAAGACTCAATTATCAAGCAAATTACAGCGAATTATTACGACAATTTACAATCATGGTATTGACTGCCATGCTTGATTTTCAAGGGTTTCGCCACCTCAAAACCCATGGTATCACATGGTTTAAAGGGTTTTTAAATTCTACAATCCATGATTAGTGCATGTTTCCATGGAATTTAAAAATCCTTAACCTTGTAAATAAATGTAAAAAGAAAGAAAAACATAAAAAAATTGGCATGCTCAATTAAAAAATCAGCATGCCAATTTGATAAATTCAAAAAATATTTTATGTGATTTGTATATAGCCTGTAGCTCCATCTAATCTCAATTTTTCGGTACTTGTACGACAGGTTTCACGTGTGCTAACACCTCTTACTCCGTCTGAAAGACCCATATTGCCTTCTAGGGTTGTATAGTAGTAAACGCCATTTTCTTTATATATAGATGTAACGATACCTGTATGAGAATCAAAGCCTTGTGTACCTTTCCATACAACAATGTCTCCCGGTTTAACATTTGTTTCGTTTGCTTCGCTACCTTGTACATAAGTTCCATTTGCTTGTCCCCAGCCGATTAGACCGCTAACAGAGTGTTCTGCAACATTGATTCCGTTTTGTTGCAAACAGTAGCTTACAAAATCGGCACACCATTGACCTGCATCATACAAACCTGCAGCAGCCAATATACTGCTCATGTCACCTTCTGTTCTACCTATAAATTGTTGTGCAAAATTAATGATTTTTTCACCAAGAGTTGTTGAAGAATATTCATTTACAATGTCTTGTGCTTGCATTTCGTCAAGCTTTTGGTTGATTGTGTCGAGGTTGATTTGTTGAGTTTCTAGGTTTTTGCGAGC
>CAKUUG010000016.1 GCA_934692665.1 uncultured Candidatus Melainabacteria bacterium | reverse complement strand
GTATTGTTCCTTCATTGACGTCACATAATTACATCATCATTTATTTCAATTATTATTGTAATTTGGTAATAAATGAATAAAAAGAGAAAAGAGAAAATAAATGTTTTTGCCACAACCACTTCTTTTGCTTTCTTCGTTCTTGTTGTGTTTTTTTTTCTTGTCCCTTTTTTTTGTTGTTATTTGCTTTTGTCAGCAAGTTCGCTATCTAATCTTAAAAATACCGGTTTGATTTCTTCTTTTGAAATGAATTTTCCGGCTTTTATGCTATCAAAAGAAATATTATCGAGTTTTGTATTGATATCAAATTTTAGTTGTTGAGCCATTCTTTTTGCAATATTAGGACAATATGGATAAATCAAGGTGCTTACTGCTGTCATTGTTTCTAATACCGTATACAATATTTTTCCAACTTCTTGCCATTTTTCTTCTTTTGCAAGTGTCCAAGGAGCGTTGTCTGTAACATATTTGTTTAATGTATCAACAAGTTCTACTATCTTCAAAGAAGCTTCTTGAACTTCGAAATAATCAAAATGGTGTTTTACTTCTTTTATTGTATTTTTTGCTTTTTCAAATAATTCCGAATCAAAAATAAATTCTTCTTTGATTTCGCCATCAAAATACTTAACAAGCATAGATAATGTGCGATTCAACAAATTTCCCATCGAATTTGCAAGATGTGCGTTAACTTTTTCTTTAAAATCATCATCAGAATAGTTACCATCTTTTCCAACAGGTGCTGCTGTTGCCATATAATAACGCAAAGAATCAGGTATATCCAAATTAAACGATTCAATTACGCTTGAAGGACTAACAACGTTACCTAGTGATTTTGACATTTTTGTTTCATCTATCGTAATCCATCCATGGGCTAGAATATGTTTTGGCAAAGGCAATTCTAAAGCCATCAATATTGCAAGCCAATATATCGAATGGAATTTTAAAATATCTTTTCCGATAACTTGTACATCTGCAGGCCAGTATGTTTTGAATTTTTCTGATGGATTTTCCGTATCATATCCAAGAGCTGTAATATAGTTTGATAGGGCATCTATCCATACATAAATCACTTGACTGTCATCATCAAGAACCGGTATCCCCCAGCTTACATTTGTTCTTGCACGAGAAACGGAAATATCTTCTATATTTTCCAGTTGATTCAACACTTCATTCGCTCTAAAACTCGGCACAATGAAGTTTGGATTTTCTTTTATGTGTTTAATTATTGCATCTTTGTATTTTGTTAATTTGAAGAAGTAATTTTCTTCAGAAACAACTTCCGGCTTTTTTTGGTGATTTGGACAACAACCGTTTTCGTCCAAATCTTTTTCAGACAAAAATGCTTCACATCCTGCACAATACAATCCTGTGTAGGAGTGTTTGTATATATCGCCTTTTTCGACTAATTTTTTAAATATTTTTTGAACGGTTTTTTTGTGGTTTTCATCTGTTGTTCTGATAAATTGTGAATAATTTATATCCAAAAGTTTCCATGCTTGTTGAAATTTGGCAGAATTCATATCACAAAATTCTTTTTCAGATATTCCCATTTCACTAGATGTTTTTTGAATTTTTATACCATGTTCATCTGTTCCGGTTAACATAAAAGCATTGTTGCACCTTTGCGAAAAATGTCTAAAAATAACATCTGTTAATATTTTTTCATAAGCATGTCCTATGTGTGGAGCACCGTTTACGTAGTCGATTGCTGTTGTTGTATAAAATTTTTCCATTTTCTATATAATCCTTTTTATCGAAAGAATTATACCACAAAATTACCTTATATTAAAAACCTATTTTTTTCTTTTCGTTCGGAATATATTCTTGTTCTTTTATCTTTTCAAAATCAGAAGTTGTTACTGTTTGTTGAATATCATCTATGGTTAATATTCTTTCATCTTTGCAAGCGATCTCTTTTGCATTTGATAATATATTTAATATGGTTCTTGGACTATATCCTCTTAACATTTTAGAAATTGCTTTCAAATCTTCAGAATTTTCCGACAATTGTTTTGTCATTGCGTATTTTGAAAGATTGTTTTTCAGCAGTTTTTCTATTTCTTTTTCATTTGGAAGCCCTATATAATACGAAACATTGGCTCTGTTCTTTCCTGCTTCATCCAGTAAATCAGGCATATTCGTTGCTCCAAAAACAACAACATTGCTGTTTTTGAGTTCGTTGATTTGGGTTAATAAAGTATTTACAACCTTGTTGCTTTCTAAATCTCCACTGCTGCCGCCACTTCTTTTTGACATTAAAGAATCTATCTCATCCATAAATAAAATAATCGGCTTTTTGGAATCTTGTGCTTTTTGTTTTATGGTATCAAATATTCCTCCTATGTTTTTTGCACTTTCGTTAACAAAACTTGAGCCGACTTTTGAAACGTCAATCATATACATTTCGCACCCTGTTTCTTGTGCTATTGCTTGAGTTATCATTGTTTTTCCGCATCCCGGAGGGCCATATAACAATACAAATCTTGGCATATCTATGCCATAGTTTTGTTTTCTTGCTTCTGCTATTTTTGGATTTTTAATTGGTTCTATTATGCTTCTTTCTAATTTTTCTTTTGTTTTATCCAGTCCACAAACATCAGACAATGAAGATGGTGAATATTCATTTGGTGCAAATTTTTCCAAAAGAGATTCTATCGGTGTTTTTTCAAAACTACCGCTTTTTACTGCTTTTTCTGTATTTATTTCATCAACAAAATACTCGCCTATTCCGTTTATATTCTGCAAAGTTCTTTTTGCTGCCGTGTTTTCAATCATAGCCATAGAAAGTCTGTCTTTCCAAACGTATGCTTTTTCTACTTCTTCATCGTCTATTTCTTCTGAATTTAGTTCCTTTTCTTCTATAACTGAATATTCTTCATCGTAGTTGTCTACTTCCCTATTTGTATAATTTAAATCCGGAAAAAATCTTTCAAGAAATTCAGACAGCTTTAATTTAAGCGGAAAAAGTTGTTCTAATAGAATATTTATTTGGTTGCAATTTTCCATTCTTCCGCCATTGTTGTAAGATAAATAATCAATTTCATCTTCTATAAAATTGCATGTTTCGTTGATTTTTAATAGTGAGCGATTGATAGACAACTCAGGGTTTTGTTTTAGTCTGGTTTCTACATCATGGCTTAAATATCTATCATAGCCAAAATTTACATTGTTATTCCTTATGGAACTAATTCTCAAAATGATATCCTTTCTTTCGGTCAATATCTAAAAACACCTAAAAGAAAAAATTTGCTTTTTGAAAATTACTCTTCTATATAAATTTGGCTTCTATCGAAAATCAATCCCCCTAATTGTGTAGGATAGAGGTTTTTTACTTTTTTTCTTATTGCTGAAATATTAAATGGTGCATAGAGGTAAATTAAAGGATTATGCTTTGAAACGATTTCTTGGTATTTGTCATAAATTTGTTTTCTTTTGCAAAAATCAAGCTCAAGTGCACCTTGTTTAAATAAATTTTCTAATTCAATTTCAAAAGGATAAGGGCTATCGCTTCCCTTTAAGTCATTAATGCTTCTTTTATTAAACAAATGCAAAGAGCCGTTTGGAGTCCAGACGTTGTAACCGGAATTCGGTTCTAAAATATTAGAAGTCAAAGCTATAATGATACAATCAAAATCCAGACTGTTCATTGTTTTGTTTATTAAACTGTTAAATTCAATTGCTTTAAAATTGACTTTCATACCCAGTTTTTCAAGGTCTTGTTTTACACTGACGCCTGTTGCTTCTCTTTGAGTGTTGCCTGCATTGGTTAACAATTCAAATTCTACAATATTTCCATATTTGTCATGCAAGATACCATCTTTTAAATAAAAACCGCTTTTTTCAAGAAGTGATTTTGCATAGTTCAAATCTTTTTTGTGACCTTTTGCTATTTTTTTGTTAATAAAAATACTATTTATTGCTTCTGCACTGTATAATGGTTGAGCGAGTCCGGAAAAAATATTTAAAACTAAGTCATCTCTATCGATAGCCCAGTCAACTGCCGAGCGGAAGTTTTCATCTTGAAACCATCTTTGTTTTATAGGGTTTACATAATATTTTCCATTTTTGTTTTTTCTGTTATTAAGGTTAAAAAACACAAAAGTAGTGTTTGTGCTTGCACCCAAATCGTAAAGTTCAAAATTTCCGTGTTTTTTCAGTTCTCTGTATCTGTTCACTAAAGCACCATTTGCAGACAAAATATCGGTTTCACCTGATTCAAATTTTAGTGTATCATTGTTCATATCGCCTACAATGAGCATTGTTATAGTGTCCAAGTATGGAAGTTTTTGATTGTTTTTGTTGATTAAATAGTAATTTGGATTTTTTTCAAAAACAACTCTTTGAGAAGCCCTGTATTCTTTTAGATGAAATGGGCCGGAATATACGATATTAGACGGTTTTGTGTCTATGCCTTGAAAAGTTAAAAATGCATTTTGTCCTTTTTTAACAACAGGATAAAAAACATGTTTTGGTAATATTGAAGCCGATAATGTTCTTAAAAAAGGGGCAAAGGGCTTTGGCGTTTTGAATTCTACTGTGTATGTGTCTATTTTTTTAACGGTTGGAAGTTTTCCATCAACGAGCATAATATCTCTTGTGCCGCCATCTCCAAAACCTCCAAAAATCACTGTATCGTATGTAAATACTACATCATCAGCTGTTATTTCTTTGCCATCCGACCACTTTATACCTTTTCTCAAATGAACAACATAAGTCATTTTGTCATTTTTTATATCAAATGATTTTGCAAGCTTTGCCACAACTTTGCCATTTAGAGGGTTTGTTTGAGTTAAGCCATCATACATCAATTCAGACAATTCCGCACTTGTTGCATCTGAAGCATTGTAAGGATTAAAGGTTTTTACTTCTCCTATGATAGTAGACACAATATTACCGCCAAATTTTCCGACGGGGAGTTCTGATTGCAGATAATCAATACCATTTATTGTGGTGTTTTTTGGCATAATCGGAAAATCTTTTAATTTTGAAACTTCGATTATAGGTTCTGTTTCTGAAACTATTTCTTTGTCGTAGCCATAATCTTTTTTAAAAATCAGAGTTGATATTCCAACAATAAAAAATAAAAATATTAAGATTTTAGAAGTTGTTCTGTTCATATTATTGATTTTAGCATAATTAAGTGATATATAAAGTAATAAATATGGTAAAATTCCCTAAAAATTTTGTATTATATTAAAGGATAAGATTATAAATGAGAATATTAGTTACCGGTGCAAGCGGTTTGTTGGGAAAAACACTATGCCCTATGTTAGAGCAAGAAGGTTTTCAGTATTGGGCATGTAATTCAAAGATTTTCGATGTAACTAATACAAAAATGGTTAAAGAAATAATGAATAAAATCAGCCTTGATTTTATTATTCATTTGGCAGGATATACGAACATTGATTTAGCAGAAGATAATCCTCAATTGGCATATAATGTTAACCAAATCGGTACAAGAAATATTGCATCAATGGCAAAAAAGCACAATATTCCAATATTGTATGTAAGCACGGATAATGTGTTTGACGGCACTTCTTCTACTCCATATAAAACAACAGATACAACAAATCCAATCAATGTTTATGGAAAATCTAAGTTGCTTGGTGAAAAAGAAATACTAAAAGCAACAAAAAAATACTACATATTAAGAACATCTTGGTTATATGGAACAGGCGGGTATGTGGATGCCATGCTTACATTTTCTAATTTCAGAAAAGAAATATCTGTCGTAAACGACCAGATTGGCTGTCCTACTTCTTGCGAAGATTTGTCAAAAAAAATCATTGAAATCATAAAAGACAAAAAACCTTATGGTGTCTACCATGTTACTTCTTCGGGTAGTGTTTCTTGGGCAGATTTTACTAAAAAAATATTTGAACTTAAAAAAAGAAATGTAGAAGTTAACGCAATAGACAAATCTGATTTTCCACGTCCTGCAAGACGTCCTCGTTACTGTGTTTTGGACAGTGAAAACAAACTTCCTGCTTGGGAAAATTCTTTGAAAGAATATTTGTTATCAAAAGAATAATTTTTTCCTCCATGCTTTTATTTGTGCTATAATTATCCAGATAGTATTTTAGGAGTTGATGTATGCATGGAATAATTTTAGCCGGTGGTTCAGGATCCAGATTGTGGCCTTTGTCTCGTGATTTGTATCCGAAACAACTTTTAAAATTAAATTCTGACAAGAGCTTATTGGAAAAAACTTATGAACGTTTAATGGGCATAATGGATATAGACAATATTCTTGCGATTACAAACTCTAAACACATTGGTTCTGTGAGAATGCAGCTTTCTGAATACAATAAAGACGTAAGAGTGCTTGCTGAACCGATTGCAAAAAACACTGCTCCGGCTATTGCAATTGCGACAAAATATTTACTCGATTTTGGTTCTGATGATATTGTACTTGTTGTTCCATCTGACCATTTAATAAAAGATTCTGAAAAATTTAGACAAACAATAAAACAAGCTGAAAAATTGGCCAAAGAAAATTACTTTGTAACAATTGGTGTTAAACCTCAAAAACCAAGTATAGGTTTTGGCTATATAAAAGTTGGCGAAAAATTTGAAAATGGTTATAAAGTTGAACAGTTCAAAGAAAAACCAAACCAACAAACAGCTCTTGAATACTTTAATAGCGGCTTGTATTATTGGAATAGTGGTATTTTTGTTTTTAGAGCCTCTGTTTTAATGGAAGCATTGAAAGAAAACGCACCCGAAATATACGAAAATACTATGAATTTCAACTTCAAAGTTCAAGACGATATAGAATACATGCGTTTTAATCAATATCCGAATATCTCCATAGATTATGCAGTATTGGAACATGCAAAAAATATTGCAATGGTCGAAATGCAATCAGACTGGAGCGATATGGGTTCTTGGGATGCTGTGTATGCGGTAAATAAAAAAGACAAAAATGGAAATGTAGAAATCGGAAATATAATTTCAAAAGACTGTGAAAATTCCATGCTTTATTCTTCAGGCAGATTGGTAACAGGGGTTGGATTAAAAGATACTATTATTGTTGAAACACCTGATGCAATTCTTGCATGTGATAGAAATGATACCCAAGGTGTTAAAGAAGTTTTTGAAAAATTAAAAGAAACAAAAAACGATACCCATAGAATCCACACGACAGTTTATCGTCCTTGGGGATATTATACTGTATTGAATCAAGGCGACGGATATTTGACAAAGATGATTTGCGTTTCGAGAAAAGGGCAACTTTCACTTCAATCGCACAATTATCGTTCTGAGCATTGGGTTGTATTATCAGGAACAGCAAGAGTTACTCTGGAAGATAAAGTCTATATGCTAAAAGCGGGTTCTTCGATAGATATTCCTGTTAGAGCAGTTCACTCTTTAGCTAATCCTTATGATACAGAACTAAAAATTATAGAAGTCCAAAAAGGCGACAAATTAGTTGAAGAAGATATTGTTCGCTACAAAGATATTTATGGTAGAGCAACAAAAAAATAGATTTTAGCTCCAATTTTTCAAACTAAATTGCCAAACAGGTTCTTTATCTAAATCAAATTCTTTGTTTTTAGCTAAAGGTATTTTTAAGTCTATATTTGTTTCTGATGCTTTTAACAGTTCAAATATTCTTTTTTCACTTCTTGATTTTGAAAAATTAGTCTGAATTTTTTTAAAAATAATATCTAAAAAATTATGAAAAACTTGTAATTTGTATATTGTATTACCCATAATACAAACCTCTTTTCGTTTTTATATTTTATTTAAAGTATTACTTTTTTGATTTATTGATAAAATACAGGTTTTTCGTTTTACAAAAATTAACAATTTTTTTATTCTTCAACAATTTCAAAATTGAATTTGACTTTGTTATCCAATTCTTTTTCTAGAGATTCTGCGTATCTTATTAAACTTTCTGTAATTATTTCTCTGTTTGGAATTTTTAGATTGTATTCATCCGGGTTATTTTTTAGAAAATCTTTTAGATTACTATCTTTTGGATTACTGCTGAAAGTAAATGATTTACCTGTCTGTTGTTTAATTAAAATGCCCAAGACTTGTGCAAGAAGATGCTTTTCAACTTCTATTCTCAAACATTCTAATAAATTCTGCGTAGGCTTATTTTTTAATTCTTTATAATATTGTCGAATTTTAGCTTTAAAAAAAATATTCATACCATAATATTTTTTGCTAATTCTTTATTTTGGAAGCAAAAAAAATATTTCACAAACTTTGTATTAAACAAAAGCAATAAGAATTTGTAAAAAATTGTTTCTAAAAGAAATTTTCTTGTTCTAATAGTGAAAATTTTATGAGAAAATCAGAAAAAAGGTAATTAAGATGGAAAATAACAACAATATAAAAGCAGTTGTTTTAGCGGCTGGAAAAGGTACAAGAATGAAATCCTCAATGCCCAAGGTTCTCCATTCTATATTCCAAAAACCTTTGCTTGGTTGGGTATTGGATGCCATAAACAATGTGTCCGATTCAATTGAAAGCATAGTAGTAATTGGACATGGAGCTTCAGATGTTGAAAAATATCTATCAAACAACTACAAAAATGCAAAAACAGTATTACAAAAAGAACAATTAGGCACAGGTCATGCAGTTAGCATGGCCATTCCTTTGCTTTTCGGTTTTGAAGGAGAAGTTCTTATTACTTGTGGTGATACGCCGTTGATTACCGACACTACGCTCAAAAATTTCATTCACTTTCACAAAGAACAAAATTCTGACCTTACCGTTATGACGACATTATTTGATAACCCTTTCGGTTATGGAAGAATTATTAGAAATGAATCAAGCGAAGTATCAGAAATTGTTGAACAAAAAGATGCAACAGATGTTCAAAAACAAATAAAAGAAGTCAATACAGGAATTTATCTTTTAAACTGGAAAAAGGTTTGTCGTGCATTTTCTGAACTAAAAAACACAAATGCTCAAGGTGAATACTATTTGACAGATATAATTAAATGGGCAAAAGAAAACAAATTAAAAGTTTGCGGGTATGTCGCATCAGATAACAAAGAAATCTATGGAATCAACTCCAGACAAAATCTTGCTGTTGCAACAAAAATAATGAATGAAAGAAAATTAAACAAATTAATGGATGAAGGTGTGACGATTGTTGATACTTTATCTACATTTATTTCTCCTGAAACTGAAATTGGAGAAGATACAGTGATTTATCCAAACACATATATAGAAGGCAAAAATACAATTGCAAAAAATTGCAAAATTGGTCCAATGACTCATTTTAGAGGTAATTGCAAAATTGGTGAAAATTGTAAAATCGGAAATTTTGTTGAATTAAAAAATGCACAAATATCCAACAACACTAATGTTTGTCACCTTTCTTATGTAGGGGATGCAATTTTGGGTAAAAATGTTAATATTGGTGCGGGTACAATTTTTGCAAATTACAATTCAATAACAAAAGAAAAAAAATCCTCAGTTTTAAAAGATGGGGTTTCTATTGGTTCAAATTCCGTAATTGTTGCACCTGTTGAACTCGGCGAAGACGCATTTGTTGCCGGATTGAGCTGCATTACAAAAGATGTTGAAAGCAATTCGCTTGCAATTGCCAGAACTTCTCAAAAAGAAATTAAAAATTGGGTCAAAACAAAAAAGGAGAATAATTAAAATGAGCTTGGAACTTGAGGCTGAATTGGAAAAGATTCAAAAGATTTTACCGACACATGATATAAAACTTTTTTCAGGTCGTTCTAACAATCCACTCGCACAAGAAATAGCACAGTATTTGGGTACAAGTTTAGAACCTATAACAATAAAAGATTTTTCAGACGGTGAAATTTATGTTCAAATTCAAGATTCAGTTCGTGGAGATGATGTATTTATTGTCCAACCTATTTGCAATCCGGTTAATGAAAATTTGGTTGAGTTGTTGATATTATTAGATGCTTTCAAAAGAGCTTCTGCAAAATCAATTACAGCCGTTATTCCATATTATGGTTATGCAAGACAAGATAGAAAAGCCTCAGGACGTGAAGCTATTACTGCAAAATTGGTTGCTGATTTATTGACACAAGCAGGTGCCACAAGAGTTCTTGCAATGGATTTGCACACAGGCCAAATTCAAGGCTTTTTCAATATTTTAGTTGACCATATATATGCTACACCTGTCATTGTAAATTATGTAAAAAATATAGATACTCAAAATTCTGAACTTGTTTGTGTTTCTCCTGATATGGGTGGTGTAAAAAGAACAAGAGCATTGGCAAAGCAAGTAGGGGCTCAAATTGCTATCATTGACAAACGTAGAGATAAACACAATAGTTCTATTGCTTGCAACATTATAGGCGATGTCAAAGACAAAGTTTGTGTTATGTTTGATGATATTATTGATACCGCAGGTACAATCTGTGAAGCAGCAAGATTATTAAAAGAACAAGGTGCAAAAGATGTTTATGTGTGTGCAGTACATCCGGTATTTTCAGGGCCTGCTTTAGAAAGACTGGAAAAAGCACCAATTAAAGAAGTAATTGTCACAAATACAATACCTTTAAAAGATACTGTTATTCCTGAAAAAATCAAACAGGTGAGTGTCGCTCCGCTTTTGGGTGAAGCAATTTCAAGAATCCATGATGACAAATCAGTGTCTTCTTTATTTGGGTTTGAAGTTGAATACAAGAAAGACTAAATATGAAGATTATTAAATATTTAAAAATCAAACTATAACAATTATTAAAATAGACACTTTATTGTGTCTATTATTTTAAGTAAATATTTTTTAAAAGGGAAAAATAATGAAAATAAACGGAGCATTAACAACATTTCAAGCAAACAAAATTACAAAGCAAGAAGCAAAATATCTATCGGATACATTATTGAATTCTTCTTCTGTTGATATAGTTTGTCATGAGGCAACGGATGAGGATTCTGCTAATTCTGCACTTTTAATGTGGGAATATCTAAATCAAAGAGGAATAAATTCCAGAATAATTCTTTCTCAAAATTTGGATACTTTAGGATTGAGAAATAAAAATTGTAATATTGTTCAAGCCGATACCATAAAATCTGATGAAAAATCGGACACTGCCTTGTGTGTTGATTTTAGTCAATACGATAGAGTGTCTGAAAACGTTGCTCAAATGATTAAAAATGCTAACAAAGTCGTTTGTATTGACCATCATAAAAAACAAAATATGTTTGGTGATGATGTAATTGAACTGGATTCTCCGATTTTGGATGATTCACTTCCTCAAAAAACTTCTATGCATTATATTGATTCATCTGCAAAGTCTGCAACTTCTGTTATTTATAGATTGTTTGAATCATTATGTGAAGAAATAGACGAAAATAAAGCCTACGATATATTATCAGGTTTTGCAAGTGATTGTGTCAAAAAAGGTATTATAGATTGCGATGGCAAAAAAGGCGAGATAAAAGCAAAAAAACAACTAAAAGAAGATAAAAATGCTTATGAAATTTACCAAGACGTTGAAAAGAAAGTTTCAATTAAAGATAAGCAAAAAATAGCTCATAAAATAGATATTCTTGCAAATCTTACACCCGAGGAACAAGATTTTTATGACTCGCTATTTAATAATGTCAAATTATCACAAAATAAAAAACTTGCTTATGTAGAAATTTCACCGGATGACGAGACTTGGAAAAATTTGGGAGGAGATAACTCTAGAACAAGCACAATTTTAAATCGTTTCAGGCAAAATATTTTATCTGACAAAGATTACCATGGTATTGATGCCGTTGTCGCTTTTTATAGTGCAAAAGATGTGTATAGATTGAGCATTCATTCCAAAAAAGACAACTTAGACAAATTCTATGACTCAGCTTCTTCTTTATTAAATGAAAAATATAACGGTTTTTCCGTTGGTGGTCACAATTCCAGAGGCGGCGGAAAAATAGTTTCTTCTGATAAAGATGCTTGTCACAATTTTGTTTGCGATATTATAAAATGTTACGAAAATTAATAATAATAAAATAAATTAGCAATTTTTATCCTCAAAAATATTTTAAATAAATATACGAGGAGAAGTTAATATGATATCAAATGACAGTTATGCTTGTAAAATGCAAGCTTTGGTAAACTATAATATAGAAACCGCTAAAAATTTATCTGCAAAACAAGAAGAATTAATATTCAATAATGAAACTTCAATAAGTGATAATAAACTTTTAGGACAAACTAATGTCGAAAGTTTTGTATTGCAAGATGATACTCTGCCTGTTTTTCAAAAAACAAAAACAGCAGTAGAAGGTATTGGCACTAAAATAAATTCTTTTGTAGAAAAATTGTTAAGTATGCAAAAAACAAACCAAGGCGCTTCTGTTGAGTTAGATCCCAATGGCTCAAATAACCAATACTTTGAAAGCTCTGTTCAAGATGGTGTTTTGAGTGGCTATACTATTATGGTTAATGCCGGCCATGGCGGAGCTGATGCCAATGGAGTATTTGACCCCGGGGCGGTATATAATGGTGTTGAAGAATGGACTATTAACCAAGATTACGCTGAAGCTTTGACTGAAAAACTTCTTGATTCAGGTGCTAATGTACTAGTTACGCAATCTTATTACAAAGACTTAATTGATGTTGTCGACAATTTTGCAAACCAATATGGCGAAGATGGAAACAAAAACCTTCGAGTAATATCTCTTCATTCAAATGCTTCAACTTCTCCGGAAGCAACAGGTGTTCATGTTTATTATTATAGTGATGAACCTGATTTTCAAAACATTGCTACAGATTTAACAACAAATTTAGTTCAATCAATCGGTGAAAACAATTTTCCTGTTGAACAACACCCATATCAGACAAACATTACAGGTGAATCATGTCTTGACAATATTCCAAATGCCTTAGTTGAAGTTGGTTTTATGTCAAACCCTGAAGAACTCCAACAAATCCAAACGGATGAATATAGAGATGCTCTTGTAGATTCAATTGTAGAGGGTGTAATTTCTGATACACAAGAAATTAAATAAAATTAAATTATTAAGTTATGTTTCAAAAATGCATAAAAAAATACTAAAACTATTTTTTTCATATAAAATAAGTAAGGCAAAATAATTAGTGCTAAAGAATTATTTTGCTTTCAAAATAATTTATTTGTGTTAATATCTTATTAAACAAATAAAAAGTAGTTAGTATTAAAAGGATTAAATTTATGGCTTTACCAAATGTAGCTTATTTTTCAATGGAAATTGCAATTGACCAATCCTTGGCAACATATTCAGGTGGTTTGGGATTTCTTGCAGGTTCTCACATGCAATCAGCAGGTTACCTTCAAATGCCTATGGTTGGTGTTACAATGTTATGGTCTTATGGTTATTATGACCAAAGAATTGGCGAAGACGGTAATGTTGAAGTAGCTTATACTAGAAAACATTATGACTTCTTAACAGATTTGAATGTTTCGACAACTTTAAAAATCTTTGGCGAAGATGTTATCGTTAAAGCGTACAAAGTTGAAGGCGAACTATTCGGAACTTGTCCGATTTACTTATTAACAACTGATGTTGAAGGTAACTCTGAATGGGCTAGAAAAATTACTCACAAATTATACGATGGAGATGAAAAAATCCGTGTAGCTCAAGAAACAGTTCTTGGTATCGGTGGTGTTAGAGTTCTTCAAACTGTTGGATATAACTTCGACGTTATTCACTTGAATGAAGGTCATGCTCTTCCTGCAGCATTCGAATTGTTAAACCAATACAACGGCGATCTTAAAGCTGTTAGAAACAAAACAGTATTCACAACCCACACTCCTGTTCCTGCCGGTAATGAAGTTCACTGGGTTGATACATTGGTTGAAGCTGGTTTCTTTGCAGGTTGTTCTCGTGAAACAGCTGTTGAATTGGGCGGCGAAAACTTCTCTCTAACAGTTGCTGCTCTTAGAATGTCAAGAATTGCAAATGCTGTATCACAACTTCATGGTCTTGTTGCAAACAAAATGTGGGAATGGGTAAAAGACAGATGCCCAATCAGAGCAATCACAAATGCTGTTAACTTACATTATTGGCAAGACGAAAGAATTGCAAAAGCAAAAACAGATAAAGAACTTCTTGATGCTAAATATGAAATGAAAAAAGACTTGTTCCAATACATTTCTGATACTCAAGGAAAACGCTTTGATCCAAACGTATTAACAATCACTTGGGCAAGAAGATTTGCTGATTACAAACGTGCTTGGTTAATATTGATGGATGAAGACAGAATCTCAAAATTATTAAATGAAAATAAAGTACAATTGATTTTTGCAGGTAAATTCCACCCGGATGATACAATGGGTAAAGAAACCTTTAACAACATTTTGAAAAAATCATACAATATGAAAAACATGGTTGTTCTTCCAGGTTATGAGTTAGCTCTTTCTGCAAAACTTAAAAAAGGTTCTGATATTTGGTTAAATACACCAACAAGACCTCTAGAAGCTTCTGGAACTTCAGGCATGTCAGCTAATATGAATGGTGCTGTTCACTTCTCAATCTATGATGGTTGGACAGTTGAAGGTACATTCCCCGGAATCAACGGCTACACTGTAGAATATCCTGGATTGGATGATGATATTCCATGGCAAGAAAGACACTGGAAAGACCACAGATTCATCATGAATACTCTAGAAAATGAAATCATTCCTACATACTATGACAATAAACAAGAATGGGCTCGTTTGATGAGACAAGCTATGAGAACTGCTGAAGGTTACTTCAATTCTGATAGAATGGTTATCGAGTACTTTAATAGAATCTACAAACCAATCGCTCACGGTGGTGCACAAGCTGGCCAAGAAGAAGAAGGAAATGTTGGTTCATTTGAAGCTCCAAACCAAGATGCTTGGACGTATTCAAATATCAAATAGTAAAATCTATTGTTAAAATATTAGAAACTCAGCTATAAATTATATAGCTGAGTTTTTCTTTTTAATTAAGCTTGTTTTCTGGAATTTTGTTTTTGATTAACAAATTTCTGTTAATAAAGATTTTTTGTTTGCATTATCGGTTTTTAATTATGGATGTTTTTATGCCCAAATTAAACAAGAATTAAAAATTAGTTTATTTTGTTTTTTAAATTCGCTTTTATGTCAGACAAAGGCCCATTGTTTGGGGTTTTTATGTTATTTATGTAGTTTTTTGCATAAACAACAGGAAATTTTACAAGCCAGCTTGATTTAATAAGTATATTTGCTGTGTCTGCCCCATGGCTCAAGACTAATTCATCGATTGTTGTTTCGTATGCGGGAGATATTGACGAAAATACTTTAATAAAATAATCGCTTGCACTAATCATTCCATAACCTGCAGATGCAACAGGATTTTCAACAACTTTTGTGATTGAAAAGTTCTTTTTATCTGTTTCTAAAGTTTCAAATTCTTGCGGCAATTCTAACACATCTTTTGAATTGTGTACAATTTCGTACCACTCTCCATCAATCGAAATTTTGAGTACATTTGCTTTTGGCATATAAATATCATCTGCAACAGGTGCAAGAATGATATCTCCATCGAATGTTGCAAGCCCGTATTTGTAGTTTTTCTTGATTAAAAACATTTTTCCATATAAAAGCATAATGTTGGAATAATTGTCATCCAAAATTACATCTCCTGTTTCATCAAACAAAAGATATTTGCCTTTGTGACCTAGTTTCGCATATTTTCCGACGAATCTCTGTGCTGTTGTATACTTAGGCTCAACGAGCATTTCTCCATCTTTTGATATTATACCGAATTTATTTTTGTACAAACAAATAAATGACTCATCTTTTAATTTTATAAGTTTTGTATATATCGCATCTGTTATTTTTTCTGTATCATTTGCCAGACCAAATTTGTCGTTTTCTTTGTAGATGGTTACATTTTGAGCGAATGCTGTTTGTATTAATAAAAAATTTATAAAAGCAAATAAAACAAATAATTTTTTCATAAAAACATTCTAGCACAAACCGTCTATGTTTTATTTGGTTTTTTAAACGATTCAATTGTAAAATTGATTTATGCTATAATTTGATTACTATGAACAAGAAAAATCTAATTAAATTTGTAATTTTTTGTATAACTTTCGTAATTGTATTGGCATTGTTTTTTGCCATATCGTATCTTTATTTGCCAAACAAAATTCTAAATTCTTCGAAATTTCAAAATTACATCTCTTCTATTATAAAAGATAATTTTGGATTAGATTTGGTAATTGAAAATCCAAAATTGAAAACAAAACTAAAACCGGAAGTTGATTTGGATGTAAAAGTTCTCAGGCTAACTAAAAACTCAAATGAGCTTGCTGTTTTGGATAATTTTAGTGTTTCTGTTGATTTTTCTTCAATTTTTGATAAAAAAGTTAAATTAAAAAAGCTTCTTGCAAAAAATCTAACATTAAAAACCGATGAATTGTTAAATGCTCTTGAAATCAAAAAACAACAATCAACCCAAAATGATTTTGATTATAGCGTTGATTTGTTTGATTCAGATATCAAGTTGGAAAGTTTTTTTGTTACATATAAACAACCAAATGCCACTCTTTTATCTATTAGTGCAAATAACGTAAAGTTAAACTGCAAAAAAGACTTTAAAGAATTGGCTTTTAGGCTTGAGGGAAGAATTTCAGATAAAAATTCTGATTTTGCAAAAATTCAAATGAATTCTAGTTCTGAAATTAAAATTTATGATGAAAATATTAAAATTAATAACCTAAAAATCTCTGTCAATGATTCAAACATGGTGATGACTTCCGAAATTGATAAAAACACAATATTTCTAAATGCAAAATCAAACAAATTCTACTTAAAAGATGTTTTTGCTTTGATTAATTCAAACTTTATTATTCCAAACGGAAAAGAACTTCTTTCTCCTTTGGATAATCCCTCGGGCAGTGTAAAATTTGATGTGAATTCTTTAAACGATAACTTGTCAGGTTATATTACAGTAGATAATACAAAAGCAGAAATCAAAGATATAACTCATCTTCCAATCAATATTCAAAAAGGTAAAATCAATATCTCGAAAGATAAAATCGATTTTGTCGATTTAATTGGGTTTTATGGAAAAAACAAAAGCAATACAGTTAACATAACAGGCAATATAAAAGATTATTACAAAACGTTTGATTCTAATATCGATGTTAGAACAATGATATCAAATGAGTTTTTGAAGACTTACCTTTCTCCGCTTCTTCCGAATATCCAAATCACTTTGTCAAAACCAACTAAAACAAAAATTACATACAAAGCAAAAAATGGTACTATGGACATGACTTGGTTAGCGGGTGTGCCAAAGGGAGTTGATCTTAATGTCAACAATTCAAAATCTGCTTTGACGAATTATGATAGAGCTGTAAAAGGCGATTTTAATATTAATGGAAATATTCTAGATATAAAAAACATAAACTACTATATTTCGTCAAATATGCAACGTGGAGTTGCATTAACCCCTATTTTGGTGCTAAATGGAAAAATGAAATTGGATGGCAAAATTGACAATTTTGGGTTTTATTTTGCAAGACAAATGCCTTGCGAATTCTTAAATATTTTTACAAAAGAAAAAACATTCAAAAAAGGTACAATTCAAGGCAGATTGAATATTGTCTTTAAAAATGATATTCCTGTTTTGGATGCCGATATGCAAATTGAAAAAACAATATTACCAAAACAAAGGTTGTTTATAAAATCAGCAAAACTTTCTACAAATAATGAAGCAATAAATGTTGCTGTTGATGGTGGGTTTAAAAGAATAAAGTATGATTTTGACGGAAAGATAAAAAACGAACTAAAACCGCCTTTTGTAATAAAAGATATGAAATTAGATTTGGACAATGTAGATGTAGAAAAGCTTCTTTTATCTATGAATGCTGACCAACAAAACATTAATAATGTTGACAATATCAACTCTGAAAACGATATTGTAGATGATAATTATTTCTTTGATACAAATTTAATCCGTATAGAAAATTCTTCGTTCAAATTAAAAAAAGGAAACTACAAGGAACTGACATTTTCTGATATCGATGCAAAAATGACTCTTGATGAAAAAGGACTATTAAAAATTCAATCAAACAAATTCAACATTGCTAATGGAATTTCTACCTTGAAAGTCGAATCTGATTTAAAAAATTTCAAACATTATGTCAGATTGGGTGTAAAAGATGTTGATTCAAATTTGATGGCAAAAGTCTTGCTCAATCTTGATAAAGAAATATCAGGCAGTGCAAAAGGTTTGATTGAATTAAATACTGATAAATCCTTGAAACTAAACGGAAAAATTCGTTTTGCGATAGATGATGGTGCAATTGGGAAAATCGGGTTGGTTGAGTATTTGCTAAAAATCGCTTCTGTATTTAGAAATCCGATTGTCATGATTAGTCCGTCTGTAATTATGGATATTGTAAACATTCCTGAAGGTAAATTTAATAAAATAACAGGCACAATAAACCTAAAAGACAACGTTGCCTATGGAATAGATATTCGCTCGTCCGCTCCTACGTTGTCTGCACTAATTAGGGGTAGATTCGATATGGAAAGACATGATGCTTCTCTTCGAATTTACACTAGATTTTCTACCGATAAAAAATCAATGTTTGGATTCTTTAGAAATATTTCACTAAACGCACTTGCAAACAAAGTACAACTGTACACAAAAAGTGATTTAAATTACTATTCTTCTGAGCTTGATGATTTGCCACAAATAGAAATTGATGAAAAAAAATCGCAAATATTTTTAACTCAAGTTGAAGGCGACGTTGAAAATAATAACTATTTATCAAGTTTGAAAAAAATAAAATAAACAATTAAAATATCGAATTTAATCATAAACAAGCAGCTTGTTGCTATTTTGGTACAGCTGCTTTTTTATTTGGAAAAGAAACTACTAAAAATATGAATCTAATCTTGAAAAAATAAAATATAAAAAAATAAAAATTTACCTATAAAAAATTTGCGTCTGGCGCGATTCGAACGCGCGACCTATCCCTTAAAAGGGGAGTGCTCTACCTGCTGAGCTACAGACGCAAATTGTATTTTTATTTAATTTTCAAATTTCGCTTTTGAGATGTCTTGTCTCGACTGCTCTTTTAGTGTATCAAGAACAAAATTAAATGTCAAACATTTTTTTTAAATAAATTATACAAATTTCTATATCCAAATGACTAATGTATTTTATCTAACTATATTATATCTTTTTTCTGTATTATGAAAGGTTCTATATGAAAAAAACAATTTTATCTACTATGATACTTCTTTTGTTGTCAAATATTACTCTTGCGGATTGCTGCACGCCTCCGGTTGAAAAAACTCCATGTTATAAAGCATCTGATAATATCGAATGCGACAAATCCCAAAAGCCGACTTGTGAAAAGTGTATTGTAGATGATGATGAGTATTGTATTTACAATGAATGTTATTTTGACAAACATTTTAGAATGATGAAAACAAGACTCTGCTTGACTGAAAAACAAGAATGCAACATTGATTTGCTTTATAAAAAATTTAAATCTGATATGGAAAATCTTCATTCAAGATACAGACTGCAAAAAAATCGAGTCTTAAAAATGGTCGAATGTTCTGATAAATGCTACAAAGAAGAAGCTCAAGAACTGAAAGAAATTCGAAAAGAAATGAAAAACAGGACAAAATGTTTCAGAAAAGACGTAAAATCTCAACTTTGTAAATCTCAATACAAAGCATTTAGAAAATTCAATCGCCAAGAAAAACGCAGAGTAAAAAGAATTATTAAATATGGTGCAATATACAAATTTCCATGTAAAAATTGCTGCAAATAAAAAAGGGTTTAATAAACCCTTTTTTATTAATCTTTTAAAATCACTATGTGACCATCAATTTGGATTTTTTTGTCTTTTATTGCTATATTATCAATATCGAGCTTGCCATTTTTGTCTTTTTGAACACTTATATTGTAGTTTAGAGGATTTAAGAGGTTTATAATTGAAGGCGGTATTAAATTTGCTTTTTTGGAGTTTAAAGTCAAATCGCATAGTTCTATTTGTCCGTCTTTTGCTTTTAAATTTCCGCTAATATTCACCTTAATAGGCTGTAAAAAGTTTTTAACAATAGAAGAATTTAATTTTGGCAATGGAAGTATAGAATATTGCATAGAAATGCCGTTGTCTGATATTTCTAATTTTGATGGTTCGATTTTAAATATTGATGAAATATATTCATCTTTGTTCATTTTTTCAATTATCTTTTTATATTCTGTTGAATTTATTGTATTGTTTAAATCCTCTTGTGTAATTGTCGATGCGTATTTTAAAACCATATTTTCTTTAAAAATGATTTTTTTGTCTTTGTATTCTACTTGATTGTATTCACATAATGTTTTTGCTTTTATATCTGATAGATAAAAACCACCATAATTAATTTGCTTTGTTGTTGCACTAAGATTCCTAAAAGAGCCGTTTAGAATGTTTGTTCCATAAAAATTGTTTATTTTTACGTCAAATTTTGAATTCAATTCTTTTTTTAAACGGCCGGAAATTTCGTTTTCTATAACGTTTCTACTTAACAAATTTAAGCCGCTTGTACTTGCAAGAACCCCTGTGAAAGTTTTATTGGGTGTTTTTGTTGAACAATATTGCGTGTAATCTTTGGCATTTGCATTTTGCACAACAAATGCCAGTATCATTAAAAAAATAATTTTTTTCATACTTATTTTTAACCTTTCTTTTTAATTTATTGTAACTCTTGCGAAAGGACTTGGTCAAATAAAATGGCAGGATAATAATCTTTTACTATGTGATTTAATTTGTCTATGTATAATCTTGCAACTTCTTTTTTGTTTAGCAAGTAATAACACTGTGCAACAATCAATAATGCTTCAGGGTCACTATAAAACAGATCCAAAGATTTTTTGCAAAATGTGATAGCCAAATCAAAATACCCGTTTGAATATAATGCACGTGCAATAAATTTGTAGCTTTCGGGGTTGCCTTTAAAAAACATTTCAGAATGAGAAATCAAATTTTCGCACCACGAAACTAAATCATTATCAAGGAACAATGAAATATATACCTCTAAAAAAGCTCTGGTTTGGAAAAAGCTTGGAATTTTGTTTGCTTTAAAGTTAATATAATCAACAACAATCAACCCAAATTCACATCCGGGGCAGTTGTTTTTGTTTTTTTTCCAGTATGATATTGCACTATTGATATCTTTTAATAACAAATAACACAATCCGGTATAATAAAATTCGTTGTGTTTTTTGAATATTTCAAGTGCTTTTGTATAATCTTTTTGATAAAATAGAGATTTTGCCGCTTTTATCTCGCTAGTCATTTTTTTGAATTTTCTTCATAAAATCAAACGTTTTTGTTTTTGTATTACCTTCTAAAATTTTCAAAGCCTTAACATCAACAGAGTTTGCTTGTGTGTTTGATTTTTTGATTTCGTTATAAATTTCTTCTCTATATACTTGCACGCTTGAAGGTGCATTTATGCCAATTTTAACAGAATTTTTGTAACTCTCTAAAATGACAACTTCTATATTATCGTTTATAATCAGTTTTTGATTTACTTTTCTTGTTAAAATTAACATAACTATTCTTCCGTATTTTTTTCGTATAATTTGTGTCTTACTTCAAAATCAGTGTTTTTAAGTATTGTTTGCATCGCTTTTTTATTTGCCAAATTTACGATAATTGGGGCTAACATATTGATACTGGCTGCTTGAGGGTTTGAATTCGGGATATTTGCAATATTGAATACAAATACATCATCAGGGTTTTGCAAGTCAATTTTTTGAGCCTCTTCGTCAGGAATATCAAATTGGTAATCGATTCCAAAATAGCTACACAGTGTAATTGGAAACGCAAGCTCCATATCTTCTACTGATTGCAGCCATTTAAAGGGTGAGTCAGGTTTTATGTCTATTATTGTGTATTGTTTTAAATCTTCAAAACCTATAATTGGCGAAACGAAGTCGAAAATAAACTCTTTTTCTATAGTGATTTCACCAAATTTTTTTGTTACCAGTGTTAGTTTTGTATTTTCCATTGTTTATATTCCATAATTAGTGATATTGTTGTTTTGTATTAGTTGATTTAAAAACAACGTTTGTGCTGTCTGTGAATTTGAATTTGTTAAAATTGAATACAAATCGAAATCATTTGCATTTTGATTCAATGCTATATTATATCCCATTGTATCCAAGTTATAAGGGTCTAAGCCTGCCTTTTTGAGAGTATTATACGCAGCAATTATTTCTTCTTGTGTTGGAACTAGTGAAGATTGTTTTTCGCCTGTTTGTTCTTGCTGTTGTTTTCTTAGATATTCTTCAGCTTGTATTCTTCTTTCCATTCTGTCTTTTGTAATTGAGTCTACTGCTGCAGGATGTATTTTTTGTCCTGATTTTATGAATTTTGTAATATCGTCATCTTCCTGTACTGCTCCGTCAGAACTTTCATTGGTCTTTTTGACTAGCTGATTTGTTGATTTTATGTCTGTGCATTGTTGACTTGTAGGGTCATCTAGACAAGCAAGAGCTTTTTGAGAATAATATCTCAATGACATGTTGGAATTAAGCGTTATTACTCTATTGTAGAACTTTTCCGCATCTTCTTTCTTACCCAAACGAGTATATGTCAAAGCTAAATAATAATTTGCATAAGTATTTTCCGGTTCTTTTTTAACTAATTCTTCCAGTTTTAACATAGATTGAATATAGTTACCGTTTCTGTAATCAACAATAATAGGTTTTAAACTTTCGCTAACAATGGGGGTTGAAGGTCTGATTACTTGGGGTTTTGTTGCTGCAAGCACACAAGATGTAATATTCACTAAAAGAAGTGCTGCAAGCGTGTATTTAAAATAACTTTTTTTCATTATAAGCCTCTATAATTGATTATATCACAATAATATAGTTAAATTATAGCTTAATTTTTTAGCATGTTAAACTCAAGCATGAATTTTCATACAAACAGTGTAATTTGGCTCTGTGATGAGAAGCTTATTTTACAGGAACATGTCCATTATCTGTATAGTGGTCAATGTCGGCTTTTTTCATATTGCCTTTTGCCATGCCCTTAATTATATTGTAACCTAAAACGCCGATACCTGCTAATGTAGAAACTATACCAACGGTTTTTGAACCTTTTGCTCCTTTTTCTACGCCGGAAGAACAGTAGTTGTAAAAACCTTTAGGTAAATGTCTAATAGAGGATAGATATTCTTTTGGACTTTTTGTAAACACAGTGGGTATTACTTTTGTTACCGTTGTCGAGATTACTTTGCCGATATTTTTTCCCATTGCTGCGATTGTTGAAAGGATTTTACCTTCCCCTTCTTGCAGATTTTTGCCGACAAATGCAACCCCTACTGTCGCAATCGCCCCATTTCTAATGCCCTTCAGCGTTCCTTTTGCTGTTTCTTTGGTTTTTGCGACTGATTTAAAAAAGTTTATAACTTTTCCAAAAGCACTCGTGGTTTTTTCTTTTATACCTTTATTTTTAATAACATCAGTTGTCTTGTTTTCAGTTTTATCTTTTTTTTCAATGTTTTCTGTTTTGTTTTCTTCTTTTGACACAAAACTATCATTTTTTTGCTCAGGTGTTCTGGCAATTTGAATGCTCGGCACTTCAAATTTTTCAAAGTTGTTTTTAGCACTATTTGGAACAAGTTTTAAAGTTTGCATCATATTTACCACCTTTACAACATCATAAAAATCGTAAATCAAAAAAATTGCTATTATAATGGGCAATTTATATTAATTTTACAAAAATTTACATCATTCTTCTTACTCTATTATACAACTATATATTTTTTTAATGCAAGGGCTATTATGACTGTCAAAACTCCTACCAAAATTAGCCCGATAGTACTTGAAGCTACTTGTTTGTATTTCTTTTTTTCAACACAAGCACTGGTCCCAATCACATGAGACGCTGAACCCAAAGCCAGCCCTATCGCTATGTCGTTTTTCACCTTTAAAGTTTTTAAAATTTTATGCCCGAATAATCCGCCAAAAAGTCCCGTCAAAACAACAACACAAGCAGTCAATTCGCAATATCCTCCCAGATTTTTGGATATTTCGACCGCAATTGGCATAGTGGTTGATTTTGAAAGCATGCTGAGTGCTACTTTGTGTTCTGCATTAAAAAATATTGAAATAAAATATGTTAATATCACACCCATAATCGCTGCAACAATGATTGCCGGATATGTTGCTCGTTTGTTTTTGATTAGGATGTTGCTATTTTCATACATTGGGTATGCAAGAGCAATAGTTGCTGGTGCAATCATAAAAGACAAGTATTTTGCCGATTCATAGTATGTCGAATATTCTATTTTAAAAATTTTCAAAATAACAATCAAAACCAAGCCCACACTCACTATAATCGGGATTTTTTTTATGTATTTATTATTTTTTAATTTGTAGAAAAATAAATATACTATTAACGTAGAAACTATTCCGAAAAATTCCATTGTTTTACCTTTTTATATTTTTTATTCTTTTTAATCGCATAAATTTAATTACATTTTCAACAAACAAACCGACAGATACTATAATCAATGTTGTTGTCAAAACAATCGTAAAAACAATTGCATAAAAATTATTTTTAATTAAATCAAAATAAGAAACAAGGCCGACAAACAAAGGAATAAAGAACAATATCATATACTTTAGTAAAATCTTGCAAATATCTTTTACCCAAGCTTCCTTTATTATTTTTGTTTTTAAAAGTATAAATAAAATGATTAAACCCAACACCGGTGCTGGAAAAGGAATATTCAAGCATTTTAGAATATAACTGCTAAAAAATTGAATTAAAAAAATTATTGTTCCGCCTAATATTAGATTTAAAATTTTTGACATAGCCTTATTTTATCATGAAAAATAAATTTTCTTTTTTCTTATTTTGCACGTAAAGTTTTGTAACAAAATCCGATTAAAACTAAATTTTTCTTTAAAAATACCGATTACAAAACTGTAAAGGTTGACAAGAGTTTTAATTTTCATTAAATAGGAAGAAAAGGGATAACAATGGCGATAAATTCTGTTTCCATGAGTATGAATGGTACACAATGGGGTGCTTATACACAAAAATTATCACAAGCAACAAAAGACGAAATGGATAGATTGGGTATTCCATGCAATGATTCTACATCTGAATCTCAAGCGAAAATGCTGATAGAACAAGCAAAAACGCAACAAGATAAAAACAACAACACCTCAAACAACAATGCATCTTCACAAAATTCTTTGTTAGAGCAAGCAAAAAAACTTGCACAAAAATTGGGTTTGAGCGTTGATGAAAAAGCTAATTTTGAAGAATTGTTGTCGCAAATAGAAACAACTCTGGAAGAAAAAATTAACACAAATTCAGATAATGTACAAATGCTTACTGAACTAAAAGGCTACAGTAGACAACTAGCTATGCTGCAAAGTCAAGCAACAGGTTCTTATGGTTCAGATTCAACCAATCAAGCATTGATGATGAGCTTGGAAATGCTAAGCCAATATAACAAAAGTTTTTTGAATAATTAAAAATAAAAATTGGTTGTAAAAAGAATGCTCTCACTTGATGAACCATTGCTTTCTTTTGTGTAGCCTGCATATACATTAAAATCCGTAACTTTTGATTTAAATGGTGAAATATTAAAACTCATATCGCAGTCTGTAGAATTTGAGGTTGTGTCGTATTTATTAATAAAACTGACGGAAAATTTGTCATTTAGTTTTAAAGTCGGGCTAAAGTAGAGTTTTTTGGATGTTGGGACTTGATTTTGTCCTCTGTAATTTGTTTCAAGCCCGGAACTTAAGACAATATTTTTTGAAAGATTGTATTCAACACCCGTTTTTAACCTGAAATCATTGCTGTTGTATTTGTTTTTGAATTTGTACGTATCATGGATTATGCTGAATTTGTTGTTTATTTGTATTGTTGTTTTTGTGTCTTCTTGTTTTATTGTTTCTTTGTACGCATTTATTCCGCTATTTTCAATTCTTAATTTAAAAGGTTCTGTTTCTGATTCATCCAGTGCAACTTCGTCTTCTTGAGGTGTAATTTCGTCCAAATCTATTTCTTCTTGCGATTTTTTTTGCTTTTTAGCTTCTTCTTTCATCTCAAAATCAGCAATAGAAGCACATTCTATCAAGTAATCAAAATATTCTTGAGAATACAAAACGTCGTTTTTATATTCTTCTTGTTGAGTTTTTGCAAACGCAGAAGAAAATAAAAACAATGCTATTAAAATTAATATTTCGATTTTTTTCATTACAGAATTATATTAGTATAAAAAATGTCTTTAATAGTATTTTGAACTATAAAATTCTAAATTTCATCTTTTTGTTTGAATTTATTCTATAATTTGTTGAAGTTTTTCTTTTGCAAGTCCTGAATCTATTGTTTTTTCTGCCAATTTTATTCCATCAATTAAAGAGCTTGCGTTTTTAGATATATAAAGTGCTAAAGCTGAATTTAGAACGATTGTGTAATAATAAGCATTTTTTGTCTTGTTTTCAAATATATCTTTCGTTATTTCAAACGTATCTTTTGCATTATTGATTTTTATTTCTTCAATAGAATACTTTGGTAAATCAAGCAATTCCGCAGATAAAGTATACGTAAAAATCTTGTTTTTCCAAGCTTCAGCAATTGTATTTTCTCCATCTAGAGTAGCAAAAGAAAGGCCTGTTGATGATGTTGTAACAAGAGAATTGTCATAGTTTAATAATAAAGACAAATTCGCAAATTTTTGAACATTTTCAATAGAATTTACACCGATTATTTGATTTTTGACTGAAAAAGGGTTTAAAAAATAGTCTGTCAAATCAAAAATATTTTCAAAACTTAGATTTTTCCTGATTTCATCTGTGTATTTTATGTATTTTTCATTTTCGTCTAAATAAAAATAACAGAATTTTTTTGATTCAATCTGTTCTAGGGTTTTACTTGAATATGGTTCAATATTTAAGTGTTTTTTTAGTTCTAAAAAGTGATTGTTATTAAAATCCCCTACTGAATATTTGATAGAATTTATGTTGTTTGCAGAATTTATTATATCGAGTGCAAAATACACATCAAAATACTTTGTATTTGGGTTGAGGTTTACTGTTTGAAAATTATTTTTAAAAGAATGTTCGGGTTTGTTTATAGCATCGTTACTTGCTTCTATTATTGCTTGCAAAGTTTCGTTTTCCAGTTGTAATGTTTTTAGTGCTGTAATAAATGCAGTTGTTGTTATTTTGTTTGCGAGTCCTTGATATATTTCATCAAAAATCTCTCTTATTTCAATTTGTTCCAGAAAACTTCTTTTGTTGTTTAAAATTTCTTTTGTAATTTCTTTTATCATAACTATTAATATATCATATTTTTCTAAAATTATGAATTTTTTTAACATTTTGCTTGCAAAATAATTATGTTTATTGTTTGATAGTGATAAGACAGTACAAAAAAAGGAATTTAACAAAGTGGTTAAAATCAGATTAAAAAGATTGGGCTACAAGAAAAACCCTAGCTATCGTATAATTGCCATAGACAGCCGTTCAAAACGTGAAGGTGCTCCTATTGAGGAACTTGGCTATTACAATCCAAAATCAAAAGAAATGAAACTTAATGTAGAAAGAGCAAAAACAAGACTTTCTCAAGGTGCTCAAGCTACACCTACTGTAATGTATCTTATTAACAATGCTAACGAAGATGGTACATTAAACTACAAAAAATCTGAAAAAGTAAAACTTTCTAAAAAAGCACAAGCAAAATTAGAAGCTGAAAAAGCAGCAGCCGCGCAAGCAGAAGCTCCTGCTGAGGCTTAGTTTTGTAAGAAAAATCAAAAAGAGCCTTAGAGTTTTTCTAAGGCTCTTTTATTGTGTGTAGATAGTTTTAAAAAAGGATAAAAAAATGGAAAATACTGTAACAAAAATAGATATAAAACCGGCTGATCGAATTCTTAATCTGCCAAAATATATTTTTGCTCAACTTGCTGATATGAAACAACAAGCTATTAAAAATGGTGTCGATGTTATTGATATTTCAATCGGGAACCCTGATGGTGCTACTCCTGACCCTGTTGTTAAGGTTGCACTGGAAGCGATTCAAAATCCTGCAAACCATGGCTACCCTAATTTTAGAGGCAAAAAAGAATTAAGATGTGCCATTTCTGAATGGATGAAAAAAAGATATTTTGTTGATATTGATCCCGAAACAGAAGTCCAAACTTTGATCGGCGAAAAAGAAGGACTTGCAAATATTGCCATGTCGTACACAAATCCTGGGGATATAAATATAATTCCTGATCCGTATTATCCGGTTTTGTGTCGTGGTACATTGATTGCCGGTGGTAAACCGTTTTTTGTAAATTTAAAAGAAGAAAATAGATTCTTAATCGATTTAAATGATATACCAACCGATGTTGCAAAAAAAGCGAAAATGTTTTTTATTAATTATCCAAACAACCCAACAGGTGCTGTTGCTCCAAAGAGTTTTTTGACCGATGTTGTAAACTTTTGTCGTGAATACAATATTCTTTTGGTATCTGACCTTGCTTATGGAGAAGTTTGTTTTTCAAATTACCGCCCATATTCTATTTTTTCTATAGATGGTGCAAAAGATATCGCAATAGAATTTCATTCTTTTACAAAAACATTTAATATGGCAGGTTGGAGATGCGGTTTTGCTGTCGGAAATAAAGAATTTATTTCAAATTTGTATGCAATGAAATCAAATATTGATTATGGCACTTCTACCATTGTTCAAGATGCTTGTATCGAAGCACTCAAAATGCCGATAGATTACGTAAAAGGCATTATGGATAAATACGACGCAAGACGTGAAATTGTTGCAAAAGGCTTTACTGATTTGGGTTTTTATGCACCAAGAAGTGATGCTACTATGTATTTTTGGATAAAGATTCCATCTGTATTCAATTCTTCAATGGAATTTTGCAAATACGTGCTTGATAAAACAGGCGTATTGTTAACTCCGGGTAGTGCATTTGGAGAAATGAGCGATGATCACTTTAGAGTTTCTCTTGTTCAACCAATATTAAGACTGCAAGAAGTTTTCGAACGTTTCAAAAAAGCAGGAATTAAATACGAATAAAAATTAAAATGCTGCATTTTGCAGCATTTTTTAATTATATTTTCCACAATCACTCATTTTTATTGATTTAATTTCTAATTCATCACCGTTATTTTTGTATTTCGTGACAATAATTGTGCCATCAGAGGTGTTTTCGATGGTTTTTGTTGTACCTTGGCCTGTTTTTGTATATTCAACCAAATTTTTACCATCCGCAAGAGTACTTATGTAAGTTTTGTTTTTATTTACAACTTTCTTTTGTCCTTGAATATCAACAATATCACTAAAAGTATCCGGATTGTTGTTTAAATTCTTTTTTGCATTATTTAATTTAAATTTTGCCCCCAAAACTCCTATTGGAGAAAAGTTTTTTGATTTTTGGAGTTGATGTTTGATGATTTGCATTATAGTTTGATTGAAAATTTATCATAAATAACATTTCGCTTCAGCTAAGTTAAAATCACTGAAGCATCGAAATTGCCAAAATTATAATTAATATTTAAAAACTTTACAAAACAAAACTATAACTTAACTTTTTCGCCGGTTTTGTAATATTCGTCAAAATTTTCTTTTACATCAAGATAAAGTTCATTTAGTGTGTTTTCTATTTTCTGTCTTAAAAGTTCTGTTTCTTCTTCTGTTAAATTTTGAGGAATTTCGATTGGGTCTGCAAATTTCATAACCAATTTTGTTCCAAGAAGCGGAAAACGAAATTCATCCCAAGAATTAAATTTTAAAAACGATTTTTCTTTGCTCCACCATATTGCAGGTACAATCGGGACTTTTGCCATTTTTGCAAGCTCTATGATTCCTTTTTTTACTATTCTTTTTGGACCTTTTGGGCCATCTATTGTGATTGCACCATTGTAGTTTTCATCTGTTATTTTTTTTAACAATTCCAAACTTGCTTTTGCACCACCTCTATTTTGAGAACCTCTAACTGTTTCTACACCCATTGCATTTGCAGCACGAGAAATTATTTCGCCATCTTTTGAATTTGAAACCATAATTGCTGTTTTTCTCATTTGATTGCAAGAAAATACTCCACATTGGTGTGCATGCCAGAGGGCAAACATTACTTTTTCTTTTGGATAATTTATACATTTGCAGTTGTAAAAAAATCTAACTATATGAAACAAAATTATTACCAAATTACAAATTAAATTTAGCTTTTTATCGTCTTTGTATCTGCTTCCTTTTTTCATTACTTCTCCTAATTTTTTGCTAAAAATAAATCCAATTTTTCCCAATCAAATTTCCTATATTGAGTAAAATTTTCTGCATTGTTAAAGAAACTCTTTAGTTTTTCTTCCAATTCGTCGAAACTAAAATCATCTAAATTTATATTTTGAATATGCAATTCTTCAGATAAAGTTTTTAATTTTTCATCATAATTCAGTGTGAAGGTGTTTGTTTTGAGTGCGTTAGAAACAATTGCTCCATGGAGTCTTGTTGAAATCATATATTTTGAGTTGTTTATTGTTTCAATGATTTCTGAAATTGAATTTTTTGAAATTATTTCTGATTGTATATCCAAATTTGCCAAAATTTCTTTAAACTTTTCACAAATTTCTTTATCAAGAGAATCTTGTAAAGGTAAAATTTTTATTGAACCTTTGTAATTTTTTGTTATCTCTTTTGCTAATCTTTCTAAGAAATCTTCGTTAATGTTTTTTGTTTTTCTTAATTGAACAATTAAACCTTCTTTTTTATCTGAAATTTTAATTTCTTGCAAAATCGAATAAACAGGGTCAGACAAAAGAATAGAATCAATGCCCAGTTTTTTTAGATAGTCTTGACTGTTTTTGTCCCTAACTGAAACAAAATCTGTTGTCTTTAAAACAAATTTCAATAAATTTTCGTTGTTTTTTTGCACCATTGCTTCTATTCCTTGTGCAAAAATAACTGTTTTTTTAAAAAATAATTTTGCTAAAATCAAAATAAAAAGATAATAATAAAGACTAAAATTGCTCGTTTTATCTTGCAGAAGGCTTCCGCCACCCGAAATTAAGACATCAGTTTTGATTATTGCTTTTAGTATTTGAAAGATATTTTTAAAATAGTACGATTCTACATTAAAATCTTCAAATGTTTTTTTTGGATTGCCGCTAAAGGCGTTTAATGTGTTGCCTGTTTTTTTTAAATGTGAAGTTAAAGCATAAAAAATTGCTTCATCTCCAAAATTGCCAAATCCAACATACCCCGAAATTAGTACCTTTTTCATTCTTTAATTTTACCAAAAATATAAAAATTTTAAAAATAATACAAAAAAATGACTAATCCGGCAATAATTTTTTTAAATATTCAAGCAAAAATACTTTTATAAGAAATGAGGGTTACGTTGAAAAAATTAATATCAGGAGTTATTTTATTTAATTTGTTGTTTTTTAATGTTTTTGCTTTTGCAAAAGAAATTAATGCAGAAACCAAATTTCCATCTATTTCTGACCTTTTTGTAGATGATTCAAAATATGAAAAATTTAACAGAAAAGTCTTTTATTTTAATCTAAAATTAAACAAAATATTTGTCAAAAAAATTCATATTGTCTGGGCAAGCATTGCTCCTTCCGTTTTAATCGATTGTCTAAATTATGCATACATTAACATAGAATACCCAAAAAGGCTTGTTAGCTGCTTGTTGCAAAAAGACTTTGATGCTGTTAAACATGAAACAAAAAGATTTTTTATAAATTCTACATTTGGACTTGCCGGATTGTTTGATGTTGCAAACAAAGTATTTAATTTGGAATTGTACAACGAAGATATGGAACAAGCTTTAGCTAAATGCAAAGTGAAATGCGGCAGTTATCTTGTCTTGCCTTTTGTTTCTTCAATATCTTCCAGAGATATGGTAGGTAGAATTTTGGATTTTTTGCTAACTCCAACCACATACATTGCTTCTCCTGTCGCAGCTGCAATAAAAATGGGGCTTTTGATTAACAGAACAACAAACATCCAGCCTATAATAAAAATGGTTGAATCAAATTTTGCGGATACTTATGACATTGCAAAACAAATCTATGCAATAGACAAATACATAAAGTTATCAAACTACGATAGAAAAAACGTTATAGAAAAAATAAAAAATGATTATGATGAGATTGAATTGGTTGACAATTCAAAAAGCAAACTGGATGTCAAAGGAAAAATATCTGATAATTTGTTAGTAAAAATGGATAAAAATGAAGAATTAATCGCAGATATATTTCTCGATGACTACAATCCGCAAAGTCCTGTTTTGGATTCTATTAGAACGGCATTGTTGGAAAATAACACGAAGAAGAAATTTTGGCACGAAATGTCGATATGGAATAGAGATTTTTCAAAAAAAATTAAAAGCGGATATATAGAATTTTCTCCAAATAGAAGCAAATACAAATACAGATATGTTTTGCAAAAAGATAAAACCTCTCCTGTTGCTATAATATTTCCATCTGTTGGAGAAGGTGTAGACAATTCCCATAATTCATACTTTGCAAAAATGTTTTATGACGATGGTTATAGCGTAATAATCTTGGGTAGTCATTTTCAATGGGAGTTTTTAAAAAGTCTCAAAAAAGGCTATGTCGTTGGCAATATCAAAGATGATATAAAACTTGTTAATTTTTTGATTGACAATATTGTTGCTGACTTATCGAAAAAATACAATCGTACATTTTTATCGAGAGTCGCTTTTGGCACTTCATTGGGGGCGTATTGTGTAATGTTCCTTGCAAACAACCAATACGAAATAGGTGCAAACAACATTGATTATTTCGTTGCAGTATGTCCGCCATTTAGTTTGATGTTTGCAATTGGTGAACTGGATAAAATCATTAATGTCTGGAAACAGCATCCTGAAAATATGCGAGATATTTTTGCAACAACAACAGCAAAAGTCATGCGTGCATACAACGAAAAAGAAAAAATCACAAAAAACTTCACAAAATTGCCTTTTTCAAATTACGAAGCAAAATTAATCAGTGCTTTTGTTTTTCATCAAAAAATTTCTGATTTGATTTATCAAATAGAAACTGATGGAGAAAATCTGTCAACCGAAAAAAGTAAAATATATGATTTAATTTATAAGATGAATTTCAGTGATTATGTAAAAAAATACCTGCTTGTTCATTATACTTATGATGAATTAGATAAAATGAACAGTTTTTCATCTATACAAGATTACTTGATTAATAAAGATAATTACAAAATTTATCATAGTTTGAATGATTATTTGATAAATAAAGAACAACTGAAAAATCTAAAAACCATGTGTGATAAAAAACTAGTGTTGTTTAACAACGGTGCACATTTGGGGTTTATGTACAGAAAAGAGTTTTTAAATGAATTAAATAAAGATATGAAAAATTTTAAAAAAGCAGCTTTTAATTAAAAGCTGCCGGTAAACTCGACTACTCTTCTTCTTCCATATCTTCGTTGATTGCATCTACTACCATGTTAAATTCTTCATCTGATTCAATTACTTCAAATGAACAGTCATCTTCGGTCTTTATCATTCTCATAATAATAACTTCGTCTTCAGCTTCATCATCAAGTGGCAATTTGTCATCTTCAACAATAGACAAAAGTGCATAGTCGTTGTCATTTATTGTGACAATTTCTTGCAGTTTCATAAAAATTTCTTCACCTTGTTCGCCTATTACCTTGATGATTTCGGGTTGGTCATTTAATTGTTCTGTCATTTTTTTTATCCTTATTTTAAACTATCTAAATAATCTTGTAATATTACTGCAGCTGCTGTAGAATCAACAAGAGCCTTTTGTTTTGTGTATTTTTTGCCTTTTTGTCTTAGTATTTCTTCTGCTGCTTCAGAAGATAATCTTTCATCTTGTTTTAGGATTGTATAATTATCTTCTAATGGTTTTATAAAATCAATACAGTTTTTTGCTTGAAATCCTAAAGTGCCATCCATATTGTAAGGTATACCGATTAAAATTGTGTCGGTTGAGTATTCTTTGCATAATTGTTTTATTTCATCGAGTGCTTTTGTGTCGTTTGTTCTTTGAATGGTTTTAACAGGAGTTGCTCCTATGTGCAGTGCATCGCAAACCGCAACCCCTATTCTTTTTGTTCCTATGTCGAGCGAGATTATTCTTTTTTTTATTTCCATTTTTTTTCAAATACCTCAACTACTTTGTTTATTTCTTTTTCTGTAAAATCGAATTTTTCTGTTTTTTTGAAAACATTTGTTTGATTGTTACTTTTTACATTGTTCAACAAATAATGACAAATACTTTTTTGAACAATATAATTCAAAAATATTTTCATATAGTCTGTTTTATAGCATATACTAAACAAATAATCACTAATAGCATTTAATTTTGCAAGTTTAGAAATATATGCTTGAAGAAGCAATTTTGATTTGAATGAATCGACAAAATCCTTGTCATTTGCTATTTTGTTATCAGTGAATTTGCTTATATCTTCTTCTAATTTACAAGGATTTTGAATGTTTTGTTTGTTTGGAATTGAAAATATCTCTTCGGTTTTTTTGCTTTGGTTTTTTGTGTAAAACCAAGTTGAAAGTATTTTTGAGTTAAACAAATTTTTGAGTTTGTTTTCTTTTATTTCAACATAAGTAAGCTTTGAATTTATGTACAAAGAAACGTCTGTTTCGCATCTTTTGATATCTGATAGAAGATTTTCCCATATATAAAATTCATAAGGCAAAAGTGAATTTGTTCTCTTGTTTTTTGCTTTATAAAAATCAAGCAAAGATGCCAAAACCCGAGGCTCTATTTCTATTGGAGGCGAATCTACAAATAATCGCTGAAGAATCTCTCTAAAGTTAGTTTTTTCTATTTCAGAAAAACCAATAACTGAAGTTATTCCTAAATCTATGTTTATCGTAGTAAAAAAAGTATTAATTGTGTTGTCTTTGTTTATTCTTGAAAAAATTAAAGAAAAATTCCAATTTCCATCAATGAAACAAACATACGATTTGTGGTATTTGCTGTCTTTTATTAAAGATAAATTCTTGTATTTTGGATTTTTAAATTTTAATTCTTTTATCTTTTTTTTGATTTTGTGAATTAAAATTTCTTCCAGATTGTCAAATTTTAAAATATTCTCTAAACCCAAAATAGCTTCTTCAAAATTTGTTTCCAATAG
>CAKUUG010000015.1 GCA_934692665.1 uncultured Candidatus Melainabacteria bacterium | reverse complement strand
TTGGCAAACCTATATCCCTCAAAATAACATCAGGATTGTATTTTTGGGCAAAAATAATTGCTTCTTGTCCATCTTTTGCTTCTGCAACGAGATTCAATGACGGTATGTTTTTTATTGTCATTGAAAGTCCTATTCTGGTGAACTCATGGTCTTCTACAAGCAAAATACTTATTTTTTTTTCTGTCATAAAATTACCTTACAATCATTTATGGAATTTTTTAATTCAAATGTAAATTTTGAACCTTCGTTTAGTTTTGAATTTACATAAATTTTTCCGTTGTGTGCTTCAATTATTTGTCTTGATAAATATAAGCCCAAACCCGTTGAGCTGGAACGTTTTTGGTTTGTGCCTTGTGAAAAGCGATTGAATAATTTGTCGCAATCATCTTTTGACAAACCGATACCATCGTCTGTTACATCAAATTTTAAATCTTTGTCGTTTTTGTTGATGTCTATTTCTATTTTTGAACTTTCTTGCGAGTGTTTTATTGCATTTCCGATTAAATTCGTGATTACACGTCTTATTTCGTTTTTGTCTGCATTAACAAAAAGTTCTTTTTCTTTGCAATTTGTGTTTATTTTTATATCGTACTTTTGTGCTAATGGAAGAAGTTCTTTTGTGCATTCGTTTGTGAGTTTTAGTATGTCAAATTTAGTTTTACATAAATACGTTTTGCCTGCTTCATATTTGTAAACTTCAAGCAGAGCATTAACAAGCCCCAACATATCTTCTGAACTTTTTTTCATTGCTGAAAAAAGGTCACCTTGTTCTTTTGTAATATCTCCTAAAGATTTGTTTAAAATAAAATCTAATCCGGAAATCGTTGCCAAAAGAGGAGTTCTGAGATCATGGGTCAAAGTTGCAATAAAATCGTCTCTCAATCTTTCTGTTTCTTTCTGATAAGTAACATCTCTAATTACCGCTATATAAGATTTTTCGTTTTCATTTTCATTTTGAATTTGTGCGATACTGATTTCAACAGGGATTTTTGCGTCGTTTTTGTAATTTATTATGTTGTAGTTTCTTAAAAAGATACTTTGTTTTTTTTCAAACTCACTTTTCGAAAAACGTTTCTTTTCGCAAAACGCCAAATCAAAAAGATTTGTTGCAATGATTGTTTCTTTATTTTGTCCGAACAAATCAGAACCGGCCTGATTTATGCTCGTAATTGCGAAATCTTCATTTAACAAAGCAATCCCATCTGCACATCCGGAAATGACCGCAGAAAGTTTTAAGTTGCTTTTTGATAGTTCTTCTGTTCTTTGTTGAACTTTGTTTTCAAGGTTTTTTGAATAGTTTTCTAATTTTTTGTTTGCTTCTTCTAACTCTAGAATTTTTTGATTTAATTCTTTTTTGAGTCTTGTTTGCGTGAGAGCGTTTTTTATGTTGATGATTAAATTTGCATTATCCCAAGGCTTTTCTATGTATTTAAAAATACCTATTTCGTTGATTGCTCTTATTGCGTTTTCTTTGTCTGCGTAACCTGTTAGAAGAATTGTTGAAATATTTTTTTGTATTTTTTTTGCTTCTGTTAAAAAATCAATCCCATTCATTTCCGGCATGATAAAATCGCTGATAATTAAATCAGTTTCTTCTTTTTTTAAGAAATTCAGAGCTTCTTTTGGATTGTTAAAAGCACAAACATTAGAAAAACCCTCTAGTCCTAACAGCATTGAAAGGGTTTTTGTAACCATTGGTTCGTCATCAACAATAAGTATTTTTGCCAGTCTTTCCATATATTAAAAAGATAGTTTATTTTTTCAAATAATACAAATTATTAACAAAAATACAAAAAACTTAAAAAAACTAGCAAAAAAAATTGTTGTTTGGTTTTCTTATGATAGTGTGGTAGTAGAGAATCAAATTTTAACTTGATTTAGTGTAGGAAGATGAAACTAACAACAAATAACATTAATAGAACTTACATTAATAAAAGACAACAGTCGGAAGTCTTTAAGGATAAGTTCCCTCAAAAATGCAATAACAATTTAAACAACAATTCAACATTAACTTTTGGGGCAAAGATGCCCGATGTCTCTTCAGCCGTTAGCAAAACAAGAGACTTTTTTGTAGGAAATACTATAAAGCTCACTGAAAAACAGCTGGAAACAATTGAAAATACAATAGCTGATAAGGATTTGGCAGAATCTTTAAGAAGATTTGGTGAAAAAACAGGTTTTGAATACAAACAAGCAGGATTTATAAAAGATTTGGTATCAACGCTGAAATATCCTTTTAAAGATATGTGGCTGGATATTGCAAGTTTCTTTGTAAAAAATCCAAAAAAAGACGGTATTATTCAAAAACATATACAAAATGTAAACAATCAAAAACTTAACCAAAATATTCTTGATATCGTTTCGCAATACAATCCGAATAAACCGGAAGATTTTGCAAACGTTGTTGCAAGAAATTTGGCAAAAAGCAGCAGAAATTACAAAAGTCGTGATGAAAGAACGTTAAACAGAATGTTAACATCAACAGTTTCTGCTATATATTCTGCAAACGACTTTTACAATATTTCTATGCTTCGAAAAGATAATAAAGAAGAAGCACAAAAAGCTCAAAAATCTCGTTTCAAACAAGAAATGTCCAGAATGGCATTGTCTGCAGGTTTGACGTTTATTACAATGGGTGCATTAGATAAACATATCAAAAACAACATGGTATTATCAGCTATATCTATTGCAGCCAGTGCATTGATTTCAGAAATAGGTTCAAGACTGATAAGTAAAACTCCGATTGGTCCTTTGACTCCTGAAAAAGCAAAAGAATATGCACAAAAGAAGAATACAAACGATAAAACAAAACAACAACAAGAGCAAAATTCTGTACAAAAACCGGCAAATGCAGCAACACCTTTTAAAGGAACGGTAAACAATGCTGTTTTATTTAAAGACTTTGCACAAAAAGATGGCAGTTTTGCAAGTTTGAATATTTTAAAAGAATTAAATAGAGATACAGACACGACTTCAAATACTGAAAATAAATCAGAACCAAAACAAAAAAACAAACTAAAATCTGCATTGAAAATAGTTGGTGGTGCGATTGCAGGTGCGGGTCTGCTTTATTTTTCAGGAAAAACAAAAGTCGGCAAAAAAGCTTCCGGACTTTTCAAAAAAATAGAAGATAATTTGATTAAAAAGACAGAAGTAATAAAAGGCGACGAATTAGCAAACTTCAAAAAATACATAGATAGCATTGATTCAGAAGAATTGCAACCGGTAATCAATAGATATAGAGAATTATTAAACGGCAATTCTGCTAAAAACATTATGCCAACCAATGAAATAAAACTTAAATCTAACAGATTCTTGATTACAGGTTTCTATAACGGTTTTACAAAGATATTCAAAACTTTATATACAATATTTTCTGCTCCTGCAAAAGGTTTGGAATGGGGTTATAACAAAATAACTCACAAACCTGCACAAGATAAAATTGCAAAAGATTTGGATAAAAGAGCAATTGCACAATTGTACAAGATTTATAACAAAAACAAAGACAAAACAACCAATAAAGTTGACACAGCAAAAGTAGTCGAAGAGTTGAAAAAGAAAACAGGAAACTTTGAATTCGAGATGGAAACAGGCGACTTGGCTAATTTTTCAAGAACATTAGTTACTGCAATTTCTACTTATTTCTTTGTAAACGATTACAGAAACAAAGTTTTAATTGAATCCAACGGACAAGACACAGAAGGTGCTGCAGCTGAAGTAAAACAAAGACTCGGACACAAATTGGCTAACTTTATCATCAATGGCACAATTATGAATGTTGGTAATTCATTGTTCAAAACACAACTCAACAAAAACTTGATTGGTGCAGGTATGGTTGCGATTGCAGAAGAAACAACAAATGAAGCATTGGTTAGAAAATCAACTTGCCAACCAATACGCAAAAAACAATCAAAAGAAGAAATAATAGAATTTGAACAAGAACAATTAAACAAAAAAGGCTTAATGGGTGCTTGGAGCAGATTGTTTAGAAAAGCTACAGGCAAAAAGACTCTAACAGAAAAAGCAGGTGTAAATAAAACCGAACCTGCCGAAAATAAAGAAGAAAAAGAAAAAATAAAATAAGTTTTTTTGTGTTAGAATTTAAATACGGTATTAAGAAGAGAGTGAAAATATGACAATGACAGTTTGTAATTTAGAAGACATGCTAAAAAAGAGTGTTGAACAAAACACTCCTGACGAAATAAAACAAGACAAAATTTTTGATTATGATAATAAAGACAGCTTTACTTTTACATTAACAAAAGAGCTTGTTGAAAAATTAAATTTAAAATCTTGGTTTGCAGGATACAAAAAAGAAGCACTTGTATCGACTGCAGGTATCAGAGGGCCACAAAATATTCTATACCCGTTTGATACTCGTTTTCCTATTAACACAATAGGAATCACGCTTGCAACTTTAGCAAAAGCACTTGTTTTGAAAGAAAAATATCCAAACCAAAATTTGGTTAAACTTGTTGGATGTGAAGTTCGCTATAATTCAAAAACTTATTTAGATATAATTGCAAGAATTCAGGCTTCTTTGGGTATTAGAACCCTTGTGCCTGTTAATCGCCAAACTATTCCTATTTGGCTTGCTTCGTTTTTAGCATTTAAACTTGATTTGGTTGGAGCAGAATACATAACTTCTTCTCATGGTATATCTGTAAAAAATGCAACAAAAGACTTGAACAACCAAGGTTCACAGTTTTTGCCAAATGAAAGCATAGAATTTGTAAACAAAATTGAGCAAATATTAAACGAAGTTGAAAAAAATGGTTTTTACAAAATAGAATTTTCTTCTTCAAATGATAGTCATATTGATGAAGTAACAATGGAAAAATTAAACAACGGTATTGATTTGTATACGGAATATTTGCAAAACGGAGTTGCAAACAAAAAGAATATTTCAACAATAAAAAATTTCAAAAACAAAATTGTTATTGATTCTGTTGGCGGTTGTGCGTACAATACTTTATCTAAAATTCTTAAAAAATTAGACATAGACAATAATTTTGTTTGGCTAAATACAGAAGAAGACCCATTTTTCCATTCAATCGGAAAAGATATCAAAAAAGACAAAAATGGAAACGATGTTTTTTACGACTGGTCGCTAGATGTTACGGTTTTGGGCAAAAAAAATGGAAAAGAATACTTCCCTGTTGTAGAATCTCTAAATTATGGTGAAAAATTAAAAGACTACCCCATAAACACAGTAGTATTAATTACAGACCCTGACCACGACAGATTGAATGTAGTCCAAATTGTTTCTTCTGACAAAAAAGAAGCAATAATAAAAGCCGGAGTAGATTATGTTGAATTAGACAAAGATAGAATTCTTTGTATTTTTTCCGCAAACCAAGCATTTTTGATGATTATGGATTATTGGTATAAAACGTTGGATAAAAATGAAAATTGCCAATATTTCATGGTAAAAACAACGGCATCATCCAGAGCGTGGAATGAATGGGCAAAAAGCAAAGGCATAAAAGTAATCAATACCCCTGTCGGTTTTAAAGAGATTGCCGGTGCGGTTAAAAAAATAGAAGCTCAATATGAAAAAAATGTAAAAAATATAACAATTTATGATGTATTTAATGAAAAAATCGAACTTGGTTCTGACCCTCGAATGATTTTTGGTGGAGAAGAATCAGGCGGAATGATTATTGGGGCAATTGAACCTATTAAATCATTAAACGGTAGAGTTGCTCTTGCAATGAGAGAAAAATCCGCAACCGAAGCGATTATTGTAGCTTCTGCATTAATTTCTTCTATAAATACAACGCTTGTTGAACATTTGGACAAAATTTACAGCGAAAATAATATAATTGCAAGAAATGATGTTCGTGTGGATATCGCTTATTATAACGAATCAGAACCTGATATTTCAAAATTGAAATTAGCAAAAGTTGAAGGTGAAAAACAAAGAACAAAGAATGATTTATTCTATTTGGCGTTGGCGATTGCAAAATACGAAAATAAAATCACTTTAGAAAATATAAAAGAAATCTTATCTTCAATATTTGCTGATTTGAGTTTTGACAATTTGCACGATGTGTTATTTGTGGGTGATGGTACATATCTTCAATTTGAAGATAAGTTTGTTGAAATAAGACCATCCGGAACCGATGCAAAAACAAAGGCTTATGCCGGTGGTTCTAACAAAGAAACATTAATAAAATATGCTGACATTTTGGGAAATTATTCCGGTGACTTAAATGATACATATAAAAAATACCTTAGTCCTGAATATGTCGAAAAATCAAAAGAAAAATCTTTTGAAATTTATTCTGAATTTTCATTAAAAGATGAAGACAAGAGAGAATTTCAGATTCCAAACTATAATTTTTTTTAAAAGGAGAATATAATGCTTGAAAAAACTGAAAATGTTAACACAAGTACTTCATCCAGTATTCGTGAAAACAGAATTCAAAAATTGACAGATTTGATAGATATGGGTGTAAATCCATATCCATATACATTTGATAAAACAGCTAACGCAAAAACCCTTCAAACAAAATACGAAAATCTGGAAAACGGAATGGAAACAGAAGACGTATACTCTGTTGCTGGTCGTGTTATGGCGATTAGAAATACAGGCATGTTTATTGATTTGATGGATTCAACAGGAAAAATCCAAGTTTTTTCTCACAAGTCAAACTTGCCTGAAGAAAAAATGAAATTATTAAAACTGATTGATGTCGGTGATATTGTTGGCTTTACAGGAACAATCAGACGCACACCCAGAGGTGAATTGTCTATTAAAACAACAGATTTAAAACTGTTGTCAAAATCACTTCTTCCTTTGCCTGAAAAATTTCACGGTTTGACTGATGTTGAAGTCCGCTATCGCCAAAGATATCTTGATATGATAGTAAATCCGGAAGTTCGTGATACGTTTAAAAAACGCAGTTTGATTATTCAAAAAATTCGTGAATTTTTGGCACGAGATGGTTTTATGGAGGTTGAAACTCCAACTCTTCAAACAACAGCATCAGGTGCAAATGCTCGTCCATTCTTCACTCATCACAACGCTCTTGAGATGGATTTGACTTTGAGAATTGCTCTTGAATTGTATTTGAAAAGATTGATTGTAGGCGGTGTTTCAGAAAGAGTATTTGAAATTGGAAAATGTTTCAGAAATGAAGGTATAGACACTCGTCACAATCCGGAATTCACTATGATTGAATTATACCAAGCGTATGCTGATTATAATGATATGATGACTTTGACTGAAAATATGGTAGCATACGTTGCACAGGAAGTACTCGGTACAACAAAAATCCAATACGGCGAGCATGAAATCGACCTCACCCCTCCTTGGGATAGAAAAACAATGCTAGGTTCAATCAAAGAAGCAACAGGCGTGGATTTTCTAGAAGTTTATACAGCAAAAGATGCAATAGAACTGGCAAAATCAATAAATGTCCATGTTGACGAAAATTCTAACTGGGGACAAGTTGTTGAAGCGGTTTTTGAAGAAAAAATCGAGCCATCATTGATTCAACCATGTCATATTATTGATTATCCTCGTGAAATTTCTCCTTTGGCAAAAGTTCATAGAGATAATGACAGATTAACTGAACGTTTCGAAACCCGTGTAAATGGCTGGGAAATCGCAAATGCGTTTTCTGAGTTGTCTGACCCTATTGACCAGCGTCATCGTTTTGAAGCTCAAGCCCTTGCTAAAGCTAATGGTGATGAAGAAGCGATGGAAATTGATGAAGACTTTATAAATGCACTTGAATACGGAATGCCTCCGACAGGTGGTATGGGTATGGGAATAGATAGACTGGTAATGTTGCTTACAAACTCTCCTTCTATTCGTGATGTAATTGCATTCCCTACAATGCGTCAAATTGGCAAATAGGAGCAAACATGGAAGATAAATCTAAAAGAAATGTAATATGTATCAAATGGGGCGATAAATTCGGTGCAAACTATGTAAATAGTTTGTATAACATGGTTGAAAAAAATCTCACCCTTCCTCATCGTTTTGTTTGTTTTACAGATAAAGCTGAGGGCTTGAATGAAAATATCGAAGTTCGTCCTTTGCCTGAGTTAAACGATGAAGGTTTGCCTGAAAAAGCATGGAAAAAATTGGGATTGTTTACAGATAAACTTGCTGATTTGGAAGGCGAAGCTCTATTTTTAGATTTGGATATAGTAATTAGAGATAATATCGACTGTTTCTTTCAAAAAGAAGGTGAATTTTACATAATCAAAGATTGGGATTTTCCGGAAGATATTATTGGAAATTCGTCAGTGTTTAAGTTTAATGTTAAACAGCACAAAGACATAATAGAAAACTTCTATAAAGAAGGAAAAGATATTAGAAAAAGATACAAAAACGAGCAAGCATTTTTGTCTCACATGATGCACAACAAAGGAATTTTGCACTATTGGGACAAATCTTGGTGTGTTAGTTTTAAAAGAAATTGCCTACAACCTTTTCCTTTGAATTTCTTTAAAGAACCAAAAGACCCAAAAGAAGCAAAAATTATAATATTCCACGGTCGCCCAACACCTGAACAAGCTTACAACGGCTTTATGGGAAAAGGTGGCTTCAGATACGTAAAACCAACAAAATGGCTCGACAAATACTGGTGTCGAAATATTTAGTTCTTGACTGCAACTTTTTCTTATAGTAATATAGAGCTGTACCAAATGGTGCAGCTTTTATAAAAAATTTGAAATTAAATATTAACAATTGGGCCTGTGGCACTCTGCCGACGAGAAAGATTGATTATCTTTCGGGGAGAGGGAATAAGCGAAGCGATTTCTTCGCCACAGTACTTAGATGAAATTTGAAAATTAAATAATAACAATTGGGCCTGTGGCGAAATTGGTAGACGCACTAGATTTAGGATCTAGCGCCTTCGGTGTGAGAGTTCGAGTCTCTCCGGGCCCACCATTTAAAAAGCTCCTTATAAGGAGCTTTTTTATTATTTATTTAAATAGCCACTATAACATTACATAGACAAAAATTAAAACAGCCTTTTTTGCTGCTAAAGAGGAAGTTCGTTGTTTGTATGTTGATTCAAGATGGGGTAAGGGGTTTTGATTATTTTTTAAAGAAATTGGAGTATGTTTTTTTATTGAAAATAAAAGATAGTATTTTTTTATTGAAAATTAATTTTCTAATAATAATTACCATTGTTGCAATCATGATAATTGTTTCTAAAGTAATGATTGAATAACTGTAGTGAATGTTGGTTTTCATTGGGTTGTATATTAAAGCAAAAAGTCCGTAAATCAGAATCCAGATGCTTTTATTGTCTTTTTTGTATTGTTTTATTAATGACCAAATCATATAAATAAATAAAGCCCAGATAAACAAATACAAGCTAAATGAACTTTCATTGTAATATAATCCTAAGTCATTTCCGGAAAATACTGTGTAAAATAAAGCAATAAACAAATATAAAGATAAGATATTGTAGTTATCGGCAAAAAATCTTTTTAATTTATTCATATATACCTCTTTTGAGAAGATTTTATCATAATTTTTATCAAATTCATAACATAAGAGATATTGAGGTCAAAATATTTTAGATTTAACAGCACCAAATTGTGGTAAGCTATAATAAGGGTTAATGAATATGATAATCAATACAGGCTCGAGAACAGATACGGTACAATATTATCCTACTTGGCTTTTGAAGAGGTTTGAGGAGGGGTTTGTATATTCAAGAAACCCAATGTTTCCAAACAAAGTGACAAGGTATGAACTTGATCCAAAAGTTCTTGATTGTGTTGTGTTTTGTTCAAAAAATTATGAACCAATTTTAGATAGGTTGTCGGAAATTACCGATAAATTTAATACTTATTTTTTCTATACAATAACAGCCTACGGTAAAGACATTGAGCCAAATGTCCCATCTATAAAAGAAAGCATAGAAACTTTAATCAAGTTATCAAAAATTGTTGGAAAACAAAGAATAGCTTGGCGATATGATCCAATTCTTTTGACAGAAAAATATACAAAAAGCTTCCATTATGAAACTTTTGACTATATGACAAAAAAACTTTCGCCATATATTGATAGATGTGTTTTTAGTTTTGTTGAAATGTACAAAAAATTAAAAACGAATATGCCCGAAATTATTCTCTTAACAGAAAAAGACAAAGAAGAAATTGCGAAAAATATTGGTTTTATTGCAAAAAAATATGATATGAAAATTCAAACTTGTGCAATGATTGAAAATTATGAACAATATGGAATTTTGCAATCAGGCTGTATTACATCCGATATTTTAGGCAGGGCAAATAATATCACATTTAAAAAAAGTCGAAATTCACCTAGTAGACTCGGGTGTCGTTGTATAGAAAATAGAAATATCGGAGATTATGACACATGCCCGAATGGATGCAAATATTGTTATGCAAACCAAAATCCAAAAATCGCAAAAGAAAATTTTAAAAAACACAATCCGAATGACTTAATGATTTTAGGCAATTTGAAACCAACAGATGAAATTCAACAGAGCAAACAAAAATCATTTTTAACAGAAGCAAATCAAATTAAATTGTTTTAATAAAGCAATAGGATTTTTATATAAAATACTTTACAATATGAAATTATAATTTATAATAAATGTATAAATACAATTTATATAATAGGGTATTTTGAACGTGATTGAAAGCAAAAACTATTATATTATAGATTTGAATGGAAAAACGTACAAAATTGACAAAGAAAAGGCTCTGTACGTTTTTGCTAAATTAGAAAACAAAAAAATTATTGAAATGTCTTTTTGCGAATTTGAAAAATATCTCAAAAAATACGACATGTATGATGAAGTCGTCTTGAGTAATTTTTCTAGAATGTGATTTTAAATTTCTTTTATTCCGTAAGGGATAGTGTGTAGTTTGTCGATAATAATATAGTCTTTGCTTAGTTCAAAATCTATAGTTTTGTTTTTTATAAAAAAGGTTGGGCCGGAGCCTGACATTTGCATTCCTTTTGAATTTAAAAATTGCAGTTCTTTGTATTTGTTTAACAGTGCAAATTCCAAATCATTTTTAAAATCAGAAATTTTATCCAAACCATCGAATGTTTCATAGGCTTCTTTTGCGGATATTTTTAGGCTTTTTGGCTTAACAAGGCTCAATTCAAAATCACAAAAGGGCAAGTTTGTTAATTTTTCCCCTCTGCCTTCGCATAATTTTGTACCACCTTCAATACAAAAATTTAAATCAGAACCCAATTCTAAAGCTAGTTTGTGAAGTTCAATCTTGTTTAAAGGTTCGTTAAATAATTTATTTAAACCAAACAAAACTCCGGCTCCATCTGTAGAACCACCGGCAAGTCCAGCACATACCGGAATATTTTTTTCTATGTAAATTGAAATTTTTGATGTTTTGTTTGTATTTTTTAAAAAAAGTTCTGCTGCTTTGTAGCACAAATTTTTTTCATCATAAGGTATTTCTGTATTGTTGCCGGAAAGAAAAATTCCATTTCCATCTTCTATTTTTATTGTCAAAAAGTCAAAAAGACTAATAGCCTGCATTGTACTTTTGATTGGATGAAAGCCGGTTGTGGGGTCTTTTTTAAAAACTTTTAAATCAAGATTGATTTTTGCAGGACATTTTATTTTTATCGTATTCATTGATTAAATTCCTCGAGAGCAACGGAAATATCTCTTATTTTTTCTATAGACAATTTTTCTCCACGTTGCGAGGCGTCTATATCAGCCTTTTTTAGAGCTTCTTCAACACCCAAAAAACCTGCGTTTAAAAGAGAATTTTTGATATTTTTTCTTCTTGCTTGAAAAATTGCTTTCACTGTTTTTCTAAAAAGTCTTGTTATTGGTACTTTTGGTTCATCTTTCACAACAAACTTTACAATCGCACTGTCAACTTTTGGCGAAGGAGAAAAACAATTTTTTGGTACATTTTTGATTATTTCTGCATCGCAATACATTTGTGACAAAATCGATAACTGCCCATATTGTTTGTTTTCAGCGTTTTCGTTTGCAGTGATTCTTTGTGCAACTTCTTTTTGAACCATTAAAATAAGTTCAGAAATTTTTGAGCGATTTTTGTGACAAATCTCATCAACTTCACCCAACAAATGTACTAAAATAGGGCTTGTTATGTAATAGGGAATGTTTGCTATTACTTTTATTTTGTTGTTTTCAAAAGGTAAATCTTCTATGTTTGTTTTCAAGATATCTTGTTCAAACAAATAAAAATTTTCATACTTGGATAAATTTTTGTTTAAAACCTTAATCGCATCTTTATCGATTTCGACTGCAACAACTTTTTTTGCTTTTTGAACCAATTTTTCTGTAACAAACCCCAATCCTGGGCCGATTTCCAATACTTCATCATCGGAATTTGCATTATTTGCGATAAAATCGATAATTTCGCTACTGGTCAAAAAGTTCTGCCCTAGCGATTTTTTTGCTTTAAAATTTTTTGCTCTAATTGAATAATTTAAGTCCATATTCTTATTTTAAACAAAAATAGTAAAACTGTCTAACTATTAAAATTACAATTTATGGTAAGATTTGAATATGCAAAAAACGATAGAAAAAATTGAATTAAAAGAAACAGAACAAAAAGAAGCAAATACTCTTTCATTAAAGCAAATAGAAGATTTTTACGAAAATAAAAACAAAAAAGAATCTTTCGGTTTGGAATACGAAAGATTAAGTTTGGATAAAAAAACTTTAAAAAATGCAACGTATGATACGATGGAAAAAATAATAAAAGATTTTTCAAAAATTCTAAACTGGGAATTATTATTTGACAACGAAACAATAATAGGTGCAAAAGACAATAGTGGCAGTTCTATTTCATTGGAGCCGGGTTGCCAAATGGAAATCAGCATAAAACCATTAGAAAATATATTAGATATCGATTTGTTGCTTACAAAATATGTTGATTTGTTGGATAAAATCGCAAATATTTACGATGTTTGTTTTCTAGGGTATGGAGTGAGCCCATATTCAAATGTTGATGAGATTTCTTTGCTTCCAAAAAAACGCTACGAAATAATGAATGATTATTTGCCTCATTGTTCTTATGGCGAATTGTGCCAAAAAATGATGAGAAAAACAGCAGGTATTCAAGTAAACGTTGACTACACGGACAACAATGATGCATATCAAAAAATGAAATTTCTGAATTTGGTTATGCCTTTTATGTCGGGACTTTTTTCTAATAGCCCTATCGAAAACAACTTTTTAACTGAAAACAAGTCGCAAAGAAGTTATATTTGGCAATATACGGGAAAAAACAGATGCAATTTATTTTACAAAGATGTGTTTAAAGGTTTTAACCAAAAGAAAAACATATTCAAAAATTACCTAAAAGCTATTCTCGATGTGCCAATGATTTTTATAGAAAGAAATAAAAAAATAATTCCTATAAACGGAAAGATAAACTTTCTACAATTTTTAAACGAAGGTTTTGAAAATCATTTTGCAACAATGGATGATTATATTTTGCACCAAAGTTTATGTTTTCCTGATATAAGATTGAAAAAATGCATAGAAATAAGAAATCATGACAGCCAAAATCCAAAAATGGCACTTGCTTTATGTGCTTTTTACAAAGGACTTTTGCAAGATAAGATAGAAAAATTATTGAAACATTTTTCATATTTAAAAATTGATGAAATAGAAAAAAATATGCAAAATGCAGTGAAATTCGGCCTTGATTTTAAAATATCAAATAACAAAGATGCTTGGGAAATTGTTTCTGAATTGTATAAAATTTCTTCTTCAAATTTGTCTACAAAAGAAAGAGCTTACCTGAATCCTATTTTTGAAATTATCAAAACAAGAAAAACAAATGCTGATATTTTGATTGATTACGGCTTCAAAAATGCAAAAGATGTAGTTGAATATTATCTGAGCTAAAATATTAAAAAATATATAAAAATTGCCTTTAAATATATAATTGGTACAATTTTTATATGACTAAAGTTTTTTTATTAAAAAATACAGATGATATATCTGATATTGCCAATATTCTTGTTAGAAATGACTTTTCTGTTTCTACAATTGATACGAATCAAAATCCTGAGGATATTTTTTCTCAAATAAATAACGAATCTCCTGATGTGATTTTGATAGATGATGATTTTGAAAATGCACAGTATTTGGTATGCCAAATAAAATCTGATTCAAAAAATAATTCACAAGTTATTCTTCTTTTAAAAAATTCAAATGAAAAAGAACTAATAAACTTGTGCGATGCTTTGATTCAATATCCTCTGAATGAGACGATACTTTTGTCTACAATCAATTCTCATTTAAAGACAAAAAAATCTTTAGACAGACTGTATGAAAACAACAAAGAATTATCAAGAAGCCTCTATCAATTGAATGTTTTATATAATACGAGTTCTCAATTTGCGGGAACATTAAATACAAAAAAGCTTTACGACATTATGATAGAAGCAATGGAAAAAACGCTAAGTTTTGATATTTCTTCTGCAATGATATTCAATTCATTTAATAAACCTGAGTTTTTTTTGAATACTCTTTATACTCCTTGTGAAAATTTAATAAATGCTCTAAAAATTCGTTCTATTTTGAATTTTGATTCAATGATAGAAAAAACAAAATTATTTGTTGAAAAAGATTTTTCAAATATTGAAACGATTCAAAAAACAAAACAAGCTCGCTCAAATAGAATTTTTGGTGTTGAAGTAATCAGCTATGATTCTTTGTATGCTCCAATAAAAGTCGGAGATGAGTTTTTTGGTGTTGTAGAATTGTTTAGACAAACCCCGTTTTCCAGTGAAGATGTGACATGTTTTCAGGCAATAGCTCACCAAGTCGCACTACCATTAAGAAGTGCAAAATTGTACGAAGAAATTTCAATTACAAACAAAAAACTGGAAAAATTGGAAAAATTGAAGTCGGAATTTGTATCTATCGTATCTCATGAACTAAGAACACCATTAACTCCGATTAACAATTCTCTAGAAATTGTACTATCTAACCAAGCAGGTGAAATTACCGATGAAGTCAGAAATTTTATTTCAATGGCAAAAAGAAATATCCAAAGACTCTCAGGGATTATTGAAGATTTGTTGGATTTGTCCAGAATACAAACCGGAAAATTGGATTTTAGATACAAAAACATAAATATAACTTCTTCTTTAGAATTGTTGTTAAAAACTTTTTTCCAAACTGCAAACGAAAAAAATATAAGCATTTCTTTGGATATCAAAAAGGAACTTCCGGAGATTTATGCCGATGTGAGAAGAATAGAGCAAATATTTACAAATTTGGTTTCAAATGCTTTGAAATTCACATCAGACAATGGCAAAATCTCAATTGTTGCAGATATTGTAAATGAAAAAGAAATAAATGATGAAAATCTAATTTCGCCCAAAATTCTGCCGAATGGTGATTATATTAAAATTTCTGTTTGTGATACGGGAATCGGAATAAACAAAGAAGATATTCCAAAAATATTTGATAAATTTTCTCAAATTGAAAGCAGTCTAAATCGAAACAAAGGCGGTGTAGGTTTAGGACTTACTATTACAAAACAGCTCATTGACTCGCATTTGGGGTTGATTGAAGTTATTTCAGAAGAGCAACAAGGTTCAACCTTTAATGTTTATTTGCCTTTGATTGATGAGTACAAGGTTTTTGTTATGAATTTGTCTAAAGCACTTATAAATTCTGAAACAGGCTTAATCAAAATTTCTTTTGCTGATTCTGATAAAAATATAATTCAAAATTTAAAAGACAACAAAATTTTAGTTCTTGGAAAAAATTCAAAAGAATACACAAAAACAAAAAAAGACCATCTTGAATATTATGCTTATATACCCAATATTTCTAGCAGTTCTTTTGGGGCGGTTACTTCGACGCTTCTTGATTATTGCAATAAAAATTCTCAAAATTCTTGTGGTATAATGTTTAGCAAAGTCCACAGTTCTATAGATGGATGCGATGCCGTCGTTTTGATGAAAAAGTTAGAAGATTAAGGAAAGCTATGAAAAAAATATTAATAGTTGATGATGAGAAAGATATAGTTGAAACATTGGCGTTTATGCTAAAAGCAAAAGGCTTTGAATGTATTTATGCTTATGATGGTGAAGAAGGGCTTCATTTGGCAAAAACTTCAAATCCTGATTTAATGATTTTGGATGTTATGATGCCAAAAATAAATGGCTATAAGATTTGTAGACTTTTGAAATTTGATAACAAATACAAAAATATTCCAATAATAATGATTACGGCAAGAAGCCAAGAAGAAGACAAAATAATAGGCGAAGAAACGGGTGCTGATGAATACATTACAAAACCTTTCGAATTTTCTGAAGTTTTGGAAAAAATAAATAAGTATTTGGCTTGATGGTGAAAAAATGGATTATGTTTCTTTGGATAACAAAACTCTTGATAAATTAAAATATGACCTTGTAAGAGACGGTCTTGTTACTTATGATGATATTGAACATGCCAGTGAATTGGCTTATGCTCAAAATACAAACATTGGTCAAATTTTAATAAATACGCAAATGATTGAAGAAAACGTATTGATGAAGTTTTTGGAAGAGAAACTTCATACACCTTCTGTTGATTTGGAAAACTATTCTATAGACAAAAAATGCCTTGATTTTGTTCCTTATCAAGATGCAATACGTTTTAAAATTTTGCCACTGTTTGTTATTGAAGACACTTTGACGGTTGCTATGGCAGATCCGATGGATTTGTTTTCTATTGACAAAATTATGCAAATTACAGGAAAGAACATTGACCCTGTAATTGCTTCAGAAAAAAGTATAATTAAAAAAATCAACGAATACTATGATGTAAAATCAAAAGTCGAAGATATCAAAATGGACAATTCAAAAACCTATGATTGGCAAGAAGAATTGCATAATGATGATTTATCTGAAGTTCATATTCAGGTTTTATTCAGAGCGATATTAAAACAAGCAATTAGCCAAGATATCCATGAATTGTATTTTGAAAATTCAACAGATGGTTTGACGGTAAATTTTAAGCGTCCGACAGAAATTATACAAACAGGCACTATTCCTAGCCTTTTGGTAAATTCTTTTATTCAAACTTTAAAAACTTTGTGCAATTTGGACCCAAATGTGTATGAAATTCCGCAATTGGGAAAATTGAATTTTAATGTAGATAATAGAGAACTAACAGCAAGCATCAGTGCTTTTCCTACAATTAGCGGTGAAAGAATATTGATAAAAATTTACCATCCGCCAACAACAATAGAAAACTTGGGCCTAAAAGACGAACAAATAGAAATAATTAAGTCATCTTTTGAAAAATCAGGCATAATCTTGATTTGTGGTGCATCGTTGAGCGGAAAAACACATTTTATTTATTCGCTTTTGTCAAATTTGTCACCAAAAGCAAAAAATATAATGACTTTGGAAAGCATTGCAAAATACAGATTAAAAAGCGTTGCTCAGTGTGAATTAAATGAAAATATCGGTTTCAATCTGGATAAAGCTATGCGTTTTATTGAATTTCAGTCGCCGGATATTATATATTTTGAAGGCATTACAACAAAAGAAGGTTTGGACTTTTTCACTTCTTTAAGTTTGAAAAATAAAACTTTAATCACTGAATTTTTGGCAGAAAATATGGATGATTTAAGAAGAAAATTCGAATTTAATGAGTTTTCTATGTTTAAATCTGCAATAACTTGTCTTGTGTTTATACATAGTAAAAACAGCATAGAAGTTTTCGACAAAAAGAATTTAGAAAAATATTTGTTTAGTTAGTCAATTCGAAAATATCTTCAAACAAATATATGTCTGAACCCAAATACTTTGCTTGAGCAGAACGTTTCTTGAAAGCCATTTTTTCAAAAAATGTTCTGCTTTTGCTATCGTTTTGATAAATTGCCGTTTGTATTGTTTTTATATTAAGGGTTTGTGCTTTGTTTTTTAAAAATTCAATAATATTTTTTCCAATACCTTTGTTTTGATATTCTTTTGTTAAAAAAATATCTGCAATATATAGGGTGTTATTTTGATTTTTGCAGCTGAAAAAACCTATGGTTTCATTGTTTTGCACAACCAAATAATAACAAAAACTGTCAAATTCTATTTTATTTTTGAAAAAATCTTCACTTAAAAAATAAAACAGATAATTTGTAATTTCTTTTGGAAATAAAGACTCTAAGAACAAATTCTTTGTTTTATTTGTGATGTTTAATAAAACAGATAAATCTTTTTGAATATTTGAATCAATTTTATAAAAATTCGGTTTAGTTTTCGCTATTGTTTCCATCTGAACTTTCGCTAGAAGATACACAAATTCCTGCATCTTTGTATTTTTTGTTTAAAGCCGCAAAATTGTTCATATATGTGGCAGCTTCTGGAGATAATTCAGCCGGTTGTTTGTTTATACTATTTTCATATATTTTTGCAGGGGGGAAAGCTTTTGCATACTCTTTTAATTCTTGAGTCTTGAATTCACATTCAACAGCATCTGCATAAGTAAATGTTCTTACTATGCATCTTCTGTTATACCAACCCAAAATGCGTGAAATTGATGAATCTCCATCTATGTTGTATGTATATGGTGAACAAGTCCTGAGTTTGCTTACGTATGTTTGATATGGTTTTTGGATATCTTGTGCAAATGCACTTGAAAATAAAATTCCTGTAAATAAACTTATTGAAACTATAAAACTAACTTTTTTCAAAATTCCACCTCTTTTGCTTCTAAAATATCATTAAATTGGTATTTTTTTGTCATTTTTTTGGGTGATTTATTTGAAATTAGCTTTTAGCATTTGTTTGTTGAGCTTCTTTTTCTTTCTTTGCTTCTTTAATTTTTTGTTTTAATTTTCCACTGATAGGTACCATAAGTACAGGAACTAAGAATCTTACTACTGCAGTGAATACTGTTAAAGATTTGAATTTTGTTAATTTTTTGCCATAAGTCTTAACTAAGTCATCTATAGCATGTGTAAGTTCTGTATCTTTTAGCATTTCTCCTGCTTCATTAAACAAATCTCCTAATTGCTTGCCTTTTATTGCTTCTGACAAATCTTTAACTGCTTTAGAATTGCCCAAAAGGTTCTTGCAGCCTTCTTGCAGAACTTTTGATGCTTCATTCGGATTTACTGTTTTTAGTGCAGTTTTTGCGGAATCTTCCAGAGTTTTTGAGTAGTTTTTCTTACATTTGCCGATTACCGGATCTAGTGCTGTATCAATTAAAAATGCACAAGCACTGGAAACCAATGTAACAAGTACAGTGTGTACATTTAAACCCAATTTTTGATCAGGGTCAATTTTTTTGGATCTGGCAGTATTTTGTACCCAATATGCTGTAATTATTCCTGATTCTATATCCCCCATTCTTGCTGATGTTTTGTTGAATGGGCGAGGGAGTTTGTGCATTCCTTTTACAATGCTTTCACCAAAACCTGAAGTAGAAATTTTTTCTACACCTTTTGCTAATGTATCAACAAAACCGCCTGTGAAAGAAGGTTGTTTTGTATTGTTTGCAAACGCTTTAAAGGTATTTTTTTCTTCATTAAATGTTTTTGAATGTTGCAATAATGAAGTATTTTTTCTTTCTTGTTCTTTTTGAGCTTTTTGTGCATTTCTTTTTGCAAATAATACTGCCATTACTGTAGGAAGAAGAATGCTTGAAACTTTAGCTTTGCTGATTGCAGTAATCCAACCTGTTGATTGTTTCCAAGTTGATTTGTATGTATCCATCAGAGTTTCGCTTGCTCTTTTGTCTTTTGCAAAGTCAAAGAATGTATTTAATGCATCGCTAAAGCCTTTTTTATCATTTAATGCAGCGGTAACTTTTTCAAATGCTGATTTGATATTTCCTTTTTCACCCGTTACAGTGTTGTCTAAAATTGTTTTAAGGAACGAGTTACAATTTTCACTAATTGCTTCTTTACTTGCTTTTCCGCCAGCTACTAAATCAAGAAGCTCTTTTTTTCTTTGAAGTAAAAGTTTTTCATTTCCGTTTTCTTTTAATTCTTTAATGAAACTTACATGTTTTGGGTTGTTAAATATTGGTAAATGTTCACGTGCCGTTTTTATTAATTCTTTTGCTTTTGATTTTATGTCACTATCTGTTATATTGATGAAAATTTGTTTATCAGGGTCAAAACCTTTTGGTTTTTCAGTGCCTGCGATACCTTTTTTTGTTAATGCTTGCCATATAGCACTAGGAGCGGATACGCCTTGATCTTTTATAAATCTGTATTTTGTTTTGAAGCCGGTCTTTTCTTTTTTGAGGCTTGCAAGTGCCATATTGCTTATTTTTTTCGCATCATCTTTGTTGGCCATTGAAAGCACTTCATAGCCTGTTTTTGTTTTGTTTTCTTTTATTAAGTCCAGATTATTCGTTACAACATCTATTGCTTTTTTAACAAAACCGCCACCTACAGTTAAACTCAAAAAGCTGCCGATAAATGCTTGTAAGAAGTTTTTTGTTGCAACAATTTGTTTATCTTTGTCTTCTGAACCGGGCATTCTTAAAACGCACATCGGTTTTAAAATTCCGGCAAAAATTAAAGAATAAATAGCAGTATATGCTGCTTCGTTTTCATATACGAAATTTATGAGTTTATGAGAGATTTTCTCGCCACTTGATTGTGCCATTGAAACCGCAGACCCACCAAAGCTAACTGCCTGTGTGGGTCTGGTTGTATTATTTTTAGTTTCTAAATTTTGCTCGTAAAAACCTTGCTTGCTAAGAAGTTTGTTGTTTAATGCCTTTTTACCTTGCATATAATGCAGATTGTTTGATTGTATAATATTCATAGTGTCTTTACAAAACATGTGAAAAATAAAATTTGCTAGCATGTTAAAAAAATGTAAACTTTAATTTACTTTGTCGTAACATAACCTTTTAATCTTGAATTTGCGTAGTTTTCAATGTTGTCTACGATGATTCTTTCAAAATTAATATTAAATATATTGTTTATTTCGTTTATAAAAAAGCATGGACTCGTTATATTTATTTCTATGATTTTTCCATCAATAACATCCAATCCTGCCAGATAAACGCCATCTTGTTCAAATTTGTCTTTTACTTTTTGTTCAATTAATTTTTCTTCTTTTGTTAATTCGCCGAATTTTAGAGTATTTTGGTTGTGTTCGTTGAATTTGAAGTCATTATTTGTTGCAACTTTTACAACACAATAGTCAAAAATCTTTCCTGCAATATAAATTAGCCTTTTATCTCCATTTTTTATTTGTGGAAGGTATTCTTGTACCATGACAGAAGTTGCGTAGTTGTTTGTTGCTGTCTGCAATATTGTATTTATATTTTTATCTTTATCATTCAAATAAAATACACCTGAGCCAAAACACCTGTTTGTCGGTTTGATTATTATTTCTTTTTTTTCAAATAAAAATTCTTTTATTATTTTTTCGTTTGCACTGACAATATTGTCTGGAATAAGTTCTTGAAATTCATTTATGTAGAGTTTTTCATTTTTTTCTCTTATTGCTTTTGGGTCATTCATAACAAGAGTGTTTTTTGTATCTACATAAGACAAAATGTAGCTTGCGTTGATATAATCGATATCAACAGGCGGGTCGGGTCTAAAAAATATAATATTAAAGTCATTTAGACATTTTGATGTAGGAGTTTTTTCTTTTATTATGTCGTTATTTTTTATGAATGTTTTGTAGCACAAAGCAAAAGGAATATTTCTTTTTTGAAACAAATCCTTCTTCAATGTTATAAAAACGTTGTTTTCTCGTCTTAGATATTCATAAACAAGCCAAAAATTTGTAACGAGCTTGTTAAATTCAAAGTATTTAAATTCAATATCATCTATTATAATTAGTATATTTTTCATATCACAATTATAACAAATAATAATTTTAGTGTATAATATTCTTATGAAAAATTGTCCTTTTAAAAACACAGTTTGTGATGAAAATTGTGCATTATTTATAAATTCTAAAGAATTAAACGAAATGGTAGCAAACAGGCTAAAAGCACTTGGTGTAATTAGTAGTAGCGAAGATGGTGTTTGTTCTTTAAAAAACATGGCACTTGCACAAAGCAGATTTATTTTTGAAAATACTAAAGTATTCAAATAGAGGCTAAATGACTTTTTTAAGAGAAAATATAATAAAAGAATTAAAGCAAAAAATTGCAGATGATCCAAAAAACATCGAAAACTATATGAATCTTGCAAATTATTATGCTGATGAAGAAAATTATGCACTGGCACTGAATGTTTATGATGAAGCATTAAAAATCAAACCGGATCATTTTTTGGCTTTGTCAAATGCAGGTTGTATGAATTATTCAAAGCATTCTTATTTAGAAGCTATAAAATACTTTAAAAAAGCAAAAGAAATTGAACCCAAAAACTACATTTCTTATTACAATCTGGGAAATGTATATGCAGAAATTGACAATTTTGACGCCGCTTTTGAAAATTATAATACAGCTTTGGGGTTAACAAAAAATAAACCGGAAATATACAATGCACTTGGCACATTATTTCAAGACGTAGACAATTTTGAAGAAGCTATCAGGTATTTTAAACTTTCTTTAGATGAAAACAATTTAAACCCTGAAACTTATGTTAGTATTGCTGTGGTTTATCAAAAAATGGGCGATAAAAATGAAGCCTTGATAAATTTTCAAAGAGCTTATGAACTAAATAAAAAAGACACAACAGTTATATTATGTCTTGCGAATGCTTTTGCGACAGTAAAAGAATATTTTAAAGCACTGTATTTCTATAAAGAAGTTCTAAAATTAGAACCCGAAAACTACTCTGCTCTGGTTTGTTCTGCAATAGCTTTTGTAGAAACTGCTGACATAGAAAATGCTATATCAAATTTAAAATATGCGATAGAAATCAAACCTGATGTAGCAAATGCTTATGTATTGCTTGCAAATATTTTGGTTGAAGAAAAACGCTACGAAGAAGCAATGCTTTTATATAAGACTGCTTCAAAAATAGAGCCTGAAAATGTAAAAATACTGGTGTTCATTGCAAATACGTATTTGTTGTCACAAAATTACGAAAATACAGTAAAATACTACAGAAAAGCAATGAAAATTGCACCAAAAGACAATGAAATAAAGCTTATTTATCTCGATATGATGGACAAATACATCAAAAACAAAAAGAAAGAAAAAAATGAAAAATAATATATTAGATAGAATTTTTTCAATATTAACATATTGGACTGCGGGTTTTTTTGGGATAATTTATCTTATTTTTGCATATATGACAAAAAGAACAACTTCTTCTTTTTTGTCATTCAATATTTACCAATCGCTGTTTATTTCTATTTTGTTGTATATATTGTCTTTTGTATATGGTATTTTTGTCAATTTGACAGGCGTTATTCCATTTTTTGGAAAAATAGTTGTATATGTTGACAATATAATATTTAGACAACCTATAGTTCTTGGTTTTAGCATTTCGGGCATTTGTTTGCTTTGTTTGTTTTTTTATTTGGCTGTATGCTGCATTGTAAACAAAGCACCATTTATACCTTTTGTTTCCCAAATTGTAAAAGAAAATTTTGGGGGCTAAATCGATGAAAAGAGTTTTCTTTTTGGTGGTTTTTCTTTTTTCTTGTGCATTTGCACAAAATACAGAATCTGAACTTTTGTCTGAAACAATTGTATCTAAAAATATTGAACCTAATTATTTTGGAATGCTATTGGGGCTGTTTTTGGTGATTGGTCTTGTTTATTTGACTGCTTTTGTTTACCAAAAAATGCTAAAAATAAAACTTAATGACAACAATACAAAAACACAAGCACCAAAAATTGTTGCAACAACGCCTCTCGGACAGAACAAAAATTTGCATATTATAAAAATAAACGAAGAATATATTTTGGTTGGTGCAACGCAAAATTCGATTACATATTTAAAAGACATAGATTATTTTGAAAATTAGGGGTTTTATGCAAAGAAACATTGTAAGAATAGGAAATAAAAAAATTGGAGATAATGAACAATGTTTCATTATTGCAGAAATCGGTATAAATCATAACGGTTCTTTAAGTGATGCAAAAAAGCTCATAAATATGGCACATTTATTTGGTTGCGATGCGGTAAAATTTCAAAAAAGAACAGTTGATGTAGTTTATTCAGAAGAAGAACTGAAAAAGCCCAGAGAAAGTGTATTTGGCACGACAAATGGTGATTTAAAATACGGGCTGGAATTTGGGTATGACGAATATCTTCAAATTGACAAATACTGCAAAGAACTGAATATACTCTGGTTTGCTTCTTGTTGGGATGAAAACAGTGTTGATTTTATGGAGCAGTTCGATGTTTGTGCACACAAAATTCCATCAGCGTGTTTAACTGATTGGGATTTATTGCGTTACATTAAAAAAACAAACAAACCGATATTGTTATCGACCGGCATGTCTACAGAAGAAGAAATACAAAAAGCACTTGATATAGTGGGGTTGGACAATACTGTAATATATCATTGTACTTCTACTTATCCTACTTCTAATGATGAAATAAATTTAGCATACATTAAAACATTGAGAGAAAAATACAACTGCCCTATTGGTTTTTCAGGACATGAAAAAGGGATTTTTCCATCTTGTGCAGCTGTGGTACTGGGTGCAAATTCTATTGAAAGGCACATTACGCTAGATAGAACCATGTGGGGTTCTGATCAGGCAGCGAGCTTAGAGGCAGAGGGCTTGAGAAGAATGGTAAGAGATATAAGAAGTGTCCCTGTTATTATGGGAAACGGGAAAAAGACAGTATATAAAAGCGAATTGCCTATAAAAGCAAAATTAAGAAGAAAAGGATAAAAATGCTTAAATTATCAAAAAAAATAAAAATGATAGTAAGTGATTTTGATGGCGTATTTACAGATGGTTCTGTATATATTTCCGAAAAAAATGAAGTTCAAAAAAAATTGAGCTTTAAAGATATTATGGGTGTTTCTTTGTTGATAAAAAACGGATATGATTTTGCAATAATATCAGGTGAAGAAAGTAATATTTTAAATTACTTCAACGAAAAATTTAATATTCAAGAAATCCATGGCGGTATACGTCAAAAAGGGATAGTTTTGGATGAAATTATGAAAAAATACAATCTAAAACCGGAAGAAGTCTTGTATGTCGGAGATGATATAAATGATATTCCTGCAATGGAATTGGTAAAATATAGAATTGCACCAAAAAATCTTAATCCGGTTTTAGAGTTTAAGGTAGAAAATCTCCAAATTTTGGAAAATTCAGGCGGAAATGGTGCAATTAGAGAAATAGTTGATACACTTTTGAATATAGAAGATGATGTTTAAAAAATTTATTAAAACGGTTAAATTGTTATTTTTATCTGCTCAGATGTTTGATAAACAAGTAAATCAATACAAAACGATTTCAAAAGAACCTGCGCTTCCGTCTTATGCGTATATAAATTGGGGTTTGTATTTGATAAAAAACGGAAAATCCAAAAAAGGTATAGAAAAATTTAATCAGAGCGTTTTGATGAGCAACTCAAATCCTGAAGCACATCTCAATCTGGGCGTTACTTTTGCTCAAAGCGGAATGTTTGATGAAGCTTTAAAAAATTTCAAAAAAGCTGTGAGATTAGACCCCAATAGTGCAAAAGCGTGGAGCTTTTTGGCTAGTGCTTATAGTGAAAAAGGTGAAGATGAATTAGCAAAATCGGCTTTTGAAAAATCTGTTAAATTAGACAGATTGAATCCTGCAACATATTTGAATTATGGAATTTTTTCTACAAAAATCAACAAAAAAGAAGATGCAAAAATGCTTTTTAAAAAAGCGTATTTATTAGACCCGACGATGGTTCAGGCATTATTTATGTGGGGAGTGATTCTTGTACAAGAAAATGATTTCAAATCGGCAAGATTTAAGTTCTTAAAATTATTAGAAACTGAACCTTTTAATTCAGAAGCACTCTATATGTGTGGTTTGTGTTCAACAAGACTAAAAAAATACCAAGAAGCTGTTGAATATTGTAAAAAAAGCATTAGTATAAATCCTCAAAAAATAGACAATTATTTATTAATAGCAGAATGCTATTTGAATCTGGAAAAGAAAGAAGATTGTTTCAAAGTCTTTGAAGATGCACAAGGCAAAATAAAAAAAGATTGGCGATTTTACAATTCTTGGGCTTTGTCTTTGCAGTATTACAATTTTTTTGAAGAATCGGTTGAAAAATTCAAAAAGTCTATAGAATTGGACGATGGTCAAAATTGTGTATACAATGCTCTTGCAAATTCTTTAATAAAATTAAACAAACTTGATGATGCGAAAGACTGTATCAAAAAAGTTTTGTCGAATGACAAAAATTCTGCTTCTTGTTATTTTAATTTGGGGCAGATATTGTTTAAACAACAAATATTTGATGAAGCAATAGACAATTTCAAAAGAGCGGTAACTCTGGATAAAAATCTTATAAAAGCATATAGTAATATTGCACTTTCTTATGATGCATTAAATGAAAAAGATAAAGCTATAAAATACTGGCTAAAAGCGATTGAATATGACAAAAACGACAAAAACAGCCTTATTAATCTTTCTCTTGAGTATTTAAAAAAAGAAGAAAACAAAGAAGAAAGCAAAACAAAAGCAATCAGATATGCAAGAACAGCTTGGGAAATAGATAAAAATGATCCCTGTATGAATTTTAAATATGGACTGGTTTTGATGCAAAGCGGAGAATATTATCGTGCGATGGAAAGATTTGAAAATTCCTACAAATTGGATGATTCCGATAAAAAACCTCAAATGGCAATTTCTGAATGCTATTTGAAACTGGACAAACCAAACAAAGCACTCGAAAACCTAAACAAATATATTGATGAAAATTCGCAAGAAAAAGATTATTTGATGTTAAAATTGTTAATTTTGACAAAAATATACCAAGACGGAAAAAATGAAAATTTAAAATTAACAATAATTGAAATTTGTGATAAAATACTTGAGAAATATGGTGAAAATCATATTGTGTCTGTAACGAAGCAATCAATAATGCAAAATCCTTAAAAAAGAGGTATAAATGGGACTTATTGTTCAAAAATTTGGCGGTACTTCCGTCGCTGATATAGAAAAAATAAAAAACGTAGCAAACGCCGTTATTAAAGAAAAGAAAAACGGAAACTCCGTTGTCGTTGTTGTCTCTGCAATGGGACACACTACAGACAATTTGGTTAAAATGGCAAAAGAAATAACTTCTTCTCCGTCAGAAAGAGAAATGGATATGTTAATGTCTACCGGAGAACAAATTTCTATGTCTTTGCTTGCAATGGCAATTAATGAAATGGGCTATAGAGCAGTCAGCATGACCGGTCTACAAGCGGGAATTAAAACAGAAGATTGTCACATGAGGGCTAGAATTGTTGATATTGATACAACAAATATGAAAGCTCATTTGAATGATGATGAAATTGTAATCGTTGCAGGATTCCAAGGTGTTTGTGGAAACAATGAAATAACTACACTCGGTAGAGGCGGCTCTGATACAACGGCTGTTGCTCTGGCTTGTGCTTTAAATGCCGATAGGTGTGATATATATTCTGATGTGGAAGGTGTCTATACGACTGACCCCAGAATAGTAGAAACTGCACAAAAATTATCCAAAATATCTTATGAAGAAATGCTGGAATTGGCTAGAGTAGGTGCTAACGTTCTTCACCCTCGTTCTGTTGAAACAGCAAAATTACACAACATGCCAATGAGAGTCAGAAGCTCTTTTAAACTCGATGATTTAGGAACTTTAATAATAGGAGTTGATGAAATGGAATTAACAAAACCTGTTACAGGTGTTGCCAGTGACAAGTCGCAATTGAGAATAGTTATTTGTGATATCGTAGATGAACCGGGTAATGCTGCTCGTTTGTTTAATTTGCTTGCTGAACACAATTTGAGCGTTGATATGATTATTCAGTCTTATGCAAGAAATTCTAAAAATACAAACGACATAGCATTTACTATTGCAAAAGAAGATTTTGACAAATTTAATTCAATAAAAGACAAAATTTCTTCTATTCTTTCTGCAACAAACATCTTTATTGATGAAGATATTGCAAAAGTGTCTATTGTTGGTGCAGGCATGATAGACAGACCCGGTATTGCAGCAAAAATGTTTGATACATTAGCTCAAAACAAAATAAATATCAAAATGATTTCTACAAGTGAGATTAAAATTAGCTGTTTAATTGAAAAAAAATACTCACAAGCAGCAATAAAAGCTCTTGCAGAAGTATTTAATTTGGACGGAGCACAAGTCGCTGATGTAAAAGGTGATTTGCCGATACTGTAGCAAATGCAAGAAGTTTTAGAAAATTTTTTATTAAATAATAAAATTAAAGACACAAAAGTAATTGTCGGGTTTTCAGCAGGGCCTGACAGCGTATGTCTTGCTCATTTGTTTTCAAAAGTAAAAGAAAAATACAATCTTGATGTAATTTTGGCTTATTTTAACCATGGCTGGAGAAAAGAAGCAAACGAAGAAGAAAAATTTACCGAAAAATTCGCTAATGATTTTGGTTTTTCGTTTGAAATCGGAAAAGCTAATGAAAATACAAAAAAAACTGAAGAGATTGCAAGACAATTACGCTACGAATTTTTTGAAAAAGCAGCTATAAAATACGATTCAAAATTCGTATTTTTAGCACACAATAAAAATGACAACATAGAAACTCTTGTTTATAGAATAATAAAAGGCACTTCTATTGCCGGTCTTTGTGCTATTCCAAAAGTCAGAGATATTTATTATAGGCCGCTTTTAGATATTACAAAAAAAGAAATTTATGATTATTTAGAAAAAAATAACCTCAATTACAAAATTGATAGTTCTAATGAAGATTCAAAATACAAAAGAAATCTGATAAGAAACAAAATTCTTCCTATTTTTGAAGAAATAAATCCAAAGTATATAGATTCTATAAATAATTTGATTCTGAATTCTATTCAATCTTCGAAAATTATTCAAAAAGAAATAGAAAAAACAAAACAAGAAATTTTTAAAGAAGACAAAATTTTTTATGAAAAATACACAAATTTAAAACAAGAAATGCGTCTTGAGATTTTAAATGACTTTATTGGCGGTTATCTGAAATATAGAAATAGAAAAAATCTTTTGATGTATGATGATTTTATTATGCAAAACAAATGTTCAAAAACTTCGCTTAATCAAAATTGTTTTTTAAGAACAAGAAGAAAAATGATATTTATAGAAAAAAGGTAAAAATGGAAAAAGATATTAAAGATTTAAAAGTTCTTATAGATTCAAAACAGCTAAAAGAAAGGATTGTGCAAGTCGCATCTGAAATAAACTCTTGTTATGACAACAATGAAGTTTTGAATTTGATTTGCGTTTTAAGAGGTGCTGTAATGTTTTTTACAGAACTGTCTAAACACCTGAAAATGCCTGTAAAAATGGAGTTTGTGTCTTTATCCAGTTATGGAAACAATCAGCATTCAACAGGACAAATAAAATCTTTTAATATTAATTTGCCAAAATTTGAAGATAAAAATGTTTTAGTTGTAGAAGATATTGTTGATACCGGCCTTACGCTTGACTTTTTATTGAAATTTATAAAACACAAATGCAAAGCAAAAGATGTAAAGTTGGCAGTATTATTTGATAAAAAATGTGCCAGAAAATATGATGTCGTTCCTGATTTTTCTGCATTCGATATAGATGATAAATTTATTGTCGGTTTTGGGCTTGATTATTGCGAGTTGTATAGAAATCTGGATTACATTGGGTATTTTGAATAAAAATGAAATTTTTACATTTGGCTGATTTGCACATAGGAAAAAAAGTAAACGATATCTCAATGATACAAGAACAAAGAAATGCTCTTTTTCAAGCATTGAACTTGATAGATAGAGATGATATTGATTTTGTTGTCATTGCGGGAGATGTTTTTGATAGACCTATACCATCTATTTCGGCACTAGAGGTGTTTAGCGATTTTTTGGTCGAAATAGAAAAAAGAAATAAAAAAATATTCATTATTTCAGGCAACCATGACAATTTAGAAAGGCTTTCTTATCTTTCCAAATTGCTCCAAAAGAATAATATCTATTTTTCAAATACTTTTAATGGAAAATTAGAAAAATTTGAGCTTGAAAATAATGTAGATGTTTTTCTTTTGCCTTATTTATACCCTGCAATAATTAGAAAATTCTACCCAAAAGCGGAAATAAACAACTACACTGATGCGATTAAAACGGTAATTGAAAATACAGTTTTAAATAAAGAAAAATTTAACATTCTGGTTGCACACCAGTTTGTTTCTGATTTTGAAAACGAATGTATACAATCAGATAGCGAAGAAAAATCAGTTGGTAGTATTGATGTTGTGATGTCTAAAATTTTTGATGATTTTGATTATGTCGCATTAGGGCATTTGCATTGCCCTCAAAAAATAGGGAAAGAAAAAATTCGCTACGCCGGTTCGTTGTTGAAGTATTCTTTTTCAGAAATAAATCAAAAAAAACTTTTCACAATAGTTGATATAAAAGACAAAAAAGAAGTAAATATTTTATTTGAAAAAATTGATTTTCTCCACGAAATGAAAGAGTACAAAGGTTTTATAGAAGAATTTTTAAACAAAGACTTTTATTCAAAAATAAAAACAGATGACTATATTCACTTTGTTTTAAAAGACGAAGAAGTAATCGATGCAAAAAAGAAATTGGCTTCGATTTATTCCAATATTATGCTTCTTGATTTTGACAATATTTTTACAAGAAATTCAAATAATATATTTAATTTGAAAAATACAAAAACAAAAACAATCCTTGAACATTTTGAGGATTTTTATAAACTTCAATCTGAAAAAGAAATCGACGAAAGTAAAAAAGAAATTCTAAAAAATATAATAAATTCAAAAGGAGAATCCTAATGCGACCAATAAAACTAACAATGCAAGCATTCGGTGCATATCCTGATAGGGTTGAAATTCCTTTTGAAAAATTGGGGAATTTGTACTTGATTAATGGTGCAACAGGTTCCGGCAAAACAACGATTTTTGATGGTATTTGTTATGCTTTGTTTGATTGTGCTTCAGGCAGTTTAAGAGAAAAAGACTCGTTTAGGAGTCATTTTGCAAAAGATGACACAAAAACATTTGTCGAATTTTCGTTTTTGTTTAATGGGGAAGAGTACAAAATTCTTCGCACTCCTTCATACTTGAGAAAAAAACTAAAAGGCGAAGGATATAGAGAAGTTCCATCATGTGTTGAATTTTATCTTCCTGATAGAAAAATAATTACAAAAAACGATGAAGTAAAAAAACTGATAAATGAAATTTTAGGAATTAATGCTGAACAATTTTCGCAAATTGCACTTTTGGCTCAAGGCGAATTTTTGAAACTTTTGAATTCAGATACACAAACAAGAAGTAAAATTTTTAGAACAATATTCAAAACGCAAAAATACTTAGATTTAGCGTCAAAATTAAAAGACGAATTTTTGTCATATAAAAACAAGTACAATTTGGATAAAAATTCAATTCTGCAGTATATTGCACAGATTTCGTCAGAAGATATTGAAATTAATGATTTGAAAAACAATTACCAAAAATTTGGTGAATTAAATTCTTTTGATGAATTTATTTTAAAAATAAAAAACGAAAATTCAATAGATTCAAAACATTATGAAGCAAAAAACAAAAAATTATCAAATATTCAAAAAGAATTTATAGAATATAATAAAATTCTTGAAAACATCAAAACCAAACAAAATCTTTTGGAAAATAAAGAAAAATTCGAAAAGGAACTCTCGATTTTAGGACAGCAATTTTTGCCAATAGAAAATGAATACAAGCATTTGGATGAAAAAAACAAACAAAAAGATTTTTTAAAAACAAAAATAAATGACCTAAAATCAGATATCGAAAAAATTGAAGAAATAGAAATTGAAAACGAAAAATTTCTTATTTTAGATAAAAAGAAAAATAAAAACGCAGAAAATTTTCAAAAATTAAATTCAAAACTTTTGAATTTAAAAAATGATTTTTTAAAAAATTCTTACTTAAAAATTTTAGACACGAAAGAAACTTTGTCTTTAAAACAAAAAGAATTTGAAGATTTTAAAATACTTGTTCAAAATAAAAAAAACGAATTCGATTTTTTGTATAATATGTATTTGTCTATTCAGGCGGGAATTTTGGCAAAAGATTTAAAAGAAGATACCCCCTGTCCTGTTTGTGGCTCAAAAATTCACCCAAATCCTGCCAAAATAAATGACTCGGATGTTTCAAAAGAAAAATTGGATAAACAAAAAAACGAATTGAATTTTTTGCAAAATAATCTTGCTGATTTATCTCTCGAATGCGGAAAAATAAATTCTTCTTTGAGCAATTTGAAAGAAAATTTTGAAAATTTAAAAACACGTTTTGGTATAGAATTTGATGAAAATGATATCGATTTTCAAAACGTTAAAAATATAGATTACAATAAAGAAATTAAAAAAACAGAAGATGAATTAGAACTGAATTCATCAGAAAAGGAAAAAATTCTTTTTGAAGTTTCTTCTATCATATCAAAAATTGAAACCCTTAAAAAAGATATTAAAACTGATACTAAAACTCTAAAAGAAGAATATAAAACAACATCAGATTCTCTAAAAATTCTTGAAAATAATATCAAAAAAACAGAAGAAAACTATAATATTTTTAATACAAAAATTCAAAAACTGAAATCAAATATTGAATTGTTGAATTCGCAAATTGACGAACAAAAAAATATCGATGTAAATACTTTTTCTGTTGTCGAACAAAAGAAAAATGAGCTTGAAATTTCTTTAAAAAATTTGCAAATAGAACTTGAAAACATTTCTGCAAAGAAAAGTTTGAATTGTGATTTGATTTATAAAATTGAAAAAAAATATAATGAATTTTTGCAAAATGAAAAAATGTACAAAGAATATAAAGTCCTTTCCGAAATGGCAAATGGAAACATGGCAAACAAGGCAAAAATCACTTTCGAACAATATATACAAGGGTATTATTTGGATATGGTTTTGTATGAAGCAAACAAACATTTTAAAAGGATGACAAATAATCGCTATATTTTGCAAAGAAAAACAGAAATTGACAATTTGGTTTCAAAAACTGCTCTCGAGTTGGATGTTATGGATTTTTATACTTTTAAAAAGCGTGCAACAAAGACTCTTTCCGGTGGTGAATCTTTCAAAGCCGCACTTTCTCTGGCATTGGGGCTTTCTGATTGCGTTGCAAATATTTCTGGTATAATAAATATCGATACTCTTTTTATTGATGAAGGGTTTGGTACTTTGGATTCTGAGTCGTTGGAACTTGCTATAAATGTTATTTCTGAATTATCAAATTCAAAACGACAGATTGGCATAATTTCCCATGTTGAAGAATTAAAAAACAGAATACAAAATCAAATCGTTGCAATAAAAACACAAAACGGTTCAAAACTCGAAATTGTATATTGATCGGGAGGTAAAATATGTACAACATTCAACAAATAAATAATGACTACTATTATATTGGCTGCAACGATAGAAGAATTGCACTTTTTGAGAGCGTTTACCCTGTAAAAGATGGTGTTAGTTACAATTCATATTTTTTAAACGATGAAAAAACTGTACTTTTTGATACTGTTGACAAGTCATGTTTTGGACAATTTTTCGATAATTTGCTTTATTTGCTAAATGGCAAAAGTCTGGATTACTTTGTAATTAACCACATTGAGCCTGACCACAGTGCATTAATAAAAGACGTTATAGAAAAATTCCCGAATGTAAAAATCGTCTGCAATCAAAAATTAAAACAAATGTTGTTTCAGTTTTTCGATTTTGATATAGATATAGAAAATAACTTTCATATTGTAAAAGAAAATGATTCTATAAATACAGGAAAACATAATCTTGTTTTTGTTATGGCACCTATGGTTCACTGGCCGGAAGTTATGGTTACATACGATGCAACTGATAAAATTTATTTGACGAAGATACTGAACTAAATATTGATGAATATAGAAGATATTATACAAATATCGTAGGAAAATACGGCGTGCAAACAAATGCATTACTAAACAAAGCAAAAAATCTGGACATAAAAATGATTTGTCCTTTGCATGGTGTGATTTTAAAATCAAAAATAAAAGAATTATTCGAAAAATACGTTCTTTGGGCAAACTATACACCGGAAATTAAATCTTGCCTTGTTGTTTATAGTAGTGTTTATGGTGGCACGCAAAACGCTGCTGATGTCGTGGCAGTGAAGTTGGCTCAAAACGGCATCAAAAACATAAAGACATACAATATTTCGCAATCGGATAGTTCTGAGGTTTTGGCACAGTGCTTTAAATACTCACATATTCTCCTTGCAACAACTACATACAACAATGAAGTATTTGTTACGATGGACAATTTTGTTAACAACTTGATTAAACACAATTTGCAAAACAGAACTTATGCTATAATCGAAAATGGTTCTTGGGCTTGTAATTGCGGTGAAACGCTAAAAAGTAAAATAGAAAAAATGAAAAACAGTAAAATTTTAGAAAATAAAATCACTCTAAAATCCACGCTCAAAAAATCTCAAAGCTCAGAAATTGACGAAATTGCAAAAAATCTGGCTAATGATATAAAGACTAACTAAAAAATCGGGGCAAAAACCCCGATTTTTCTCAAATAAAAAGTTGAATTATTCTTATTTTGTTTGACGTTTGAAGTTAAATTCAAGTAAAATTACATTAGGTAGAATTTTTTTGGAGGATAATATGAAAAAAAATATAGTTTTTTTTGCAATGTTTTTGTCACTAATAGGATCAGTAAATGCAGCTGAAACAGTTTTTGATTCAATGGGTAATGCTACAGAGGTTAAACTTGCACCTGCAATAACTTCTACAAAAACAACTTCTCAAAATACAACAAATGTAAATTCTACAACTTCTGCTTATGCAAAAACTTCTATCAAAGAACAAAAATTTTCTAGTGCTATAGTAAATCTTGATGATGCACAAGTTGAACTTAGACAAGAGTTGACCGAAGTTACAGACAAATATAACTCGGCTTTGGCAGAAAAACAAGCAGCTATTCAAAATTGTAAAGCATTGAAAAGTGAATTAAAAGCAATTAACAAAAATATGAAAAATATTGAAGCTGCCAAAAAAAATATAAGTAAAAATTTACCAAATAACTAAATTTTTTAAAAACCATCATCATGTATATAGATGATGGTTTTTCTGCTTATTTTTGCAAAAATGATTAAGTAATATTAAGACACTGGGGATAACTAACACTTTAAAATGAGCCAAATATCCGACATAGATTCGTACAAAAAAATACAAAGGTTGCCAGATGATGAATTGGCTGAGCTTTGGGATATATATTTAAAGGACAAAACCCTAAAAGATATCAGAGATAAATTGATTTTGCAATATGTATATCTTGCAAAATACGTAGTGGGTAGAGTTAAAGTGAATTTGCCACCTTCTTTTTCTTTTGATGATGTTGTTTCTTTTGGAATCGAAGGACTCATTGATGCTATTGAAAAATATCATCCCTCGAAAGGTGCCAAGTTTGAATCTTATGCGCTTATGCGTATCAGAGGTACTATAATAGATAGAATAAGGTCTTCTGACTGGCTTCCTCGTACTGTTAGAAAGAAAATTAAAG